>SEEV01000546.1 GCA_004211695.1 Rhodococcus sp. (in: high G+C Gram-positive bacteria)
GCATGCAGGCGCATACTCGAATTCATGCGACTGACTCACTTCGGCCACAGCTGCGTCCTCGTCGAGTTGAACGGTTCCACCATCCTCTTCGATCCGGGCAACTTCTCCCACGGATTCGAAGGCATCACCGGACTGGACGCAATCCTGGTGACCCACCAGCACCCCGACCACGTCGACCAGCAACGACTGCCCGCCCTCGTCGAGGCGAACCCCGGCGCGGCGCTGTACTCGGACCCGCAGACCGCGGCCCAGCTCGGCGGCGCCTGGACGGGGGTGCACGCCGGCGACGAGTTCGACATCGGCGACGTGCACGTCACCGGCACCGGTGGGAGGCACGCGGTGATCCACCCGGACATCCCGGTGATCGACAACACCGCATTCCTGCTCGGCGACGCCGGCAACCCCGCCCGGCTCATGCACCCGGGCGACTCTCTGTTCGTCCCGGAGCAGACGGTCGACGTGCTCGCCCTGCCCGCCGCCGCGCCGTGGCTGAAGATCTCCGAGGCCATCGACTACCTGCGCGCGGTCGCACCGCGGGTCGCGGTGCCGATCCACCAGGCGATCATCGCGAACGAGGCCACCGGCATCTTCTACGGCCGCTACACCGACATGGCGCCCGAGGGCACCGAATTCCGCACGATGCCGAGCGAGTCGAGCGTCGAGGTGGCCTGACGGCCCTGTGAGTACTTCTTAACCGCGGGCGGTTAACAAGTACTCACGGGTCAGGCGGCACCGATCTGCGGAATCCGCGGCCGCCAGCGGTACACCTCGGGCTGGGCGCCGTGGTAGAGCGCGAGGTCGACGGCGTCGAGCATCGCCTGCCGCGGTCCCGAGGTGCCGAGTTGCTTGGCGGTGACGGCGAGGCGCACCACTCCCCCGCGCTTGGCGGTCCGTCCTGAGCCGAGGACCAGCGCCCGGCACCACCACGGTTCGGCGCGGAATCCCTCACCGATCCCCAGCACGCGCGACCGCACCGACGTCTCGCGTTCGAGGTCGTGGATGGCGGTCATCCCGGCCAGCAGGCGGAACCCGGCGGACGGCAGGGCCGCGACGGCGCCCTGGGACGCCAGCCAGCGCGGGGCTGCGAAGAGTCGGGTGCGCAGCCCGGTCTGCTCCATCACCCGGTCTGCCGCCAGCAGTCGCAGTCGCGCCTCGTGCTCGGGAAGCGAGGCGAATTCGGCGCGCCGGCGTTTGGTCGCGGCCTGGTCGTATCCGTGGAGGACGACCGCGTCGCCGCGGGCCCGGCGCGCGCGGACCCAGTCCTGCGTCGCGAGGTCGTTGACCAGTCGATACTTATCTTTCAGGCGCGGGGCGACGAGCAGCGACAGCGGCACGCCGCGCGCATCCATCTCCTCGGCGAACGCGGCCGCGAAGTCGCGCGTCTCGTCCTTGAGTCCTGACACCGACACGATCAGCTGTCCGGTCATGGCCCCAGCGTGACAGGACAACGTGAACACGAGGCAAAGCTCGTGCGCCTTTCTGGTAGTCGGAGCTACCAGAAAGGCGCACGGGCGGCGGAGCCGCCTACTTCGGCAGGACGGCCTCGATGGCGTCGACGACCTCGGGGGCGTCCGGTTCGGTGCGGGGACGGAACCGGTTGACGACGGTGCCGTCGGGGGCGACGAGGAACTTCTCGAAGTTCCACTGGATGTCGCCCGCCGCCCCTTCGGCGTCGGTCGCCTTGGTCAGTTCCTCGTAGAGCGGGTGCCGGTTGTCACCGTTCACCTCGATCTTCTCGAGCAACGGGAACGTGACGCCGTAGGTGGTGGAGCAGAAGGTCTCGATCTCTTCGGCGGTGCCGGGCTCTTGACCCATGAACTGGTTGCAGGGGACGCCGATCACGGTCAGTCCGCGGTCTGCATAGTCGGTGGCCAGCTTCTCGAGGCCCTTGTACTGCGGGGTGAGCCCGCACTTCGAGGCGACGTTCACCACGAGGACGGCGCGACCGTCGTACTCGCCGAGTGAGGTCGGCGTGCCGCCGAGTGTGTTGATGCCGATGTTCTGAACAGGAGTCGTCATGCGCACCAAGGTAGCCAACAAACCTCTGTGCGCCCAGGCTTCGAATCGCCCGGGCGCACAGAGGTTTACTTCGGAGAGGTTGTCAGCTCTTCACGAGCACCCGCTGCTTGTTCTCGGCGGGGGTCTCGGTGGCCTGCTCCTCGACCACCTCGCCGTGGCCGTCGTCGACCATCGTCGACTCGTCGAACGGGAGCTTGCCGTCGAGAACGGTGCGGACGCGCTCGTTGTCGATCGTGTTGGTCCAGGAACCGACGAGCAGGGTGGCGACGGCGTTGCCGGAGAAGTTCGTCACCGCGCGGGCCTCGGACATGAACCGGTCGATGCCGACGATGAGGCCGACGCCGTCGAGCAGTTCGGGACGGTGGCTCTGCAGCCCACCGGCGAGGGTGGCGAGCCCGGCGCCGGAGACTCCGGCAGCACCCTTGGACGCGATGATCATGAACACCAGCAGCGACAGCTGCTCGGGGAACGACAGCGGCTGTCCCATCGCGTCGGCGATGAAGATCGAGGCCATGGTCAGGTAGATCGCCGTGCCGTCGAGGTTGAACGAGTAGCCGGTGGGGACGACGACGCCGACGGTGGTGCGCTCGACGCCGACGTGCTCCATCTTCGCGATCAGTCGCGGCAGTGCGGACTCGGACGAGGACGTGGCGAAGATCAGCAGGTATTCGCGGGCCAGGTACTTCACCAGCTTGAAGATCGAGACGCCGGCGACGACGCGGAGCACGGATCCGAGGACACCGAACACGAAGATCAGGCAGGTCAGGTAGAAGCCGAGCATCAGGGTGGCGAGCTGGACGACGGCACCGAGACCGGTCTGGCCGACGACGTTCGCGATGGCGCCGAAGGCACCGATCGGCGCGAGCCACAGGATCATCGACAGGATCTTGAAGACGAGCTTCTGGACGTGGCCGACACCGCGCAGGATCGGCTCACCCTGCTTGCCGAGGGCCTGCAGTCCGAAGCCGACGAGCAGCGCGACGAACAGGGTCTGCAGCACGCTTCCCTCGGTCAACGCCGACATCAGCGACGTGGGGATGATCGACTGCAGGAAGTCCATGGTGCCGCCGGCGCCGTGGGCCTTCTCGGCGAGCGCGGCTCCGGTTCCGGCGGTGTCGGCGCTGATGTTGAGACCGGAGCCCGGGTTGAGCAGGTTGCCGACGACGAGGCCGATGCCGAGGGCGACGGTCGACATGCCGATGAAGTAGGTGAGGGCGAGTCCGCCGACCTTGCCGACCTTCGCGGCCGCCTTCACGGATCCGATGCCGAGCACGATCGTGCAGAAGATGACCGGGCTGATCATCATCTTGATGAGGTCGACGAACATCGTGCCGAGCACGCCGAGCGACTTGCCGACCTCCGGAGCCAGCCACCCGACGAGGACGCCCGCGACGACGGCGACGATGACCCCCATGTACAACCAGTGTGTCCGGTCGCGCTTCTTGGTCTTCCCTGTCGCAGTACTCATGGGATTGTCCTCCAATTCGAGTGG
>SEEV01000547.1 GCA_004211695.1 Rhodococcus sp. (in: high G+C Gram-positive bacteria)
GTGGAAGACTATCGCCTCATGGGAACGCCAGACGCCGCGGCCGCCGCGCTCGCCGCGCACACGAACTGCGCCGAACACTCGATCGCCGTCGTCCTCGGATCGGGGTGGAATGCCGCCGCTGACCGGTTCGGCGAATCACTCTGCACGGTGCCGATGGCCGATCTACCGGGGTTCACGCCCCCGTCGGCCGCCGGACACGCCGGAACGATCCGCTCCGTCGAGGTGGGAGGCAAACGGGTCCTCGTCCTGCTTGGCCGCACCCACGCCTACGAGGGTCACCCCCTCTCGTCCGTCGTCCACCCTGTGCGCACCGCGATCGCCGCCGGAGCTACGACGGTCATCCTGACGAACGCCGCCGGCGGAATTCGCGAGGACTTCACCGTCGGACAACCGGTCCTCATCAGCGATCACCTCAACCTCACGGCCCGGTCACCGCTCGTGGGCGCGGATTTCGTCGACCTCGTCGACGCCTACGACCCCGAACTACGTGCCCTCGCCCGCGACATCGACGGATCGCTGAGCGAGGGTGTCTATGCCGGCCTGCCCGGCCCGCACTACGAGACCCCGGCCGAGATCCGCATGCTGCGCACGATCGGCGCGGATCTCGTCGGCATGTCCACCGTCCACGAGACGATCGCAGCGCGCGCGCTGGGCGCCCGCGTCCTCGGGATCTCGATGGTGACGAACCTCGCCGCCGGCATCACCGGCGAACACCTGAACCACGAGGAGGTCCTCGCCGCGGGCCGGGCGTCGGCCGACCGGATGGGCGGGCTTCTGCGAGAACTGGTGGAGCGCCTGTGAACGATCCGATCGCGGACTGGATCGACGCCGATCCCGACCCCGGGACCCGGGCGGAACTGGCGGCCCTCTCCCCCGACGAACTCGCCGACCGGTTCGCCACGCCGCTGACCTTCGGCACCGCCGGCCTGCGCGGACCGGTGCGGGCAGGCCCGAACGGCATGAACCTCGCCGTCGTGATCCGCACGACGGCCGGGCTGAGCGCGTGGCTGAAGGACCGCTGCCTGGGCGGGTCCACCGTCGTGGTCGGGCGTGACGCACGGCACGGATCCGAGGCGTTCGCACGCGCCGCCGCGGAAGTGCTGGCGGGCGCGGGATTCTCGGTCGTCCTGCTCCCCCGCCCCCTGCCCACGCCGGTCGTCGCGTTCGCGGTGCGCCACCTCCGCGCCGCGGCCGGGGTCCAGATCACCGCCTCCCACAACGCCGCCGCCGACAACGGGTACAAGGTGTACCTCGACGGCGGCGCCCAGTTGATCTCGCCGTCCGACCGGGAGATCGAGGCGTCGATCACCCGGATCGGACCGGCGAATCGGGTGCCCCGCGTTCCGGTCACACCGGCGTCCGGCGAACTCGTCGACCGCTACCTCGCCCGGGTCGCGTCCCTCCCGACCGGACAGTCGCGCACCCTGCGCATCGCGCTCACCGCGATGCACGGCGTCGGCGGCGAGACCGCGGTCGCCGCACTGAAATCTGCCGGGTTCACCGACGTCCACACCGTCTCGGCACAATTCGACCCCGACCCCGACTTCCCGACCGTCGAGTTCCCGAACCCCGAGGAGCCGGGCGCGTCGGACGCCGTCCTGGCGCTCGCCGCGAAGGTCGACGCCGACGTCGCGCTGGCCCTCGACCCCGACGCCGACCGGTGCGCGGTGGGCGTGCGCGGGCCGGACGGCTGGCGGATGCTCCGCGGAGACGAGACGGGAGTCCTGCTCGGCGACCACGTCCTCGCCTCCGCCGCGCCGGACTCGCTCGTCGCGACGACCATCGTCTCGTCGGCTTTGCTCGGGAAACTGGCCGCCGCCCGCGGCGCCCGCTTCGCCCGCACGCTCACCGGTTTCAAGTGGCTCGTCCGGGCAGGCGAGGGTCTCGTCTACGCGTACGAGGAGGCGATCGGACACTGCGTCGACCCGGAGTCGGTGCGCGACAAGGACGGCATCTCTGCCGCAGTCGTAGCCGCCGACCTCGCCGCAACCCTCAAGGCGGACGGAGCGACGCTCCTGGACCGGCTGGACGACTACGCACTCGAATTCGGATTGCACGCCGGAGATCAGGTGTCGCGGCGCGTCACCGACCTCGCGGACATCACCGCGATGATGCGACGGCTGCGATCCGCGCTGCCTGCCGAGCTGGCCGGCGAACCCGTCGAGGCCACCGACCTGGCGGAACTGCGCGGACAGTCCTGCACCGACGCCGTCGTCCTCGCCGGGCCGACCGTCCGGATCGTCGTGCGTCCCTCGGGGACCGAACCCAAAGTGAAGTGCTACCTGGAGGTGGTCGTCCCGGTGCCGGAGCGCTCGGCGCTGCCCGCGGCCCGCGCGGCGGCGGCGACCCGGTTGAACCTGTTGCGCGAGTTCGCCGAAGCCCTGTAGCCGGGGACGGTCAGCGCGGCCCGAACTGACGGTCCCCGGCGTCGCCGAGACCCGGCACGATGAACGCGTCCCCGTTGAGTCCCTCGTCGACCGCCGCGGTGACGAGTCGCACGGGATGACCCGACGCCGAGAGTGCCGCAACACCTTCGGGCGCCGCGACCACGCACACCGCCGTGACGTCGGTGGCGCCGCGGGCGACGAGCAACTCGATCGTGTACACCATCGACCCGCCGGTCGCCAGCATCGGGTCGAGGACGTACACCGGGATTCCGGACAGGTCCGCGGGCAGCGACTCCAGGTACGGCACCGGCAGATGCGTCTCTTCGTCGCGGGCCATGCCGACGAAACCGACCCGCGCCTGCGGAATCAGGCTGCTGGCCTGCTCGACCATCCCCAGCCCGGCGCGCAGGACGGGGACGAGCAGCGGCGGATGGGCGAGCCGCACCCCGTCGGCGGTCGCGACGGGCGTGACCACGTCGAACGTCTCGACCGGAGCCTCGCGCATCGCCTCGTACACCAGCATGTGCGTCAGCCGTCGCAAGGCCGCGCGAAATGTGGCATTGTCGCTGCGCGCATCGCGCATCGTTGTCAGGAGGACCGCTGCGAGCGGGTGGTCGACGACGTGCGTATTCATGCTCGAAGAATAAGGGGGCGGCGGGCGAGATTTCGCAAGAGAGCCATTCTCCGCGAAACCGGGGTTGGAACCGAATCGGTCTCACCGGCGTCCGGCGTCCGGCGTCCGGTCCAATAAGGTGACCGGTTTGACGTCCTCTCGGCCGTGAACGACCGAGATTCCCCTCGAGACTCGCGTCCCGAGGTTCCTGTTTCACCGACAGTTGCCTCCCCACACTTTAGGTGCGGGGCGGTCTCACACCATCTCCGCAGGCTGTCACCGTCAGTCCGACGGCCAAAATGTTCTTCGCCGCGTTCACATCCCGGTCGTGGACGGCGCCGCATCCGCACGTCCACTCCCGCACGTTCAGCGGCATCGTCGACGCGATCGCCCCACACACCGAGCAGGTCTTCGACGACGGACAGAACCGGTCGATCGCCACCACCCGCCGCCCGTACCAGTCGGCCTTGTACTCGAGCATCGACCGGAACTCGGCCCAACT
>SEEV01000135.1 GCA_004211695.1 Rhodococcus sp. (in: high G+C Gram-positive bacteria)
GGAAGGCGCGCCGGTACCCGTGGATGGTGCGGAACATCATCTGCGGCTCGGCGTCGGGCACCGGCCGGAGCCTGCGCATGCGACTGGGGTTCATCGCACCCTCCTCGACTGTCGCGTTCTACGTCGATTCTTCGCTTCACCCCGTCGACACACGTGACGACACGCCCCACCCGAGGGTGTCGACATCAGAAGGCCGTTGCCTCCGCCCTATGCCCCGAAGTAGGCGCGAGAACGTTCGCTGGTTATTCGCGGTGGAGGCCGCGGCGTTACACGCGCTGCGGGACGGATAGCCGCGCTGCCCGGGCGTTCTCGTGGGCGACTATTGCTTCCTGCCGGCCCCGATCGGTTCCTCGCCCAGCGCGCAGACCTCACCGCTCCCGCCTGGCCGCACGCGCCGGGGTAACCGTGGACACCAAGAGGTCGAGTAAATGTTGGTCGCTGGTCTGCGCTGGAGACCCCTCCACAGCCGATCGGCATGTGTCGACGATGCTGCGTGGTCGAGGTTCTTCGACATAGTTTTCTCGCCATGGGTTTTCGACACATCCGACCTGGCGAATGTTCCGTTTAGCGCGCGTGTCGGGTAAGGATCGACATCTTCAGTCCGTCCCCAGCCGTCTTTCATGTAGACGACGGGGCGATCCAAGGGTGGATACTGCGTGGTGGACAGGTCACTTTCACCGAGATCCACGACGCAGACGCGGCGGCCGATGCCACTGCTACTTCCTGGTGCATGACGCAAAAGTCCAGGTCAGTGGTGCCACCGCCGCAGCGACTGAAGATAAGGGTCGATTCTCGACACCTACTCGATCCGATGTTCAATGCCCTCCCAAGACACCAGGGATGAAGGTGGATGTAGGGGCGGTCGTAGAAGGTCGGCAGCATCGGAGGTTACTGAGGTCGAACCGCGCCTAATCGGTGTCGTATGGTGGCCACCTGTTCGTCGGATCCGATGAGCTGTGCGATCGCATCTTGTTCGGCGTCGAAGGCGTCGGCCAGGGGTACACGACCGGCGATGTCAAGCAGTCGTTTTGCTTGACACAGCGCGGTACGGCTGTGGGGCGCGATTTCGTGCGCCAGTTCGAGTGCGGCTTCGAGCGGGTCGTCTGCGAGTCGGGTGGCAAGTTTCATCTCCGCCGCCGCAGTGCCGTCGAACTTTCGACCGGTGAAGGTCAGTTCCTTCGCCATGCCGTCTCCGATTGCCTTGGGAAGCAGTTGAGTACCAGCCATATCGGGGACCAGGCCCCATTGGATCTCCATGACGGACAGCTGAGTGTCTGGTGCCACTATGCGGATGTCCGCACCCAGCGCGATTTGAAGTCCGCCGCCGAAGGCCACACCGTGCACTGCTGCGACGACCGGAACTGGCACCATCGACCAGACGTGGACGGCCTTCTGCCCCAGTGCTCGGGCTGCGCCGAACCGGTCGCCGATCACGACGGCATCGGCTCCGTGTCCGCATTGCATCTGGGCGAACTGGGATAGATCCAACCCGGCGCTGAAGGCACGGCCAGCGCCGGATAGGACTACGACGCGTACGTCTGTTCTGTCGATGAGATGTGAGCCGGCTTGCACTAACGCCTCGAGCATGGCGCCGTCGAGTGTGTTGAGTTTGCGCGGGCGGTCGAGGACCACATGGGCAATTCCCTGTTGCACTGAACATCTCACGCGGTCGGCGAACGAGGCTTGCGTGTTCGCGGTCGTCATCGCACTCCTGGTCTGGACGGGTATGCCTTGGTGCGGTGGGCCGTATGTCGACGTCGTCGACGTCGCCGGGACGGGGGACTGAAAGGGACGTCACGTCCTCACCCGCAGAAATTGCGGGAGGATGACCGACGGTCACCGGTTGTTGCGGCCAGCCACGGCGGGTCGACTTTCGGACTGGCACCAGATCAGCCGGATGGTGTGTTGTGTATCAGGACGGATGCCGTTGACGGTGTGGACCCTTGACCGGCCCTATCCTTGCCGTGCTCGTGTGCCGCCCGAATCTGTGGGCCGTGTTCGTCGAGTAGTGGGGCGCGGGTAGTGGGAACGGCGGGGGTGCGGGAGAATTTCAGCGGTTGACCGGCCACGACGAATGACTGTGTACTGCCCGGGTGATCGAGTGTGAGGGCCATCTCGCGTGCTGCCACGTGGGGGTCTGCCATGATCTCGGCCGCGTCCCGCACTGCGCCGACAGGTACTTGACCGCCGAGGTGGGCGAGGATCTCCTCCTTGGATCGACTCCGAGCCCACCCGGCCAGCGCGTCGTAGACAGCTCCGCGACTGGCGACTCTCAGGTCGTTGGTGGCGAATGCGGGGTCGGCGGCGAGATCAGGGCGATCGATGAGTTCGCACAGCCGGCGCCAGCGGTTGTCGTTGGGTGCTGCGATCGCGATCCAGCCGTCGTTCGCGGGCAGGATGTCGAATGGGCTGAGCAGTGGGTGCTTGTTTCCCTCTGGTTTGGGCACGGCACCGGTGTAGGAGTGCTGGTAGACGATCCGCTCGCACAATGACATGACAGCGTCGTACATCGCGATGTCGACGAACTGTCCCGTGCCGCTTCCCCGCGCTTCGTAGAGCGCCGAGGTGATGCCGACTGCCAGCATCGTGCCGGGGAAAATGTCGGCGACTCCCGGTCCGACCTTGATGGGAGTGCCATCCTCGGTGCCCGTGATGCCCAGGATCCCCGCCATCGCCTGAATGACGACGTCGAAGGCTGGCCACGACTGATACGGGCTTTCCCCGGAACGTGGATCACCGAAGCCGCGGAGAGCGGCGTAGACCAGTCGCGGGTTCTCCGCGGCCAGGGACTCGTAGGACAGTCCAAGCCGTTCCATGACGCCGGGGGTGAAATTCTCGACAAGAACGTCGGCATCGGCGGCGAGGGTGCGCAGTGTCGCGGCGCCGTCCGCAGTCTTGAGGTCCAACACCACGCTGCGCTTGCCACGGTTCACGCTCTGGAAGTACCCGCCGAACGACCGTGTGCTGTCGTCGGCGGGGTACGGTCCCGCCTTGCGCGAGAGGTCTCCCGAGGGAGACTCGACCTTCAGTACGTCGGCTCCCAGATCGGCGAGCAGCATGGTGCAATACGGTCCTGCCAGAGCGTGTGTCAGATCGACAACACGCACCCCGTCGAGCGGCCCGGTCATTGTGCGGCCACCTGCTTCAGTAGCGGCATGAAGTACTGCTTGAATGCCTCCGGATTCTCCGACATCGGGAAGTGGCCTACCCCGGGCATCGTGGCGAAGGTGGCGCCGTCGATCTCCGCTACCAGGGCCTGACCGGCCGCGGGGTAAGCGGACCAGTCGTATTCGCCGTTCAGGATGTGAACCGCGGTCTTGCTGGTGTCGATCGTCTTCGCGGTTTCGGTCAGGTCATGCTCGACGAGGTAGTAGTGGAGGTCGCCCTTGAATACCGGCGGTGCGCCTTGGCTGTAGACCCACACGGTCTCGCGTTTGAATGCCTCGGGGCTTTGCGGTGCGCACAGGGTGTACATCAGTGCGGGTTTGGTGTCGTTCGAAATGCGGGGGTGGTAGAGCCAGGGCAGGATGCGTTCGACGCCGTGGCTTTCCATCGCCGCTTCGATTCCGATCACGGCCCGGTAGACCCCGGGGTGGTGCAGTGCGAGATCGGGAGCCAGATGCCCGCCCATCGAACATCCCGCGAAGATCGGTCGGTCGAGTCCGAGGGCATCGAGCAGTGCGAGGTGGAACGCGATGAAGAAGTTCTGGGTCAGTGAGTACTCTTCGGTCCACCACTGCTGTGATTCCGGCGGCAGTGACCGGCCGTGGAAGGGCACGTCGGGGGCGATCAGTCGATAGGTTGAGGTGAAGTCGGGGTCTTCGAGCAGGTGGCGCCACTGACGACTGTCGCAGCCGGCGGTGTGTTGCAGGATGACGGGCACTCCGGTGCCTGCTTCTTCGTAGTAGACCCGGTATTCCACGCCCTCGATGTCGAGGTAGACGTAGCGTCCGGTGATGTCGGCGGTGCGGGCGCTCATGCTGTCACCTCGTCGTTTGCAACGGTGCGGAACAGATCGCCGAGGCGCCTGATGGCTGGGTAGTAGGCCATGATCATCTCCATGTTTCCCTCGATGCGGAACCCGTGGTGCAGCATCGCGGGGTAGAAGTCCTGGTAGAAGGCGGTTGGTGTCGCGGCGAGCAGCGCGCTCCACTGCTCGTGCGAGCCGGCCAGCTGGATGTCGTACGAGTCGAAAGGTGTGACGACGGGGTCGATCTCGGCTACCTTTCCGCCTCTCAGCACCAGCCGGAAGGACTGGGTCTCACCGATGACGACGCGGATGGTGGTGTCGAGGTGGCGCGCCTGCAGGGTGAACTCGGGGTCTGCGTCCAGTACGGCGCGCAATCGTGCGAGATCGAGCGGCAGTGTCGGGTCCATGGGATGTCCTTTCATCGAGATAGCGAGGTCAGGGTTGACGCAGCAGATGCTGGGCGATGATGGTTCGCTGAATCTCCGAGGTGCCTTCGAAGATCTGGGTCAGTCGGGCATCGCGCCAGTGCCGTTCGACGGCGTACTCGGTGGTGTAACCGTTGCCGCCCAAGACCTGTAGGGCGGAGCTGGCTACTTTCTCGGCGATTTCGCTGGCAAACAGTTTTGCCATCGAACATTCCTGCTGACAGTCCTGTCCGGCATCGAATCGGGCCGCGGCGTCGAGGTAGAACGCGCGGGCCGCGGCGACCTGGGTGGCCATGTCGGCGAGCCGGAACTTGATTCCTTGGAACGAGGAGATCGGTTTGCCGAACTGAACGCGATCTTGCGAGTAGGCGAGCGCGTCTTCGAGGGCACCGCGGGCGGCACCGACTGCCCGGGCGGCGGTGTGCAGCCGACCCCAATTGATCAGGTTCGCGAACAACGCGAACCCGGTGCCGGTTTCCCCGTTCGGTCCGACCTGCATATGGGTAGCCGGAACCTCGAGGTCACGGATCTCGAGGGCCCACGAGGTGATGCCGTGATAGCCGATTTTCGGGATCGGGGTGCCGGTGATCCCGGGCGGGAACTCACCTCGCGGTTTCTCCACCAGGAAGACGTCGAGTCCTTCACGGCGGCCCGGGGCGGTCCGAGCAAGGATCAGGATGGCGTCGGCCGCCTCGGCCCAGCCGCACCAGCGCTTGTGTCCGTTGAGTATGTAGGTGTCACCGCGGCGTTCGGCCCGGCAGGACACCGCGGCGACGTCAGAGCCGGCTTCGGGTTCGCTAAACGCGCCCGCGGAAATGAATTTGCCGGCCGCTTGTCGACGGAGGATGTCCGCTCGCCAGGCGGGGTCGGCGACGGCGGAACCCGTCCCGTTGGCGCGGGCGATGATGCTGGCCGCGCTCATCCAGCCGCGCGACAGTTCTTCGGTGACCAGGCAGTACTCGGTCATGCCCAAACCCAGGCCACCGTACTCGCGATCGATCATGATGCCGAAGTAGCCGAGCTCAGCCATACGGTCGACGATCGACCACGGAATGTCCGCATGTTGCGGGTCCAACTTGTTTGCGACCGGAAACAATTCGGTCGCGGTGAAGTCTCTCGCCTCGTCGCGCAGTTTTTCCTGTGCGGGCGTCAGGATTGTCATAGTTCCACCGTCACGGTCTTGACTTGGGTGTAATGGTGCAGCGCCTCAGCGCCCTTTTCGCGGCCGTAACCGCTCTGTTTGTAGCCACCGAATGGAGTCTCGATGGCGGCGGCGAGCCAGGTGTTCACGTACACCTGTCCGGCCTCGAGCCGGTCCGCCATCCGCAGCGCACGGGAAATGTCCGAGGTCCAGACACCGCTGGCGAGCCCGAAGTCGCTGTCATTTGCGATCTGGACGGCCTCGTCCTCGGTATCGAAGGGGATCACCGCCAGCACGGGACCGAAGATCTCCTCACGGGCGATCCGCATGGAGTTGTCGACGCCGGTGTAGATCGTGGGCGGCACGAAGAAGCCGGCGCCCCGTCGGGTAGCGGAGAACGGCTCGCCGCCGAGCGCGGCCGTGGCACCGTCGTCGCGGGCGATCTTGAAATACTCCAGCACCTTGTCGTACTGGGCGCCGGTGGTGAGCGGTCCGAGCCGGCCACTCGAGGT
This sequence comes from Rhodococcus sp. (in: high G+C Gram-positive bacteria), assembly GCA_004211695.1. Lineage (GTDB taxonomy): Bacteria > Actinomycetota > Actinomycetes > Mycobacteriales > Mycobacteriaceae > Rhodococcus_F. The sequence goes on from SEEV01000135.1 coordinate 6,049, forward strand.
CAGGGTCTGGCATGCGTCGACGAGACGGTCGACGAACTGGTCGTGGACGGCGCGTTCGACCAGGAGCCGCGTGCCGGCCGAACAGATCTGGCCGGTGTTGAGCGAGAAGGCGTTCAGTGCCCCGGTCACCGCCCGGTCCATGTCCGCGTCACCGAAGACGATGTTCGCGGACTTGCCACCGAGTTCGAGCGTGAGCGGGATGATCCGATCGGCAGCGACGTGGCCGATGTCGCGGCCGGCGCGCACCGACCCGGTGAATACGAGCTTTCGCACGCCTGAGTTCTCCACCAGCGCGCGGCCCGCGGTCCCGTCGCCGGTGACGACGTTGAGGACTCCGTCCGGCATGCCTGCTTCGGTGGCCAGTTCGGCCAGTCTCAGGGAGGTGGTGGAGGTGAACTCGGAGGGTTTGAGTACCACGACGTTGCCCGCTGCCAGAGCCGGTGCGACGGCACGAGATGCCTGGTTGAGCGGAGCGTTCCACGGCGTGATCACGCCCACGATGCCGAACGGCTCGCGGCGGGTGAAGCAGTGATGCCCCGGGCCGAGATCGATCGTCTCGCCGTGGAGTGCATTCACCAGTCCGCCGTAGAACTCGAAATAGCCGGCCGCACCGGCAATCTCCATCGGAGCTTGCCAGGCGGGTTTGCCGGTCTCGGTGCTCTCGAGTGCGGCGAGTTCGTCGGCGTGGGATTGGATCATCGCCGCGAGCCGCATCAGCACCCGGCCGCGTTCGATCGGCTTCTGCCGGCGCCACGCGTCGGCCGCAGCGGACGCCGCGTGGACGGCGTCCGCGACGTCCTCGGCGGTGCCCAGTGCGATGTCCGCTGCCGGGCTGGCGTCGGCCGGGCTGCGGGTGGTCAGTCGCTTGCCGCCGTGGCTGGGCGTGCTCTGGCCGTTGATCCAGTGGTCAAACCTGATGATCATGTCTGTGGTCTCTTCTCGAACGGTTTGGGTGCTCCCGGTTCACGGTCTGGTGTCAGCGGACGAGGTCACGGCCGATGATTTCCTTCATGATCTCGTTCGTGCCGCCGTAGATGGGTTGGATGCGAGCGTCCGCGTAGGCCCGAGCGACGGGGTACTCGAGCATGTAGCCGTAGCCGCCGTGCAATTGCAGGCATCGGTCGACGACGCGCTGTTGGAGGTCGGAGAGCCACCACTTGGCCTTGGCCGCGTCGACGGCGGAGAGCTCACCGTCATTGAGAAGCGCGATCGATCGATCCAAATAGGTCCATGCCACGTCCAGCTCGGTTCCGATCTCTGCGAGGACGAAGCGGGTGTTCTGGAAACCGTCGATACGCGTGCCGAACGCCTTGCGATCGCGCGCGTAGTTCTTGGTCCAATCGAACGCCGACTGGGCGCTGGCGAGGGAAGTGGCAGCAATGGACAGCCGCTCTCGGGGAAGCCTTTCCATGAGGTGGCCGAATCCTCCCCCGACGGTGCCGAGGACGTCCGCGTCGGTCAGCACGACGCCGTCGAAGAACAATTCGGCGGTGTCGTTGCCGCGTAAGCCCAGCTTCTCGAGCTTGCGACCCCGACGGAACCCCGTGGTCGTGGTGTCGACGAGAAACAAGGTGAACCCGCGTGCCCCCGCATCGGCGTCGGTGCGGGCGAACACCACGACCACGTCGGCGAGGATGCCGTTGGTGATGAAGGTCTTCTGCCCCTCCAGAATCCAGCCGTCGGCGGTTCGTCGGGCGGTGGTACGCACTCTCTGAAGGTCACTGCCCGCACCGGGCTCGGTCATGGCGAGCGCCCCGATCGCAGTTCCGGCGCACATCGCCGGTATCCATCGCGACTGTTGGTCGGTGGTTCCGAGATCGATCAGATACGGCAGGACGAGATCGTCCTGCACGGAGAGCCCCGCGTTGAAGGAGGCCGAGTCGGCCGCGCAGAGCTCCTCGATGACCACCATCCGGTACCGGTAGTCGGCGACCCCACCGCCGCCGTGTTCGGAGGGGGCGCCGATCCCGAGCAGTCCCAGCGATCCGGCCATCGACCACACCGACCGGTCCACCAGTCCGGCCTGCTCCCAGCGTTCCCGGTGGGGGGCGACCTCACGGGTTACGAACTCCCGCACGGTCTCTCGGAAGAGATCGTGATCAGTGTCGTACAGGGTGCGCTTCATGACGAGCTCAGGCTCCCGGTTCGAAGCGGGTGGTCCGGGCCATGCCGAAAACTCGGCCGCGTTCGGCGGTGGGCACCGCCAGCTTGCGGCTCGCCTCGTCGATCATCTCGTCGCCGAGCATCACGGCGCCGCGGCCGCCGCCGGCCTCGGAGGTGTAGTGCGCGTAGGCCTCGAGGATCAGTTCGGCCTTGTCGTAGTCCTCCTGAGTGGGCGCGAAGACCTTGTTGGCCGTGTCGAGTTGGCCCGGGTGCAGCACCCACTTGCCGTCGAAACCGTAGGCGGCGGCGCGTTCCGAGGCGGCCCGGTAGCCGTCGGTGTCACGGATCAGTGCATACGGGCCGTCGATGGCCTGCAGGCCGTGCTTGCGGGCGGTCATGGCGATCGTCATCAGGACGGTGTCGAACGGGTCGAATCCGGACGAACCGGGTGCCCCGATCGTCAGTGCGGGCATCTTCATGGCGGCCATGAAGTCGCCGGGGCCGAAGATGAGGGTTTCCGTGCGGGCTGTGGCGGTCGCGATTTCCTCGATTTCGCTCAGCCCGGCGGGGCCTTCGATCTGCGCTTCGATGCCGATCCCCCCTTCGGCCAGGCCCTGTTCGCGCTCGACCTGGGTGAGCAGAATGTCGAGCCAATGGATGTGTGCGACCTTCTCCACCTTGGGGAGCATGATGCAGTCCAGGTTGGCCCCGGCGCCGCGGACGATCTCGAGGACGTCTTCGTGTGCCCAGACGGTGTCGGCGTCGTTGACGCGCACCACGCGGGTCTTTCCGGTCCAGTCGCCGTGGTTGAGGGCCTCGACGATGGTGGCGCGGGCCGCGGGCTTGGCGATGGGGGCCACCGAGTCCTCGAGATCGAGGAAGATCTGGTCGGCCGGCAGGCCCTGGGCCTTCTTGATCATCTTGTCGCTGCTGCCCGGGACGGCCATGCACGAGCGACGCGGACGGAAGGGGCGGTTGTTCAGCATTGTCAGTCAGCTTTCTGTCGAGATGAGGGAGGAAGAGGATGCGGTGGGTGCCGCGGGTTGTTCTGCGGTTCGGCGGCGGACCTGGACTCTGCGGGTGGTCTGGCAGACGATCTCGCCTCGCTGGTTGACACCGAGGTGCCGGAACGTCACGACGGCGTCACCACCGTCGAGGGGGTCGTTGGCAAGCACCTCGGTCGCGGCCCCCACGGTGTCACCATGCTTCACAGGAACCGGGAATCGGATGTCGTCCAGACCGAGTTCGCGCACCGCCTGCCCTGTTGTGTCCTGGGTGGCGAGACCGACTGTCAAAGAGAGGGTGAGACCGCCGAAGTTGATCCGCTCGCCGAAGGCGGTGCCGGCCATTGCTTGCTCGCTGAAATGGCCGGGCGCGCTGTTCATCACCAGCAGGGTGAGCCCGTTGAGGTCGAGGTCGGTGATCGTGCGTGAGCGGGCGTGCCGGAACCGTGCTCCGACCGTGAAGTCCTCGGCATAGCCGTCCGGCACCGCCAGAAGCTCGGCGGAACTCGTGCGCCGGCGCACGAGGTTGGTGCGGTGAAACTCGATCACGGCCTTTCCCGCGGTGTCACGGCCCACGGTGTGCCAGGTGACGATGCCGGCGTCGGGGCGCGTTTCGGATGCGCGTGCCTCGACGACCGTGCTCGAGGCGTAGACGGTCTCGCCCGGATAGACGTCGCGGAGGTACGTGACATCCGTTGCGCCGAGGAACGGTCCGCCGAGCTCGCTGAGGTCCTCCACGCTGAGACCGAAGACCACCGAGAACACCAGCAAAGGGTTGATCACCTCGTCGGGGTGCCCCGCCGCCTTTGCGGCTGCCCGATTGAAGTGCACAGGGTTGAACGCGAGTGTCTGGGTGCTGAAGGTCACGTTGTCACTGGCGTGGATCGTCCGACCCCAGTGGTGATCGAAGACTCGCCCGACGACGTGGTCCTCGAAGAAGGTGCCGCGAGGGATCAGTGGCCAATTCACCGGATCCGTTGTCATGCGAAAAATCTCCTAAGCGTTTCATCTAGTGACATGTCGTGACACTAAGTGGCACGCATTGAGTGTGTATCGCCGGTCACATCGTTGTCAAGGGGCGCGTGAACCAGGTATTTCCCGATTCAGGGAGTGTTCGATGCCGCCGGGCATACCATCTGTGCCATAGAATGAACCGCTGTGCGAAGCTTCCTCACATTCCATGATTGGACGTAGCCCCTGATGACCAGCACGCGATCCGAGGTGGATCCGGTAGTCGACCAGCCGCAGGCGGCAACCGGACCGGCGGGCACGCAGACCCTTATCCGCGGTCTGCGCGTCGTGGAGGCCGTAGCCGCTCAAGGCCAGCCGATCGGAGTCGGCGACCTCTCCCGCCAACTCGACCTGCCGAAGTCGACGGTGCAACGGCTACTGCGCACTTTGCAGCAGGAGGGATGGGCGGAGACCTCGGACGAGCCGATCACCCGGTGGCAACTGAGTCCGCGGCTGCTCGCCCTGGCCCGCCGGAATGCGCCGGCGCAGAGCCTTCGTGACGTGGCGCTTCCCTATCTGGCCGAGCTGGGAGAGCGCACCGGGGAAACCATTCATTTCTCCCTGCCAGATGGTGACAGCCAGTTGGTCCTCATCGAGCGAGTCGACTCGATTCATCCGGTCCGAACCTTCAACCAGATCGGGGCAGGAGTCGCATTCCACACCAGTGCGAGCGGGAAAGCGTGGTTGGCGATGCTGCCCGATGACGAGCTCGAGGCGATGCTCGCGCGACCGCTGGCCAAGCCCACTGCCAACAGCATCGTCGACCCCAAGCAGCTCCTCCACCAGATCCTCGAAGCGCGAGAACGCGGGTACGCAGTCAACATCTCCGAGAACCGTGCCCACGTGTGCGCGATCGGTGCCGCAGTTCCCGGCCCCTCCGGCCGGCCCGTCGCGGCAGTGGCGATCAGCATGCCCGACATTCGGTTCATGCCCGCCCGAGTGCCGGAATGGGGAAGCTGGGTACGGCAGACTGCGCAGTCAGTCGGCGATGCGCTCGCCGATTGACCGCGCGAGTGGTCACTGAATGGAGCGACCACCGTCGACGTCGAGGCACACACCGGTGAGGAATCCGGCCTGATTCGACGCGAGGAAAGCGATGGCTGAGGCGACATCGTCCGGCGTCGCGATGCGGTCCATCGGAATGTTCGCGGTCAACCCGGCACGAGCCTGGTCGTCGAGTTCGTCGATCCCGAGCGCGTTTTTGATGAAGCCGGTCTGCGCGACGACCGGATTGACTGCGTTCACCCGGATCTGCGGACCTACCTCGGTAGCCAGACTGCGGGTGAGCGTGATGACCGCTCCCTTGGTCGCGTTGTAGATCGACAGCCCTGGTCGGGGTCGCTTGCCGGCGATGGAGGCGACGTTGATGATGACGCCGCCTCCGGCCCGGGTCAGAGCCGGGATGGCGTACTTGCTGCCCAGGAACACACTGCGCACGTTGACGGAGAGCTGGAAATCCACATCCGCCACATCCATGTCCACCAGGGGCATGTTCCGGTGCGGCAGTCCGGCATTGTTGACCATGACGTGCAGGGCGCCGAAACGTTCTTCGGTGACGGCGACGAGGTCACGCATGGCATCGGGATCGGTGACGTCGGTGGTCACCGCAATCGCGGACGGCAGTTGGTCCGCCACCTCTTTGGCCCTGACGCCGTCGATGTCGGACACCACTACGTTTGCGCCGCCGGCAGCGAAGGTCCGTGCAGTTGCAGAACCGAATCCGCCGGCACCGCCGGTGACGATGACGGTGCGGTTGTCGAAAGAAGTTTCCATGTCGTACTCCTGATTCTCGGTGGGGCTCGGAAACGTGGCGCGAGGAGCCGATCACTCCAGGCGGAGAAGGCTTGTGACGGTGGAGACATTGCTGCCGTCGGGCAGCTCCTCGATTGCCCCTATCAACGCGGTGCATCGTTCGGACCCGACCACGGGGCCGACAAGCTCGTGGAATTTCTCGCGCACGATCGCACGCCGGTCACGCGCTGTGAGAGGTAAGGCCGAGTCAGCCGCGGCATGCAGTGCCGTCCCTCCCTCGAGCACGACGCGGACATGGGTTTGCTGAGGGCGTAGTGCCGCATCGAACCGGATCCGGACGCGTTCGGCCACCGATCTCAGGCCGGGGTCGAGGACGGCCGCGTGGGTGAAATCTACGACCTGGCACGAACCCCGAACGAGGGCCAGTGCTGCGGTGAACGCCAGGCTGAACTTGCCCTCCAACGGTGTCGTGGCCGCCGGGATCGCGCAGACAGTTCGCAACAGCTCCGGCACCGTCAGCTCGATCTCGCGCACGCGCCTGGGGTCGAGACCCTCGCGCAAAGTCAGCAGCGCATCGATCGCTGCGTGGGTACCGAAGCATGCAGCGTGCCTCTTGACCAAAACCTCACGTAGATACCATCTCTCGGCAAACGGAACGATCACCGATTCAACAGCGGCCGCGTGACCGTGAGTTGCCGCGAATCCACCAGGCCCGAAGAGGGCATCACCCGGAGCTGTGACACCGGCCGCGGCCAACTGGGCCGAAAACAGTCCCGCCTCAGACGCCCGCCCCACCTGCATCGCTTTACCCATCGAGCCGAACACCGCGCGTAAGCCTGCAGCTTGCGTCGCTGCGAGACCCCAGGCGCGTTGAATGCCGGCCGGCCCGAGACCGAGCAGGTGCGCGACACCGGTTGCGGCTCCGAAGACTCCCACCGTGGCGGTGGGATGGAATCCCGCCTCGTAGTGCCGGGGCGCAAGCGCGGCACCGATGCGGGCTTGGGCTTCGAACCCGGCGATGTACGCGGTGAGCAGTCGGCCGCCGTCGACACTGCTCGGATGCGCTGACGCCTCGGCTTGCGCCCACGCGGCGGGAAGAAGTGGCGCAGACGGGTGGAGCCCGCCCACAGGCAACCAGTCATCGAAGTCCAGAACATGAGCCGCGATGCCGTTGACCAGCGCTGCTGAGCGTGGACCCACACGGGCCCCGTCGCCCAGTCGCGTGCAACGACCAGAATCGTTGGCGACCTCAGCCACCAGCTTCACGACTTCATCGCACGAGCCACCGATAGCAACAGCCAACGTGTCGATGATGCAATCCACCGCGATCTCGACGACGTCCGCCGGAACAGCCGCAAGTCGAAGCGCCGCCGCTTCCGATGCAATGTCGGCTTCACCAGCGCCCGAAGTTTCCGTCATCAAATGGTCCCTTCACAGGAGCGTGCCGTCAAACAGCATGGTGGTTCATTCGGTGGTGTCAGCCCATCATCAACGCGATCACGATCGCGGGAAGTTCCGGCCCTGCCGCCCTTGACAATCGAATTCCGGCAAGCTGTGATGGGCATCACGCCACTCTATGGCACGCCGTTTTATCAGATGATACAAGCTTCGGAGGAATGAATGGAAGTCATTGATGCAACGGACGGCGGGGCGCAGTTCAGCGCCCGGCTCAACCGCATCCCTGTGATGACGAGGTCTCACAAACGCTGGCTTGCCGTCCTGGCGGCGTTGTTACTGGTCGACATGGCCGACCTGAACACCTTCGCGTTCGCCGCACCGGCCATCCGGGCGGACTGGGGTCTCTCGGTGAGCGACGTCGGCACGATCACGGCAGCGTCATTTCTCGGTATGTTCGCCGGCTCCATCGTGGGTGGGCGTCTTGCCGACCGCTTCGGCCGCAAGCGCATCATCATCGGCGCCACCGTCTTCTTCTCGACCTTTTCGCTCCTGTCCGCATTCGCGGTCGGCGTCGCAGATCTGGCCGTGTATCGAGTTCTGACCGGCGTCGGACTTCAAGCCATGACGGTGGTCGTCCTGACCTACGTCTCGGAGATGTTCCCGAAACTGCATCGTGGACGTGCGCAGACGTGGATCGTTGCATTCAGCCTGCTCGGTGTCCCCGCCATGGCATGGCTCGCACGCTGGATCGTGCCAATCGGACCCTCGGCGTGGCGCTGGATCTTCGTTCTCGGCACGTCCGGACTGCTCCTCATCGCGGTCACCGCACGCTGGCTTCCGGAATCGGTTCGCTGGTTGCAGGAAAATGGTCATTCTGAACGTGCTGAGGAAATCGTCGCGCGGATCGAGAGTGAGGCACGGGAAATCACACGTGCCGAACTGCCGCCGATCCTGCCGCAGCCAGTCGTTGCGGCAGGCCGACCCGGCGATCTGTTCCGGGGCGGGTACTCCAAGAGGACCATCGTGCTGTGTTTGACCATGGCACTCGCACTGTCCGGGTTCTACGGCTACAACTCCTGGGTCCCGACGCTCCTCACCGAGCATGGGTTCACCACCACCCAGAGCCTGACCTATTCCTCCGTGATGTCCCTCGCGACTGTGCCCGGCGCCCTGCTCGCCCTGTTGTTCATCGACCGCGCCGAACGGCGAACTGCCGTACTCGTGCTGTATTCGATGGTCGGGATGCTCATGCTGGTCTTCGGTTTCACCGACAGCGACATGTTGATGGTAGCCAGCGGGCTCCTGATCACGCTGCTGCTTCAAGCCTCCGTGCCCTGCGTCTACACGTATCTGCCTGAGATCTTCCCTACCAGCCTCCGCGGGTTCGGCGCCGGCGTCGGCAACGGTGTCGGACGCCTTGCAGTATTCGCCACGACGTTCCTCGTTGCAGCGATCCTGGCGCAGTTGGGATTCACGGCGGTATTCCTCTACCTAGCAGGTGTGGTTGTGCTTGCAGGTCTCATCCTGGGCAAATTCGGCGAACGCACCCGGGGCCGCAGCCTCGAGGAAATCACCATGACCGCCGACGAGGGCAAACATCAGCAAAGGATCCCGAACACGCAGCCAAGCACTTCGGGCACTTGACGTTGACGACATCGTAGGCAGTCGGCAGCGTTGACGCGGCACCTGAACCAGACCTCTTGAACAGAGCCGATTGTGCCACCCGGCGAAAACACGAGAGGACGCGTCGACCATCCGCGAGTGGCATGACGGCATGGCGTTTACAACGCCATGCCGTCATCGATTGCTTTGGCCAACAATCCTGCGCCCACTTCGATCACCTGCCGCACTGGCACCGTCTCGCAACCGGCGACCCGGCCGCCGGTTGCGCCGCTCCCTTAGGAAGAGCTCGCGGTGAGCACCGGCTTGGGGAACGCGAGATTGATCCGGCAAGTCGGTCCCATCGACCGGGGCCCGGCAACCTCGGAGACACCGACGACAGTCGGCCGACACAGCCCAAACCTATGCTGATACGTCGTCATGTCACGAGGAGTGCGGGTGAATCGTGGTTCACCTCGTGGTGCAACATGACGGGAAACGCTCTCATTCGATAATGGTGGTGAGGAACTTGATGGATCCCGTAGTCACACAGTCCGAACTCCGCGGTGCCGGTGTCACGCTCGCTGCCGACCGGTGGGATCCACCCTCACCGGGTGCCGGCGGATCAGGCGTCGACAGGAAAGGCGTGGTGCTGTTGCTGCACGGCGGTGGG
>SEEV01000548.1 GCA_004211695.1 Rhodococcus sp. (in: high G+C Gram-positive bacteria)
TGCATGCCGTGGGCGACGGCGATCGCGTTCTTGCCGGAGACGCCGGCGCCGATCACGACGACCTTGGCGGGGCGCACACCGGGGACGCCGCCCATGAGGACGCCGCGGCCGCCGCCCTGACGCATCAGGTGGTACGCGCCGGCCTGCGGGGCGAGCCGCCCGGCGACCTCGCTCATCGGGGCGAGCAGCGGGAGGGAGCCGTCGGCGGCGGTGACGGTCTCGTAGGCGATGGCGGTGGTCCTCGACGCCAGCAGGGCGTCGGTGCAGTCCTTCGACGCGGCGAGGTGCAGGTAGGTGAACAGCACCTGATCCTTGCGCAGTCGTGAATACTCCTCGGCGATGGGCTCTTTGACCTTCAGCAGCAGCTCGGCCGAACCCCACACCGCAACGGCGGACGAGAGGATCTGGGCGCCGGCCGCTTTGAAGTCCTCATCCGTGAAGGACGACCCGAGGCCGGCGCCGGATTCGATGATCACTTCGTGGCCGCGTTCGCTGAGCTCGTGGACACCGGCGGGGCTGATGGCCACGCGGTACTCGTGGTTCTTGATTTCGCGGGGGATGCCGATCTTCATGAGAACTCCGTGCTGTTGGAAATTCGATTGGTAGGCACCAATGGTGAAGAAAGCGCTCGATCATGCCAATAGTTGTGAAGATAATTCTCTATAGTGAGGTCATGACTCGCGATTATTCGGACGCAGCCACTGTGGGACGGCTCACGCCGAAGGATGTTCGGCCCACCGTGCACCTCGACGACGTCGACCGGATTCTGCTCGATCAGCTGTCCCGGGACGCGCGGACGCCGAACAATGCGCTCGCCGCGATGGCGGGAATTGCGCCGTCGACGTGCCTCGGCCGGGTGCGCTCACTGGTCGAACGCGGCGTCATCCGCGGATTCCACGCCGACATCGACCCGGCAACTCTCGGGCGCGATCTGCAGGCGATGATCGCAGTTCGCGTGCAGGCCAGCGCAAGACAGCACCTGGGCAAGCTGTCGCATCAGCTCGCCCTGCTGGAGCAGGTGCTGAACGTGTACTTCATCGCGGGCGCGGACGATTACCTCATCCACGTGGCGACGTCGAGCAGCGAGGAGTTGCGGCGCTTCGTTCTCGACCACCTGAGCGCGCACCCGGCGGTGGCCTCGACCGAGACGATCCTCATCTTCGAGCACGTCCGGCCCCGTGGTGGCTCCGCCCCGTGAGTACTTGTTAACCGCGGGCGGTTAACAAGTACTCACGGGCGCCGGAGGCGCAGATCGAGGATCAGCATGGCCGTGTGCAGCGACGTCCGGGACTCGGCGTCTTCGAGGTCGACGCCGAGCAGTCGCTGGATCGTCGCGAGCTTCGCGTACAGCGTGGGCCTCGACAGGTGGAGTTGCTTCGCGAGTTCCGTCTTGTTGCCGCCGAGTTCGAGGAACTTGCGGAGGACGTCGAATTTGTCGCCGCCGTGGCGCGCCCCATGTTCCAGCAGTCCGCGGAGTTCGGTCTCCGCGAACGCCTGCACCCGCGGATCGGTGCGGATGAGGGCGAGCAGACCGCGCAACCGGATGTCGGCCGCTCGGTGAAAGACCTTGTCGCCCGGTGGCAGCGACAGCGCGACCTCGGCGATGTGAGCGGATTCCGCCAGGCCGCCGGCGGCGTCCAGCAGCCGGGTCGATTCGGGACCGACACCGATGGCGGCGTGCAGGACGCCGTCGAGTCGGGTGAGCGCGGCACGTATCGCCGCGCACAGTTCGTGGAGAGCGTCGGGTGTGGACACCGGCGGGTGGGACAGGAGCAGGTCGATCTGGCCGGCGCGCCGGTTCGCGGTGAGGGCCGTCTGCCGCGACGCCCGGACCGCGTGACGGACGGCGTCCAGTATTTGTACTCGGCGTCGCTGCGCCAGAACCTGGTCGGCGCTGGCGGTTTCGCTGACGCGCACGGTCATCGGCAGGTAGGTGAGGGCCGGGCGGAGGCCGAGTGCGTGGGCACGGGCGGTCGCCTCGGCTTCGTCCTGGATGCGTCCGCGCCGGAGTTCGTCGATCAATCCGCTCTGGGCTTGCTGCTCGAGCGCGGTCCGGTCCTGCTCGACCATGCGGTTCAGTGCGAGCGCCTGCGCGGCACGCTCGAGGGTCATGCGCGCCCGACCTTCGGCGGCGACCGGGCGCGGGGCGACGAGTCGTCCCCATTCCTGCCGATGGGCGCCGACGGGGGTAGTGGTCCACGACTCCGGTCCGTCGACGGCGGTCTGGTGCGACACGGGGGTCAGCCGGGACCGGCGTTCCCATTCGGCGAGGAGGTCCGCCGCCGCGGTCCCCTGTGCCGCGACGGCCAGCACCTGCCGGTTGAGGTCTTCGAGGACGATCGGTGCGCCGAGCATGCCGGCCGCGGCGTCGACGATCTCGCCGAGCGACGCCCGCTTCATGCTCAGGTCGGTGAAGACCTCGTGGGCGTGCCGGGCGAAGGCGACCTCGTCGTACTGCTCCGCGACGATCGACCGGTGAACTTCCTCGGTGACCTCGACGAACCGAATCTGGCGGTGCAGTGCGATGACGGGGAACGACAGCCTGTCGGCGGCGTGCGCTACCCCGTCCGGCACGGCGTCGACGTGGACGCCGAGTTCGACGACGAGACCGGCTGCACCCGCCGTGGCGAGGCCTTCCAGGTAGGAGGTGGGGTTTTCGGCGAGGGGTTGGCCGGTGGTGAGGACGAGTTCGCCGCCCTGGAGGAGGTTCGACAGGTCGGGTAGATCGCTGACGTGCACCCACCGCACCGGCCTGTCGAGCGGTCCGCCGCCGATCACCTCGGGCAGTCCGGACCGAACGACCGGAAGCGCCAGGATGTCGACGATGGTGGGCTGCATTTACGCAGTGTAAAACAGCGGCCGGATTGATTGACAGATCGTCGGGCTCCGGGAGCCCTTCCACGGACCAGAGTGAAGGCATCGCACTTCACGCGGAGTTCCCGCGTATCGGCTCTCTCGTAAGGAATCGACTTCATGACACACAGCGACGCCGCCCGGACGATCTCGCACTCCGCCGAAGGCCGGACCATCTCGCACTGGTTCGACAACAAGACGTTCACCGGTACCAGCGGCAACAGTGCTCCGGTGACGAATCCGGCGACCGGTGCCGTGACCGGTCAGGTCGCCCTGGCCGGCGTCGAGGACGCCCGCGCGGTGATCGACGCCGCCGCCGCCGCGTTTCCCGCCTGGCGCGACACCTCCCTCGCCAAGCGCACCCAGGTGATCTTCAAGTTCCGGGAACTGCTCAATGCCCGCAAGGGCGAGTTGGCCGAGATCATCACCTCCGAGCACGGCAAGGTCGTCTCCGACGCCCTCGGCGAGGTGTCCCGCGGCCAGGAAGTCGTCGAATTCGCCTGCGGCATCGCGCACCTGCTCAAGGGCGGCATGACCGAAAACGCCTCCACCAACGTCGACGTGCATTCGATCCGTCAGCCCGTCGGCCCGGTCGGCATCATCTCCCCGTTCAACTTCCCCGCCATGGTCCC
>SEEV01000136.1 GCA_004211695.1 Rhodococcus sp. (in: high G+C Gram-positive bacteria)
CGCCGAATACGGTTCCAGGAACCGATGACGGTGAGCACCCTGTCCGGGCACCGGCGGGTGCCGCCGTACGGAATGGCCGGCGGCTCCCCCGGCGGGCTGGGCAGCAACCGTGTCGAGCGTGTCGACGGCACCGTCCTGCACATGAAGGCCTGCGACTCGGTCGAAGTGCAGCCCGGTGACGAACTGATCATCGAGACGCCCGGCGGCGGCGGGTACGGCACCCCCTCGTCGCACTGACGCGCTACCCGGGCAGATTCCCCCTCGAGGATCGTCCTCGGGTGACGCGCTCCGCAGCCGGATGCCGCTCGATTTCCCCATTACAAAGCAGCAGGGCGTACCGCACAGGAAAGTCCATACGGTCAGCACAACGGTTGTTCTTCCCCCGCCCCTCTACCGGATAATCGCTCGGCGGCGACGGGAGGATGCTGGCTCGACGAGGTGATCCGCAGGACCCGCAAAACGAGACTGACGGGTCGTGGGGATCGACGAACCTCATGCCCGCCGCCGGTCGAGTCGATCTCGGCCGCGAAAACCGCACTCGCCGCACGGAGCACCTCGTTGACACGGCGCAGCTCGGTTCCCACAATGACGTCCTTCCTCGGTCTCCACGATCCGGGACTGGATCCGCCAGACCGCGGCCGATCACAGGGAGCGCAGCGACCCGCCTCCAGGTGTAGGTTCAGCTGCTCGGCCAGCCGCCGGATCACCGGCCTCGGTTCGGAAGTGTGCGATCCAGTCGACCCGAGCGGGCATTGGGTCATGTGGGGAGATAATCAAACCACGGACTGGAGCCCGTAGCTTCGGATCTTCCGATATAGCGAGGAGCGGGCTATCCCCAGCGCTGCGGCGGCCTTGACCCGATTGCCACCCTCCTCCCGAAGCGCCTTCACAATGGCGTCGCGTTCAAGTGACTCCATTGGACTGAGTTGTCGGCGGGACCGGTGAAAGCAATATCCTGGTAGATCGTCGGCCTGGATCTCCCCGACGGGGCGCCGAGTAAGAGCGGTGGTAAGAGCATCTTCGAGCTGAGTGATGTTTCCTGGCCATGAGTAGCGGGTAATGATTGCCATTGCTTCTGCACTCAAGCGGATTGGTCTCCTTGGAGAGAGTTTGTCCAACACCGCGGCAGCCAAATCGGGTAGGTCATCTGCTCGATGCCGAAGGGGCGGGACTGAGACCGAGTGCTGGAAGTACGGAAGCAGCTTCTGGAACGGAAGTCGATCATCGTTGAGACTTGAGTCGGTTGCGGTGGCAGCGAAGACTGCAGACCCGACCTGCCCGCTAATTGTGGTCAGAAACTTCTCGAGCTGGATGGTGTCAGTTGGTGTCAACGTGTGAATGTTCCTGAAAATGTAGATTGTGGGAATCGGCGAAGCACTCACGCCTTGATTTGCGCCTGCGTACGCTTCGAGGCCGCTATCGATCTCGTCGAACTGCAGGCTTCTGCCACCGGGCACTGCCTGATGGTATGCCTCGACCAGGAGGGAAAACTTCCCCGTTGTGGGTTCGCCGAATAGCAGTAGCGACTCTTGTTTGCGCAGCGCTGCTGTGACGTCAGACCATGTCCTCTTCCATGCCGGTGACGAGATGATTCCGCGGGCGCTTGCCGTTCCGAGCAGAAGGAGGGGCAAGGCCTTCGCTGCAGCCGGAACTGTGTCGGTTTGTGGAAGAGGAGATGTAGCGGATGGTTCGTCAACCACCTTGACGACTTCGACCACGATGCCGGCGGTGTCGTCACCGGATCGGACCACGGTGCCGCGCACGTGCACTTGTCGGCCCGGGGAAAGTTCGACGATGTCGGTGGGGTAGTCACCGCGGGTTGCAAGATATGCCGCGTGGCGCTGCAGTACTTGCATCTCCTCGTGCGTAAAAAGGTTCTGTGCCAGAGTGTTTGACATTGTGAATGCTCCACCAACCGCGATAATTGCACTGCGGGAGCGTCCCTGAACCCCCAGGAATGCCTCGAACAAGGCCTGCTGGCGTGCATCGCGATCGTGCAGGAGCGACTGTTCGATGTCTCGGGCCGCAGCCCGGACGATGGAATGGATGAGGGGACTCGAGTGCTCGGTTAGACAACTGACGTCAAGCACTCCTTCGATCCGCCCGGAGATGGGGTCGCGGATCGGTGCACCGGAGCAGGCGAACGACTGGAATCGCTCGTGGAAGTGCTCCGGACCGATGATGTGAACGGGTTGGCCGGACTCTAGAACTGTGCCTACCCCGTTCGTTCCGATCTGGTCCTCTCCGTAGTCGAAGCCAGGCGCGAGGGAGACTGCGTCGAGTAGCAACCCGATTGTACGAGTGGTATCCGCGCGGGTGACTACTCGGGCGTGGCTATCGGTCAAGGCGATACTCAAGGGAATATCTGCCGTCACTTCGCACAGCCGTTCGATAGTGGGATGGGAACACCGAGCGAGCCGGGATGAGTTATCGACATCGCCATGGAATGGAACCTCTCCGCTCGTGGCACTGACACCCGCCTGCTGCGATCGCTGCCACGATGCGGCCACGATATCGGGAACGGCACCGAGTTGAGCTTCCCCCGAGGTCAGAAAGCCAGCTCTAGCCGCCGCAATACGAAGACGCCGGTCAGCGGGGTCCATCATTCTCCTCGAGGTCGGCTTGCCGGGGTTGGCAACGCGGCTGCGGATTGTCGTGGCACAACCGACGAGGTTGTGAATATGCGAGAGCAGATACTGCCGAGCGCGGGAGCAACCGACGACCGGAACGACCCATCCGTCGTCAAAGTGTCCGAGATTGGGACACCTTGACTCCAGAGGGGCCCCAGCCTGCATAGCGAGCCCACGTCGCGCGGCACATTTCTCCGCCTCAAGCCGTCCACCGCCTCGCCTTGTCAATCGCGCATATGAGCAGTTCAAAGCCCATTTTTAGAGCGCATAGTGACATGCGACTCCCACTATGTACGAAAGTGAGACACATCACGTTACCAACTCTTCCCTCAGGGTGATCTCAGACCGGGCCGCGAAGGGCATCGCCTGGCTTGGATCGCTCGAATGACCCAGAGGAGCATTGATGGAACGCCTGATCAACATCGACAACGGCGGAACTCTCACCGACATCTGTACGTGGGATGGCAGCGACTTCGCCTTCACGAAGACATTGACCACGCCCTTCGATCTGTCGCAGTGCCTGTTCGACGGCATTACCAAGGTGTCCGCCGAAGTGTTCGGTGAAGCCAACTTGCCGGACCTGCTTCACAGCACGAAACACATTCGGTATTCCACGACGCAGGGGACGAATGCGTTGGTCGAGCGCAAGGGCCCGATGATCGGGCTGATCGTCGACGACGAGAAAATCGTCGGGGAACTGCGTTCGACGACGCCTCAAGCCGAACTGTTCGACGACCTGGTCGGCTCGCGGGTCGCCATGGTGGACCTTTCGTCGGACGATTCCGTCCTCGATGCTGACCTGGTCCGCAGCGTTAACCAGCTGACTACCGATGGCGCTGCTCGCATCGTTGTGGTGGCCGGCGATGGCGCCGACGGCGCTGAGCGTCGGCTGCGCCGCATCCTTTTGCGGCGATTCCCCCGCCACCTCCTGGGATCGGTCCCGATGCTGTACGTCTCGGAATTCTCGACCGACCGCACCCGATCGCGCCGGGTTTGGTCGGGAATCTTGAACTCGTTCCTGCACCCGACCATTGAACGGTTCCTTTACAACGCCGAGGATCGGTTGCGCGAGCACCGGGTCAAGAATCCCCTGCTGATCTACCGGAACGACGGCGCATCCTCGCGGGTAGCGAAATCAATTGCACTCAAGACCTACTCATCCGGCCCTCGCGGTGGGCTGGAAGGTACCCGGGCCCTCGCCGAGGCATACGGGCTGGGGCACGTCCTGATGATCGACGTCGGAGGTACTACGACGGACGTGGGATCGGTCAAGGACGGTGAAATCCTCACCGCCCGCCGGGGGTCGATCAGCGATATTCCCATCTCGTTCCCGATGAGCGATGTCCATTCCAGCGGTGTCGGCGGAAGCTCTATCATCGCGGTCAAGGACGGGACCATCGTGGTCGGACCGGAGAGTGTGGGGGCTGCACCCGGTCCCGCCTGCTTCGGGTTCGGTGGCACCAACGCCACCATTACCGACGTCAACCTGCTGCTCGGTGTCCTCGACCCGGACACCTACCTCGACGGCGGGTTCAGCCTGGACGCCGCCCGCGCGCGCGCGGCGATCAGCGCAGCCGTGGCCGAGCCGCTCGGTGTCACCCTGGATGAGGCACTCATCGCGATGGAGGCGGCGTACTTCACCCGGATGGCGGAGGCGTTCGCGCCCCGCATCGAAGATGCTGCTGACACCACGATCGCCGCATTCGGCGGTGCGGGGCCGATGAGCGCCTGCGGGGCTGCCCGCCTCGCCGGGGTCAATACGGTCCTGATCCCCAAGCTCGCGGCGGTGTTCTCTGCGTTCGGCATCGGATTCTCCGACATCGCTCAGAACTACGAGTTGGCGTTGGACAAGCCGACGGCCGAGGGCGCTCGGCGGGCTTACGGTCAGCTCCTCGACCGCGCCGAGCGGGACCTGTTCCAGGAAGGTTATGACCTGTCGACCTGCAAGACCGAATGGAAGCTGCTCATCGAGGACAGCAAGGGTGCCGTGGTCTCCGAGATCGATTACAAGCACGGCGATCCGGTTCCTCTGAAGAAGGGGCAGGTTGCCTCGTTGATCCTTGATGCCAGCTACTCACTGCCGCACGTGTCCATCGACACCGACGGCACACCGGAGCAGGTGGCGGCCACCATTTCCGGCAAGCGGCAGGTCCGCTCGAGCGCCACCCAGGTCGATGACGTTCCGGTCTACACGCTCGTCGACCAGCGGCCCGGGGCAACAGCGATGGGGCCGGCGATCGTCGAGGGTCCTTTCTTTACCGCACGCGTACTCGACGGCTGGAGACTCGACGTCTCGCAGGCGGGAGACCTCCTCCTCACCGACACCCTCTGACCGAATCACCGCTCCACCTTGAAAGGCAATTGAGTCCATGCGCGTCCCGATGACCGAATACCTGTTCATAGATCTCGACACCGAGCAGTGGGTGTGCCGGGTCTGCAATCACGACCTGTGCACCGCCCGAGACACAAACTACAAAGAAGGAACGCTGGTCTACAACCGTGACCCGCGGGAGATCCACCAGCCGATCATCGACCCCGAGAAGTACGAGTTCACCTTCTCCCCGGACCCGAACTACTGCCGCATCCTCGAGTACTACTGCCCGAGCTGCGGAACTCAGATGGAGACCGAGTACGTGCCACCGGGACACCCCCCGACCGTCGACATGATCTGGGATATCGATTCGCTTCGCGCGCAGTGGGCTGAGCGCGGGGTAGACCCGCAGGATGCCATCACATATGGCCCTGACGTCGATGTCGAACGACACACCCACTGACGGCGCAAAGAAGTAGGAGACCATCGCAATGAAGCGCATCTCCGTCGACATCGGCGGAACATTTACCGACTGCTTCTTCGTCTGGGACGACAAGCACATCGAAGCTAAGGCACTGACCACACACCACAATCTGGCTCAAGGGTTCAATGAGGCGCTCGATCTCGCGTGCTCGCGCGCCGATCTGAAGCGGGAGGAAGTGCTCGCCGGTGTCGATTCGGTGCGGTACGCCACCACGCTGGGAACGAACGCGCTGATCGAGCGCAAGGGTCCCAAGGTCGGCGCCCTGGTGACTCATGGTTTCGAAGACACCATCCCCCTCTCGCGGGGCCGCGGATACGGTGAGGGCCTCGATCCCTCCCAGCAACAGAACTTGTCTGCCGGAACGCGTCCCGAGCCGTTGGTGCCCCGCAAACTCATCCGCTCGGTCCGTGAGCGGGTCCGCTCCGACGGCAAGGTCGTCGTCCCTCTGGACGAGAAGAACGTACGCGAAATGGTGCGCGAACTCGTCGACAATGGTGCCGAAGCGCTGGTTGTGTCCTTGACCAACGCCACCGAAAACCCCGATCACGAGCAGCGGGTGCTGGAGATCATTCTGGAGGAGTACCCCGCTCACCAACTCGGTGCGATCCCGGTACTCCTCGGCCATCAGGTATCGGGCCGCAAGGGCGAGTATGTACGCGCCACTTCCACGATCGTCGACGGCTTCCTGCATGAGATCATGTTCCACGCCCTCGGTCAGTTGTCGAACAACCTGCGCGAGTCGGGATACGACAAGCCCATGCTCGTCATCCACAACTCTGGTGGCATGGCACAGACGAACTCGACCGATGCACTCCAGACAATTCACTCGGGACCGATCGCTGGAGTCGGTGCGGGAGAACATCTCTCGAACTCCACCGGCCTTGGTCACATCATCGCAACGGACATGGGTGGCACCTCGTTCGACATCGGACTCGTCCCCGAGGGTGGAGTCAAGCACTACGACTTCCAACCGACAATCGACCGGTGGCTCGTCTCGGTTCCGATGATCCACCTACTCACTCTCGGCGCGGGTGGCGGCTCGATCGCCAGCTACGACCGCATCTACAACGCGATCAAGCTCGGCCCAGAATCTGCGGGTTCGGACCCAGGACCAGCATGCTACGACCGCGGCGGACTCAAGCCGACCGTCACCGACGCCGACCTGTTGCTGGGGTATCTCGACCCGGACAACTACGCGAACGGCTACATCAAGCTCAACACCAAGCGAGCCCGCTTCGCCATCGAAGAGGAGTTGTGCGACAACCTCGACATCGATGTAATCGAAGCGTCCAAGCTCATAAAAACCTCAGTTGACGAGCAGATGGCCATCGGCATTGCCAAAGAGTTGCGTGTGCGCGGGTACCTGCCCGAGGACTTCACGATGCTTGCCTATGGCGGAAACGGTCCCCTGCACGCCTGCGGCGTCGCAGATCATGCCGGCATCTCCCGGATCCTGGCTCCGCCGTTCGCCTCGGTGTTCTCCGCCTGCGGTGCGGGCAACATGAACCAGCTGCACTTCCACGAGCGCGGCGCACACGTGGTGATGTACAACGCCACGACCCGGGGCCTCTACGACAACTACGACGAGTTCAACACCATCGTCCGGGAACTCGAAGAGCTCGGCACCGCAGACCTCGTCCGTCAGGGGCTGCCGGCAGAGACAGTCAAGCACCGTCTCGAGCTTGACATGCGCTACGGAAACCAATTGGTGACAACCGCAGTAGTGATGGACATCAGCCGCCTGACCGGAGTCGGTGACGTCTTGCACATGATCCGTACCTTCTCCGAGATCTACGCACAGCGCTATGGCGAAGGATCGGAGGCACCGGAGGCGGGAATCCGGGTTCAGACCATCCGCGTTGCCTCATACGTCGACGGGGACGCCGTGCAGTTCGAGTCCCTCGTATATGACGGCCAGCGCACGCAGCCGACGCCGCTATCGCACCGAAAGGTGCACTTCGCCAAGGTCGATGGTCCCATCGACACACCGGTCTACGACCAGACATCGCTCTCGTACGAGAACGTCGTGCATGGACCGGCCCTGGTCACCACTGAGAACACCACCTACCTGGTCGAACCGGGTTGGCGGCTCGAGCCCACACCACAGGGTGCGGTGTGGTTCCTCAAGAACTGATCCGACAGCCCGTTCTACCAAGGAGCAATTGAGCATGACTACTGTCGAAAATCGTCCCGACAAGGTGCTGACCGACCAAGAGCAGGAGTGGGTCGACCAGTTCATGGACGAGACCACCCTATTCCTAGGTCCCGATCGCGAGATCATGCGCGATCACACCATTGCCAGTCGCAGTGAGTTCGAGGAGGAATGCATCGGCAAGGGCGTCGACCCCCTTCAGGTAGACCGTATCCGCAAACGCCTCGCCGGCGCGCTCGATGAAGGCTTCGAGATGTGTGAAGCGATGGGCGCGGCGCCAGGAGCCAAGTGGGGGGACCTGACCACCGCCATCTACACCGCTGCGGGAGACGTCACGTATCTCTCGTGCCACGGAGTGATCGCGTTCTCCGCGATCCTGCATCACCCCATCAGGTACATCATGAAGAACTGGAAGGACGAACCGACCGTCGGAATCAACCCCGGCGACGGGTTCATCCACAACGACGCCCGGTACGGCAACATTCACAACACCGATCAGTCCATGATCATGCCGATCATGCGGGATGGAAACATCATCGCCTGGGTGGCGGCGACCATTCACGAAGGCGAGAACGGCGCCTGCGAGCCCGGCGGTATGCCGTCCGGCTCTGAGACCCCGTTCGACGACGGACTTCGTATGTCACCCTTCAAGGTCCTCGAGGGTGGCCAACTGCGTCGCGACCTCGTGACGTTCCTTCAGCATTCGGTTCGTGACCCGAAGCTGCAGCTGGCGGACATGAAGGTGAAGATCGGTGCGGTCCAACGAATCATGGAGCGCGTCGACAAGATCATCGATGAGGTCGGCGTCGAAACATTCGTGGCAGCCCTGCGGGTGACCGTCGAGGACGTCGAGTCTGAAGTGCGCCGGCGGATCCGCGAACTGCCGGACGGCACGGTGCGGTTCGATCAGTTCATGGACTCCACTCTGAAGGAGAACGTTCTCCTCAAATTCGCCTGCAAGATCACGATCAAGGGCGAGAAGATGACCGTCGATCTGCGTGGCACGGGACCCGAGATCCTCAACCGGGCGATGAACGGCCCGTTGTGCTCGGTGAAATCGATGTTCATGCAGGCAATTTTGGGGTTCTGGTGGCCAGATCTGCCGCGGTGCACCTCTGCGATGTCTCCGATCGAGATCATCTCGGATGAGCACACCTGGGTCGACGCAGGCTACGACGCACCAATGGGCCAGTCGCTGCAGTCGTCCTTTCGAGGCTTTTCCGCAATGCAGACTTCGTGGGCGAAGCTGCAGTTCTCGAATCCCGAGAAGTTCTCCAACGTCATCGCTCCCTGGTTCAACCAGATCAACACGTTTCTGTGGGGCGGTGTCACCCAGCACGGCGACCAGGTGGGCAATCTGTGTGCCGACCTGAACGGCATGGGTGGTGGTGCCAAAGCGTTCCGGGACGGCGAAGACGCAGTCTCCCCGCTGTTCTGCGCCATGGCTGATACTGCCGAACAGGAGGTCATGGAGGAAGAAGTGCCCTTCATGCAGCTGGTCAGCAAGCGAATCGTGCGCGACAACCAGGGCTTCGGAAAGTACAGCGGAGGCATGGGTTACGAGATGATCGTCGCCTCCGAGGGCACCCCGCTCTGGGGATTCATGACAGTGACGTCCGGCGCGAAATTCTCGTCGATCACCGGAATGTTCGGCGGGTACGGCTCCAATACATACCCCCTTGCCCGGGTCAAGGGCATCAACATCTACGACATCATCCGGAACGACCCATCCAAGTTCAATCTGTCGCTGCCGACCATCATGAACGAGCAGCCGTTCGAGGGCGGCGAGTACACGACCAGCCACATGGGTATGCAGTTCGACATTGCCAAGGACGGCGAGCTGTACATGATCAGCCAGGGCACCGGTGGCGGATACGGTGATGCCCTCGAACGTGATCCCGCCCTGGTGATCGCCGACCTGGAACTCGACCGGATCAGCCCGAAGGTCGCCCAAGATATCTTCGGAATTGCCTACGACCCGGAGACCTTTGTCGTCGACGTCGAGGCCACGAACACGTTCCGGTCCGAGGCTCGCAAGGCGCGCATCGCCCGCGGCAAGCCGTATCGTGAGTTCATCAAGGAGTTCGTCACCGACGAACCGCCTGCCGATCTGCTCTACTACGGATCGTGGGGCAGCGACACCGACGAGCTCGTCGCAACCCACTTCACGGTGAATGGACCGGAGCGCGTCATTGCGCCATTGACGGAACTGCCGATGATCATGCTTCCCGACGTTCGGGATCTCAAGGTCGCCGCTCTCGAGGAGCGGGTCCGTGAACTCGAGGAAAAACACGGCGAGCAGGTTTCCCGCAAGTCCTAGTGATCCCCGCAGAGAGGGCGTGCTCGAGCCCGCGCCCTCTCTGCGGGACCCATCCGCGGCACCGCCGCATATGCACCAAAGGTATGCCATCCCATGACTGTCGAATTCTCATCTGCCCTTTCCGCTCCTCATTCTGGGCGCCGCAAGGCGGTCATCATCGATCACCTGCGATACACGCAGTCGGTGATCCTGCGCGGCGCCCCCATCCCGTGGGACGACCCTGTCTCGTATGCCAACTTCAACTCCCAAGCTCAAGGTCTCCTTCCGTCGGACGTCACCCTGTTCGACGCCGGCGCTGTGTACGCGTATTTGCTCGACCAGAACGAGGCTCTGGTGTCGTCGATATCCGCGCGCTCGCGCACCGGATACGCCCTCAAGACCTTGCTGGCCGATGTCGTCTCGGCGAAGAAGGCCGTCGACCTCGCCGCCGTGGTGTCCCAGACCTCGAAGGCGCCTTTCGTGCTGCAGATTCCATCGCCGCTGAGCTGGCTCGCCGAAACACACAGGTTCAGCGGCAGCAGTGAACCGGTCGACACCGACGACGCAGAGAACCTCTGCGCGTACATCGCAGACTGGCTCCGTGCCTTCGCCGATCTACCCGTAACCGCTGTCCTGCTCGACGGCCGAGGCCTCATACCAGGTGGGTACGAACGCGAGGAGATCACCAACTACAGCCCCATCATCAACGTGACGGAAAACTATCGCTGGGCCCTGGCCACACGGGACACGGACACCGTCACCGTTACCGGCTCGATCCTTGACGACAGTTCGATCCTCAGCGGCACCATCATCCCCGAGGGCTTCTGGACCGACGCGAGCCAGGAAGTGCCCAACGGGGCCTTCTACCTCGCCGAAATCCCTGCCGACGCGATACCGGAGACCGTTCTATCCCAGCTGAAGCTACTCACCTGATCGTCACCGTTTCCACACCAGAGAGGAGGACCAAGAGCGATGGACAAAGTAGTCGCGAGCGCGGTCGACGCCGTGAACGACATCCCGGACGAGGCAAGTCTGGCGGTCGGAGGATTCGGCATCTCCGGAATTCCCGCAGTCCTGATCGAGGCCGTCCGCGACCGGGGCATCCGGAATCTCGAGATCGTCTCGAACAACTGCGGACTCGACGGCGTCGGGCTCGGAACCCTGCTCGACAACATGCAGATCCGCCGAATCGTCGCCTCATATGTCGGCGAGAACAAGGAGTTCGCCCGCCAGTTCCTGTCCGGCGAACTGGAAGTCGAACTCACTCCACAGGGCACCCTCGCCGAGCGACTCCGCGCAGCGGGGGTCGGAATCCCCGCCTTCTACACCCTCACCGGGGCAGGCACCCAGATCGAAGAAGGCGGGCTGCCCTGGCGATACCGCGACGGCGGTCAAGTCGCACTCGCATCCCCACCCAAACGCACGGAGGTCTTCGACGGGACCAGTTATGTGCTCGAAACCGCACTTCGGACCGACTTCGCGCTTATCCGAGCCTGGAAGGGCGACCGCCACGGCAACCTGGTCTTCCGCAAATCGGCCCGGAACTTCAACCCCGTCTGCGCGATGGCAGGTGCCATCTCGATCGCCGAGGTCGAGCACCTCGTCGAACCCGGCGACATCGAACCCGACGCGATCCACCTTCCCGGGATCTACATCGACCGCATCGTGGAGTTGACCCCCGAGCAGGCGGCGGACAAGGCAATCGAAAAGCGAACCGTGCGTTCATGCCTGGCCGTCAAGGGAGGCTTCTGAGATGCCTTGGACACGTGAAGAGATGGCCGCCCGCGCCGCCGAAGAACTGCAAAACGGAGACTACGTCAACCTCGGAATCGGACTCCCCACCCTGGTCCCCAACTACGTGCCGGCGGGTATGGATCTGATCCTGCAATCGGAGAACGGCATCCTCGGCACCGGACCGTACCCCTATGAGGGTGACGAGGACCCAGACCTGATCAACGCGGGCAAGGAGACCGTCACTGTCCGACCTGGTGCGTCATACTTCGACTCCGCAACGAGCTTCGGAATGATCAGATCCGGACGAGTCGACGTGGCCGTCCTCGGAGCCATGCAGGTATCCGCTGCCGGCGACATCGCCAACTGGATGATCCCCGGCCACATGGTCAAAGGTATGGGCGGCGCCATGGACCTGGTGCACGGCGCCAACAAGGTGGTCGTGCTCATGGAACACACCGCGAAAGACGGCACGCCCAAAATCGTCCGCAAATGCTCATTACCTCTGACCGGCAAGCGGGTCGTCAAACGCATCATCACCAACCTCGCGGTACTCGACGTCACGAACAACGGACTGAAACTAGTCGAATGCGCTGTCGATGTCAGCGCCACAGACGTCGCGCATGCCACCGAAGTCGGCCTGCTCTGACCCTGGCCAGCCATAACTTCGAAAACCCATCTGAAGGAGATGACCATGAAGGCACTCGTCTATCACGGACTCGGCAAGAAGTCCTGGGACACCGTTCCCGACCCCCAGATCGACGCTCCCACCGACGTGATCGTCAAGATCGACGCCACCACCATCTGCGGTAGTGACCTGCATATCCTCAAAGGCGACGTCCCGTCCGTCCCCGAGGGCCGAGTGCTCGGACACGAGGGCGTCGGCACGATCGTGGAGACCGGGAGCGCCGTGAACACCTTGAGTGTCGGTGACCGAGTGATCCTGGCCTGCATCAAGAATTGCGGCCGCTGCGACTACTGCCGACGCGGCATCCATTCGCACTGCGGCGGAAGAGAAGGCGCCGCCGGGATGGGCTGGATCTACGGGCACCTCATCCACGGAACCCAGGCCGAGTACGTCCGCGTTCCGTACGCCGAAACATCCGTGCACAAACTCCCCGAAGGAGTGACGCCGGCGCAGGGCGTGATGCTCTCCGACATCCTGCCCACCGGATTCGAGATCGGCGTCCTCTACGGTCGGGTCAAGCCTGGAGACGCCATCGCCGTCATCGGCGCCGGCCCCGTGGGTCTGGCCGTGATGGCCACCGCCGGCCTCCAAGGCGCCTCGCGGGTCATCGCCATCGACGTCGACGGCAACCGAGTGCAGCAGGCCCTCGAATTCGGCGCGTCTCATGCGGTGAACTCGGGCGACCTCGACTGGAAAGACCAGGTACTTGCGCTCACCGGAGGTCACGGCGTCGACGTCTCAGTCGAGGCAGTAGGTACCCCGACGACGTTCCAAATGGCCCTCGATATCGTCCGACCGGGCGGCAACGTAGCCAATGTCGGCGTCCACGGTCATTCCGTCGACCTCGCTCTGCAGGATCTGTGGATCAAGAACATCAACATTTCCATGGGCCTGGTCAACACCAACACACTGCCGATGCTGCTGCAGTTGGTCAAGGACGGTTCCTTGAACGTGGACAACTTCGCGACGCACCACTTCGATCTCACCAACAT
Source organism: Rhodococcus sp. (in: high G+C Gram-positive bacteria) (assembly GCA_004211695.1). Taxonomy (GTDB): domain Bacteria; phylum Actinomycetota; class Actinomycetes; order Mycobacteriales; family Mycobacteriaceae; genus Rhodococcus_F. The sequence goes on from SEEV01000136.1 coordinate 13,288, forward strand.
TCTCGATGCCTACGACACCTTCGCCGACGCCGCGAAGACCAATGCCCTGAAAGTCATCCTCAACGGCTGACCGGCCGCTGTTTACTAGCACAGGAGTACCAGTGCCTTCCCGCACCGACCGAGGCCCCTATCTCACGGGGTGGGCCCACAGCCAATTCGGCAGACTCGACGAACACACCCTCGAGTCGTTGATCACCTCGGTGGCGCGGGAAGCTCTGGACTGCGCGGGGCTGATCCCAGCCGATGTCGACGAGATAGTGCTCGGACACTACAACGCCGGGATGACTGCCCTCACATTTCCCTCATCTCTGGCCCTCGAGCTCGACGACACCCTACGGTTCACGCCCGCAACGCGCGTCGAAAATGCCTGCGCTACAGGATCAGCAGCCCTACACACCGCGCTGAGATCGGTCCGATCCGGAGATGCCCGTGTCGTCCTGGTCATCGGGGCGGAAAAAATGACGGGGATACCACCGTCTACGGTCGGACGTGCACTTCTCGGTGCGGACTACCATCTCGCCGGCACCCTCTCGGAGGTCGGATTCACGGGATTGTTCGCGCAGGTCGCGGAGGCATACATCGACCGATACGGTGACATTCGCGACGAAATGGCACACGTTGCCTCCAAGAACCACAGCAACGGAGTCGCCAACCCCTACGCACAGATCCGCCGCGAACTCGACATCGATTTCTGCCGGGAGATCTCAAAACAGAATCCCATCGTCGCCGCACCGCTCCGCCGCACGGACTGCTCCCCGATATCCGACGGTGCCGCCGCCCTCGTCGTCACCACAAAGGACCTCGCCGCATCGGCCCCCCAGAGCGTGCAAATCCGCGGCTACGGCCACGCGAACGACTTCCTGCCCTCCCCCCGACGCGACCCCCTCGCCTTCGCTGCCGCACACCGCGCGTGGAACTACGCCACCGACTCAGCCAACGTCACACTCTCCGACCTCGACCTCGTCGAGCTTCACGATTGCTTTACTATCGCCGAAATACTCCTCTACGAAGTCATCGGACTCACCGAACCCGGTCAAGGACGCCGCGCCATCAACGACGGATGGGTATTCAAGGACGGACAGCTCCCCATCAACCCGTCCGGCGGACTGAAATCCAAAGGCCATCCGATCGGTGCCACCGGCGTCTCCCAACACGTTCTGGCGGCCATGCAGTTGACCGACACCGCAGGCGGCATGCAGATACCCGGATCCCGACTGGCGGGAGTATTCAATATGGGTGGCCTCGCCGTTGCGAACTACGCCACCATTTTGGAACGTGCCACATGAGCACCGCCGGAAACCCAATGACACTCAAGCAACCACTGGCCGGGGCCATCGATCACTTCCCCGCCCCGGGTTGCGTCCATGAAGGTGGTGTGTGAACCGGTTCCGCATCTGACCGGCGTGTCGTAGCCAACGAAGGTGGCCATCGCGTGACTCTTCGAGAGACCTACCAAAGTCACTCGACGAAGGACCACGCAATGACCAGTGCCCACGATATCGACCTGCAGCAGATCCTGACCGACCGACTCACCGGGGCAAGCCCCGACTGAGGTTGCCCCTTGAAGGTGGACACCGGATTTCATGCGGCAATAGATAGCGTAGACGACGCGATCAGCCGTTGTTCGAACTCCACCGGGGCGAGGTAGTCGAGCGCGGAGTGACTGTGCTTCTCTGGGGGTCCCGGCCTGAAGTGGCTGTCGGCGCCCAGCGTTCCCGCTGGTCGTATGGCTGATCGTTGAAGAATATGGTGCGCAACAGGTGTAGTGCAAGGGCTTCGGGCGGCGTG
>SEEV01000137.1 GCA_004211695.1 Rhodococcus sp. (in: high G+C Gram-positive bacteria)
CAGCTGGCGTACAACCAGTGGACACAGTTCGAGGACTTTCCGTCGTTCATGAAGAAGGTCGAACGGGTCGCACAGGAATCGGACGAGAAACTCGAATGGAAGGCGAAGATCTTCCTCTCCCATCGAACCTGGGAAGCGTCGATCCTCGAGCAGGTTCCCGACGAGCGGATCGTGTGGCGGTCGAAGGGCGCCAAGGGTTACATCGACGGTGCGGTGACGTTCCACGAGGTGACCCCCGATCTCACCCGCATTCTTCTGGTCCTCGAGTATCACCCGAAGGGATTGTTCGAGAAGACGGGAAACCTGTGGCGTGCCCAGGGACGACGAGCGCGTCTGGAACTGAAGCACTTCGGACGCCACGTCATGACCCAGTCCATCCTTCATCCTGACGAGATCGAGGGGTGGCGCGGAGAGATCCGGGACGGCGAGGTAGTCGAGCCCGAGCAGGATGAGGTGGAACCGGACGACGCCGAGCAGGACGAAGCGCAGCTGGACGCGGGCGAAGAGGACGAGTACGAGGAGCCCACCGAAACGGACGAGTCTGAGGAGCCGGAGGAGGACGAGGAACCCGAAGACGAGGAGACGGCCGAGGACGAGGAACCCGAGGAGCCGGAGGAGACAGACGAGGACGAGGAGCCGGAGGAGGAGGAAACACCGCCGCCGCCGGCACGCCGTGGCCGCCCGCGCAAGACCGCGGCCGCGAGTGAGGACAAGGCGCCGGCACGCCGTGGCCGCCCGCGCAAGACCGCGGCCGCGAGTGAGGACAAGGCGCCGGCACACCGTGGCCGCCCGCGTAAGACCGCGGCCAAGTCTGCCGGCTCGAAGCAAGGAGCGCGGCGATGACGTCGATACAACCGGCAGGTCGTGGCGGTGGCGGCGGAGGAGTCAGCGGCGGGCCCAGTTCGAGCAGCCTCGCCGACGTCATCGACACCATCCTCGACAAGGGCCTCGTGATCGATGCGTACGTGCGCGTCTCGCTGGTCGGCATCGAACTGCTGACCATCGACGCCCGCGTCGTCGTCGCCAGCGTCGACACCTACCTGCGGTTCGCGGAGGCGGTGAACCGGCTCGAGATCGGTAGCGAGCCCAAGGGGCTGACGGACCTGGCTGGGGGCGGCGGCGAGGGCGACGCCGAATCGAAAACCCAGGGCGCACTCGGGGCGGCCGGTGAGAAACTTGGCGACCTCCTCGGCGGCGGACAGGAAGAACCTGAGCGCGAACGGGTTTCACGCAAGTCCACTCGCGAGGACAAGTGATGTCTACGTCGGAACAGAAGACCAACGAGACACCAGAGGAGCCACGCACCAACGGTGTCTACGTGTACGGCATCGTGTCGGCCGGTGACCGGCGTCCGAGGATCCGACCGGTCGGACCGTTTCGCGCAGGGTGGACGCGTCGAATTGCTCAGTCCCTGGCGGTCTTTGATCGATTGAACTTCCGGAGTTCCGGGTAGTCCGGTAGTCCCGTACTTACGTCTTCACTTCGGGTATGCCACAGGGGCAGGCTGTGCGCGGCGGCGGTGAGAGCGCAGATTGGGCTGAGGTACGGCCGGTATCGCCACACGGCGCCGAGCCGCCCGCACACGGCGTTGCGGGAGGGGCGGTAGCGGGGCAGGGAGGAGCGAGGAGGATGACCACAGCGGGTGGGCCGAGTTCGAGCAGCCTGGCGGACGTCATCGACACCATCCTGGACAAGGGCCTGGTCATCGACGCCTACGTTCGGGTCTCGCTGGTCGGTATCGAACTGCTGACCATCGACGCCCGCATCGTGGTCGCCAGCGTCGACACCTACCTGCGGTTCGCGGAGGCGGCGAACCGGCTCGCGATCGGCAGCGAGCCGAAGGGGCTGTCCGATCTGGTGTCGGGCGGGACGGAAAAGATCGCCAAGTCGAAGACGAAGGGCGCCATCGAAGAGAAGCTCGGCGGCCTGCTGGGCGGGCAAGAGGAACCGGAACGGGAACGGGTGTCGCGCAAGTCGACTCGAGGTGACAGGTGATGGCTACATCGGAGCAGACGAAGAAGCAGAAGAGCGAGAACACAGAGGAGTCGGAAAAGTCGGACAAGAAGCAGACGGCGGGGGTGTACGTCTACGGCATCGTCCCGGCCGACGTCGAACCTGGGGACGACGCGACCGGGGTCGCGGATGGGAAGGTGGACGTCGTCAGGGACGGTGACATCGCCGCCCTGGTGAGCGAATTGTCCGTGGACCGTCCGATCGGCAAACCCGAAGACCTCCGTGCCCATGCGAACGTGCTGGACGGGACGTCCCGGGTGGCGCCGGTGCTGCCGCTGCGGTTCGGGGCGGTACTCACCGACGCCGACGCCGTGAAGGAGGAACTGCTCTCGGCCCATGCGGACGAGTTCGCGGCGGCCCTCGAACAATTGGAGGGAAAGGCCCAGTACGTGGTCAAGGGCCGGTACGTGGAGCAGGCGATCCTGCGGGAGATCCTCGAGGAGAACGAGCAGGCGGCGCAGTTGCGTGACGAGATCCGGGACAAGTCGGAGGACGCGGGCCGCCAGGCGCGGATGGCGCTCGGGGAACTGGTGAACAACGCGATCGCCGGCAAGCGTGAGGAAGACACCCGCAAGACGGTCGAGGCCCTCGACGACCTCACCGACTCCGTCAACCGCCGCGAACCCACGCACGAGGAGGAGGCCGTGCAGGTGGCGGTCCTCGTCGACGTGGACAGGCAGGAAGAACTGGAGGGGGCGGTGGGAGCACTGGCCGAAGAGTGGGACGGCCGGGTCGAGATGAAGTTGCTTGGGCCCATGGCCGCGTACGACTTCGTGGTCACCCAGAATCCGGTGGGGCAGGGCTGAACCATGGGACTGCTGTCATTCATCCTCACGCTGCCACTCCAACCGGTGAAGGGTGTGATCTCGCTGGCGGAGTTGATCCAGAAGCAGGTCGAGGAGGAAATGCACAATCCGGCGGCAATCCGCCGCGGGCTCGAGGAACTCGAAGAGGCCCGTGCCCGGGGTGAAATCACGGCCGAAGAGGAGGAGCAGGCACAACAGGCGCTCATCGACCGGATGACGGGATCGCCCTAGGGGAATCACCGCCACGGCCGGTCTCAAACCTCGCGTCCTTCGCGCGAGGCCGCCCGCGCTCCGACTTCGCCGCGGGCGAACATCGACTCTTCACTGGACTGCAGTCCGCGGAAGTCCCCGGATGGCGTCAGACCACCGGCAGGATCGGCGGCGGCACTACCGCGACGACGATCGCCCTCAGGCGCCGGCCCGCCCCGCGCCCGGTGACGGTGTGCCGTTCGCCCGGTCGCTGCTCGCGGTCGTCGCGGCCACCGGCGCCAGTCTGCTCGCCGGCGCCCGCTTCTCCCGCTGGTATTGGCTGGGACTGCAGATCGGGGTCGCCGCGGCGGCGGTGTTCGTGCACTGGCTGATCGTCCAGAGCCTCTACGTCCTCGGCGCGCTGTGCCCGTACTGCATGGTGGTGTGGGCGAGGTCGGCGGGAATCGGCATCGGCGTCATCAACCCGGCCGCCACCCGGCCGGTGTTGCCTTCCGGATAGCGGCCCAACGCCGAACCCGGCGCGGCCACCACGATCCGGACCACCTGACCGAGCGCCTCACGGCGATCATGCTGCCGCAGCGCCAGCGCGAACATCGCAACGTGATTGCGGGTGTGCAGCCACGGATACGGCTGCGAGCCGCGGAGGCAGGCCAGATGGTTCGACAGGATCTGCCGCGACACCCCGATCGACTCCGCCAGCTCGAACGGATACCCCGGCCCCTCCCGCACACTCAACAGAATCCGGGTACGAGTGGCATCCGACAACGCGTAACCGAATCTCGACAGCGCCTCGGTTCGGGGCACGGTGCCCATGCAGTACAGAAATATCTGAATTCAGAACAATCTGAACTAAAGAAAATGCCGCCCCGCCTCAGCTCCGGGCAGCCCACGCCTGCAGACCGGTTGCACCGCGGGTGCTTACCGCGTGGCCGCCCCGCGTATTAGGTACGGCATGCCTTATAGACTCTGTCGGTGTCCAGCTCGTCCGTCCACGCAGAGCGCCCCGGTGTGCGCTTCGCGCGCGAGCTGGGACGATTCGGTGACTTTCCGGCGCTGATCACACCGGGCGAGACGGTCACCTATCGTGAACTGGCAGAACGCGTCGAGCGGGTGGCCTCACGGCTCGGCGGGACCCGACGTCTGGTGTTGGTCGCCGGCACCAATGAGATCGATCTGATCATCACCTATCTCTCGGCACTGTTCGCCGGGCATCCGGTGTTGCTGGCACCAGGCGACAATCCAGATAGCCTCGATGCCCTGATCGCCGCATACCGACCCGACGTCGTGGTGCGCAGCGCCGACGGGCGCACGGTGGTCGAGGAGCTCCGTGAGTGCTCCGCGCACCTGCTGCACCCCGACCTCGCGCTGCTGCTGAGCACCTCCGGATCAACCGGATCACCGAAACTCGTCCGCCTCTCGCACCGCAACGTGCAGGCCAATGCCGAGGCGATCGCGGAATACCTCGACATCCGCGACACCGACCGTGCTGTGACGACGCTGCCCATGCACTACTGCTACGGGTTATCGGTGATCCACAGCCACCTCCTCCGCGGTGCCGCCCTGATCCTCACGACCCACTCGGTCAGCGGCCCCGGGTTCTGGGACCTCTTCAAGGCCCACCGGGGCACCAGCTTCGCTGGAGTGCCCTACACCTTCGATCTCCTCGACCGGATCGGGTTCAACGAACTGGATCTGCCCGACCTGCGGTACATCACGCAGGCCGGCGGGCGGCTCGCACCGGACCGCGTGCGGGCCTACTCGGAACTGGGTCGACGGCGGGGCTGGGAGTTGTTCGTCATGTACGGGCAGACCGAGGCGACCGCCCGGATGGCGTACCTACCACCGGAACTCGCCGCCACCCACCCGCAGTCGATCGGACGGCCGATTCCCGGCGGATCCTTCCGGCTCGAACCGGTCGCCGACGCCCCGGACGGCGCCGGTGAGCTGATCTACGCGGGGCCGAACGTGATGCTCGGCTACGCCCACACCCCCGAGGACCTCCGCCTCGGTGACACCCTCGGCGGCGAACTCCGGACCGGTGACCTCGCCCGGCAGACGGGTGACGGGTTGTACGAGGTGGTCGGTCGCCGCAGCCGATTCGCCAAGGTCTTCGGACTACGGATCGACCTGCAGCACATCGAGTCGGCACTCGCGCAGCACGGGCTGACGGCCTGCTGCGCGGGCGGCACGGACGAACTGATCGTGGCCGTCCAGAACTGCGGCGATGTGGACATGATCCGGCGCGCGACCGCCCGGTCCTCCGGTCTTCCCGTCGCAGCCATCCGGGTGTGCCCCGTCGACGAGCTTCCGCGAACCTCCACGGGCAAACCCGACCTCCGCGCCGTCGCCGAGCTGGCGCATGCGTCCGAACCCCCGACGGCCACGCAACCGACCACAGGCCCCGACACCACAGCCGTCCGGGCACTGTTTGCCGAGATCCTCCGCTGCACGCACGTCACCGACGACAGCACCTTCGTGAGCCTGGGCGGCGACTCCCTGTCCTACGTGCGGATGTCCCTGCGACTCGAGGAGATGCTCGGCCGCCTCCCCGAAAACTGGCACACCACGCCTGTCGGGGACTTCGCGGGCTCCGCGGCCGCGACGCCGGTGGCGGAGGGTGGAAACCAATGTGCTGCTCCGCGCGGTCGCGATCGTTCTGATAGCGGGCTCGCACATTCACCTGTTCACGGTGCTCGGCGGAGCGCACGTGCTACTCGGTATCGCCGGCTACAACTTCGCGCGCTTCCACCTCGGCGCAGCCGAACGGACCGACCGCGTCCGCCACACACTCGGAAGCGTCGCCCGGATCGCCGTTCCCAGCATGGTGTGGATCGGGTCCGTCATCGCCCTCACCGGGGACTACCGCATCACCAGTGCGTTCTTGCTCAACGGAATCTTCGGTCCGGACGGTTGGTCCGCCGAGTGGAGATATTGGTTCGTCGAGGCGATCGTGTACATCGTGCTCGTCCTCGCCGCGGTGCTCTACATACCGCTCGTCGACCGCATCGAGCGCAGGTACCCGTTCTGGTTCGCGGTGGGGTTCGTAGCTATCGGCCTGCTCACCCGGTACGGACTGGTCGATGTCGACGACAGCCGGAATCGCATCCTGACCGCGTCGGTGGTCTTCTGGTTGTTCGCCCTCGGCTGGGCAGCCGCCAAGTCGACGACCACCTGGCACCGACTCTGCGTCACCGCGGTGATCGTGGCCACGGTTCCCGGGTTCTTCTTCGGCGAGACTCGGCGGGAAATCATTGTCGTCGGTGGGCTCTGCCTCCTGATCTGGCTCAGGTCCGTCCCGTGCCCAACGATGCTGAGCCGAGTGGCAGGGGTGTTGGCGAGTGCGTCCCTCTACATCTACCTGACGCATTTCCAGGTGTATCTGCCGCTGCGCGACGACCATCCCTGGTTGGCGCTGGCGCTGTCGATTCTGGTCGGCATCCTCTATTGGCAGGCGGTGACATTCGTACTCGACCGGCGCCGACGGCCAGGTGCCGTGCTCCTTCTCACCCAAATGGGCCTACGCTCCCGCCTGTTCCGCAGTCCACCCGACACCGGAGGGGTTAGGTTTGCCAATCCTGCAAGTAGCATCATTTCCTGGAGACAGCAGGGAGAGGTCCCGCTGCGGAAGAGGACGGACGATGAGGATGCGGATCGGACTGATGTCGGGGGTGGCGCTCGCCACCGCCGCGGTGCTGACGGTGTCGGGGTGCTCGGATTCCGGTTCGGACAACGCGACCGACTCGGGCGCCGCCAACCAGATCACCGTGTACAACGCGCAGCACGAATCGTTGACCCAGGAATGGGCTGATGCCTTCACAGCGGAGACCGGCATCGAGGTGGAACTGCGCAACGGTAGTGACACCGAACTCGGCAACCAGCTCGTGGCCGAGGGTGACCAGTCTCCGGCCGACGTGTTCCTCACGGAGAACTCCCCGGCCATGACGCTGGTGGAGAACGCCGGGCTCTTCGCCGACGTGAACCAGGACGTCCTCGACCAGGTCCCGAGCCAATACCGGCCGTCGAGCGGCAAGTGGACCGGCATCGCGGCCCGCTCCACCGTATTCGCCTACAACAAGGACACGCTGCCCCAGGACCAGCTGCCGAAGTCCCTGCTCGACCTGCAGGATCCCGCCTGGAAGGACCGCTGGGCCGCGTCCCCGTCGGGCGCCGATTTCCAGGCCATCGTCAGTGCGCTCCTCGAGCTGAAGGGTGAGGACGCCACCCGGCAGTGGCTGGCCGGGATGAAGGAGAACGTCCGCACCTACAAGGGCAACGGCGCGGTGATGAAGGCCGTCAACGCCGGCGAAATCCCGGGCGGCGTGATCTACCACTACTACTGGTTCGGTGATCAGGCCAAGACCGGTGAGAACAGCAACAACGTCGCTCTCCACTACTTCAAGAACGAGGATCCGGGAGCATTCGTCAGCGTCTCCGGTGGCGGTGTCCTGCAGTCCAGCACGAAGCAGGATGCGGCGCAGCAGTTCCTGAAGTTCGTCACCGGCCAGAAGGGGCAGGAGGTCCTGCAGACCGGAACGTCGTTCGAGTACACGGTGGGCAGTGACGTGCCGGCGAATCCGAAGCTGGTTCCCCTCCCCGAACTGCAGGCCCCGCAGGTCGACCCCGCGAAGCTCAACAGCCCGCAGGTCACCGAACTCATGACGGAAGCCGGTTTGCTCTGAATCCCGCACTGATCGGCCGAGCCCGGTCGGGAGACGCAGCCACGACGCGTCGCCCGACCGCCCGGCCGAGCCTGCCCCTCCCATTGGCCGTCGCCGCCGTGATCGTGGTGGCCGCATCGTTCATTCCGCTCGGCTACGTGATCGCGCAGAGCATCGCCACGGGCTGGGACACCGCGTCGGCGTTGCTGTTCCGACCCCGGGTACGCGAACTGCTCTCGAACACCGTGCTGCTGGTCGTGGTGACGGTGCCGATCTGCGTCGTCGTCGGCGTCCTCGCCGCCTGGCTCGTCGAGCGCACCCGGGTGCCGGGGGCGAAGGTGTGGGCGGTGCTCCTCGCGGCGCCCCTGGCCATTCCGGCGTTCGTCAACAGCTATTCCTGGGTGACGGCGATTCCCTCCCTCGGCGGGCTGCACGGCGGCGTTCTCATCGCGACCCTCTCGTACTTCCCCCTCGTCTACATTCCGACGGCCGCGACACTGCGCCGACTGGATCCGGCCGTCGAGGAATCGGCGCGAGCACTCGGCGTCGGGCCCTGGGCGGTGTTCTTCCGCGTCGTGGTGCCGCAGCTGCGCCTGGCCATCGCCGGCGGGGCGCTGCTGGTCTCGCTGCACCTTCTCGCCGAATACGGCGCCTTCGTCTTCATCAGGTTCGACACGTTCACGACGGCGATCTTCGAGCAGTACCAGTCGACGTTCAACGGGACGGCGGCGACCATGCTCGCCGGTGTCCTGGTGCTGCTCTGCCTCACCCTGCTGGTGATCGAATCGGTCGTCCGCGGCAGCGCCCGGTACGCGCGGATCGGGTCGGGTGCGGCCCGCCGGGCCGTGCCCGCCGAACTCGGATGGCGGTACTCGCCGATCGTGCTTCTGTTCCTCGGGGTGCTGATCGCGGCGTCCGTCGGTGTCCCGGTCGTCAGCGTCCTGCGGTGGCTCGTCATCGGCGGGAGCGCGGTCTGGGAGTGGGACGCCGTCGCGTCCGCGCTGGTACAGACTCTCGGTTTCGGCATCGCCGGCGCCGTCGTGACGTGTGTACTCGCCTTCCCGATCGCCTGGATCTCGATCCGCCGCCGCGGACGGTTCAGCCGCTTCCTCGAGGGCGGCACCTACATCTCGAGTTCGCTGCCCGGCATCGTGGTGGCACTGGCATTGGTCACCGTCTCCATCCGCTACCTCCACCCGCTCTATCAGAGCGTGGCTGTCGTGATCGCGGGCTACGCGCTGCTCTTCCTTCCGCGTGCCCTGGTGAACCTCCGGGCCGGACTCGCGCAGGCGCCTGTCGGGCTCGAGGAGGCGGCGCAGTCGCTGGGTGTCTCGCCGCTGTCGGCCTTCTTTCGGGTGACGCTGCGGCTTGCCGCCCCGGCCACGGCGGCGGGCGGGGCTCTGGTGTTCCTGGGGATCGTCAACGAGCTGACCGCCACCCTCCTGCTGGCGCCCACCGGCACTCGCACCCTGTCCATGCAGTTCTGGTCTCTGAGCAGCGAGATCGACTACGCCGGCGCCGCGCCGTACGCGCTGATCATGATCGTGTTGTCGCTGCCCATGACCTACGTGCTCTTCTCCCAGTCGAAAAAGGTAGCGGGACTATGACATACGCACTCGAAGTGGAAGGACTCGACAAGTCGTTCGGCGCCGCGGCGATTCTCCGGAACGTCTCGTTCGCCGTCGAGGCGGGATCCACGACGGCGATCGTGGGGCCGTCCGGTTGCGGCAAGACCACGTTGCTCCGCCTGATCGCGGGCTTCGAGAAGCCGGATGCCGGCACCATCGCACTGGCCGGCCGGGTCGTCGCGGGCGGTGGCTGGACGCCCGCGCACCGGCGGTCGGTGGGGTACGTGGCGCAGGACGGCGCGCTGTTCCCGCACGCCACTGTCGGCGCGAATGTCGGCTTCGGTCTGCCCCGCCGGGCCCGCACCGCGTCGAAGATCGCCGGGCTCCTCGACATGGTGTCGCTGGATTCGTCGTACGCGTCCCGGCGACCCGACCAACTGTCGGGCGGGCAGCAGCAGCGGGTGGCACTCGCGCGGGCGCTGGCCCGGGAACCCGAACTCATGCTGCTCGACGAGCCGTTCTCCGCACTGGACGCCGGGCTCCGGGCGAACACCCGCAGGATCGTCGCCGACGTGCTCGCGAAGGCGGGGATCACCACCATCCTCGTCACCCACGACCAGCCCGAGGCGCTGTCGTTCGCCGACCGGGTCGCGGTGATGAGCACGGGTCGCCTCGCCCAGATCGGTACCCCGCGCGAAATCTATTCCACACCCATCGACGTCCCCACCGCGGAGTTCATCGGTGACGCCGTCGTGTTGTCGGCGCACGTCGACGGCGGTCGGGCCCGTTGCGCCCTCGGTGACGTGGCCGTGGCCTCGAGCGGCGTCCGCGGTAGCGCCCGAGTCATGTTGCGGCCGGAGCAGATCGAGGTGACCACGGACCGCGCAGGCGTAACCGGGACGGTCGTCGACGTCGAATACCTCGGGTCGGAGATGTTGCTCGGTATACGCCTCGACAACGCGGACCGCCTCGTCTCCGAACGGGTCACCGTCCGCCGCTTCGGTGCCACCGCCCTCACCCCGGGCGATCGCGTCGGCATCCGCGTCCTCGGCAAGGCCGTGGCGTACGAACTGTGAGAGCTTCCCCCACGCGATGATGGTCGACGCGGTGCCAGTAGGCGGCGGCTCGACCGATCATCCAGGACCGGGCAGGCGTCTACGCGGTGGCGGCGGGGACGGGCACCTCGGTTGGAGGGTGGGTATGAAGGTAGGTGAGCAGGCGGCGTAATCCGAAGGACCATTCGGGCAGGGTCTCGGTGGCCCCGACCTCGTTGATCAGGGCGCCGAGGTGCCTACTACGGATGGTGACGACGTCGCCGGTCCTGTGTGTGAAGCCTTGCCCGGCCACGTCGCGATCGACGGTCGGCGCGAACAGGGTTCCGGTGTAGAGGGCGAAGCCGTCGGGGTACTGGTGATGAGCGCCCATGGTCGCCGATACCAACTCCTCGAATCGCCGGCTGATCCTGGCGAGGCTGTTGGTGCCCTCCATCGTGAATCCGTCTGTGCCGTCGACTCGAAGCCGAATTTCTTCGGCGCGGACCGTGTCGAGGGTGAACGTCTCGTCGAACAGCCGGATGAAGGGTCCGAGGGCGCTCGAGGCATTGTTGTCCTTGGCCTTGCCGAGGAGCAGGGCGCTGCGGCCTTCGACGTCGCGGAGGTTGACGTCGTTGCCCAGGGTGGCACCGAGCATGGTGCCGGTCGAATTCACGATCAGCACCAACTCGGGCTCCGGGTTGTTCCACGACGAGAACGACGGGATACCGACCTTCGCGCCCAGGCCCACCGACGACAGCACCGGCGCCTTCGTGAAGACCTCGGGGTCGGGACCGATCCCGACCTCCAGGTACTGCGACCACAATCCCTGCTCGAGCAGGATCCGCTTGGTCTCGGCGGCTTCGGGCGATCCCGGGCGCAAGGTGGCGATGCTGCCCCCGAGGGTCCGCCCGATCAAGGTCCGCACCTCCGCGGCACGGTCCGGATCGCCGGCGGTGCGTTCCTCGATGACGCGCTCGATCATGCTCTCGACGAAGGTCACCCCGCAGGCCTTCACAACCTGCAGATCGACAGGCGCCAACAGGCGAGGCCTGGCCGAATCCCGGGCGAGCGACGCCTCGAGCAGGTCACTGAGCCGCCAGCGCGGCGTCACCATCGCCTCGTCGATGTCGGCGATCATTGTGGGCGACTCGAGCAGTTCGGACACGGTCCCCGCGACCGGGTGGAGATCGAAGACCTCGCCGTCGCGTACGGCAACGACGCGGGGACCGCCGGTGTCCACATCCCATACCCGGCCGATCAGTCGGGCGCGGTCGGAGTCCTCGGGCAGCACGTGGTCGAGAGTCATCGCTGCGTCCCTCCCATACCCGGACGGTTCCACTCGCCGTCGATGCGCTGGGCGATTTCCCACGGGTTCTCGTCCTGCACGGGCTCGGGCAGGCGGGCGGAGGGGAAGGATTGATAGGCGACGGGGCGCAGGAAGCGGCCGATGGCCGCGGTGCCCACGGAGGTGGTGGTCGACGTCGTGGCCGGATACGGCCCACCGTGGTGCTGGGCGTAACTCACGGTGACGCCGGTGGGCCAGCCATTCCACAGCACCCGGCCGCTGACGTCGGCGAGGACGGCCGTCAATTCGGTGACGTCGTCGGAGGATTCGGCCTGCAGGGTGGTGGTGAGCTGGCCCTCCAGCAGTGTGGCCAGGGCGAGGAGTTCCGATTCGTTTCCGTACTCGACGACGAGGCTGGCCGGCCCGAACATTTCCTGCCGCACCAGTTCCGGGTTCGCCTGTACCTGTGCGGCGTTGGTGCGGAGCACGGTGGGCGACGGCGTCGTGGCGAAGTCTCCTTCGACGAGGACGTCGATCGCGGGGTGGGTCTGCAGGCGAGAGGTGGCCTGCCGGAATCCGTCGTGGAGGCGGTCGTTGAGGAGTCGGGTCGGTTCGAAACCTTCGAGGGCACGGGAGAGGGCCGAGGCGATGGCGTCGGTGTCGCCGGCCGGGACGAACAGCAGGCCGGGTTTGGTGCAGAACTGCCCCATGCCGAGGGTGAAGGACTGGGCGTAGCCGGCGAGAATGTCGTCCCGGCGGCTCTCCCACGCGTTCTCGGTGACGAAGACTGCGTTGATGCCGCCGAGTTCGCCGTAGAACGGAATGGGTTCGGGTCGTGCCGTCGCTCGGTCGAAGAGGGCGCGACCGCCGGTGGTGGAGCCGGTGAATCCGATCGCCTTGACCAGGGGATGATCCACCAGGGCTTCCGCCGCGGGCCGTCCGGTGACGAGCGCGAAGAGACCGGTGGGTGCGCCGGCCGCTTCGAGGGCGGCGACCACGACATCGGCCGTGCGCGCGGCGAGTTCGAGGTGCCCGTCGTGCGCCTTGTGGACGACGGCACATCCGGCTGCGAGAGCCGAGGCGCTGTCGCCGCCGATCACGCTGAACGCGAAGGGGAAGTTCGACGCACCGAAGACACCGACGACGCCCAGCGGGACGTTGACGCGGCGGATGTCGGGACGCGGGCCCATCCCCCAGTGCTCGTCGGCGTGGTCGATGGTGGCGTCGAGGTGTTCCCCGCGTGTGATCTCGGCGGCGAAGAGCCGTAGTTGGAACGTGGTGCGCCGCAGTTCACCCTGAAGCCGATCCGTTGCGAGATGGGTTTCGCGGGCGGCGATGTCGACCAAGTCCGGTGCGTCCTTCTCGAGGCCGTCGGCGACGGCCTCGAGCCAGTTCGCGCGGGTGTGCGGGGATACCGGTTTGGCCTTGCCGAAGGCTGCGTGAGCTGTTTCGACTGCCGCATTCAGGTCCTCGACGCTGGTGGTCACGACGCCACCTCGATGACGGTGTCGGTGGTTGCAGCGCGGCCGTTGACCTCACGCCACCCTGCTCCGGTGGGGAACGTCCAGCGTGCGCGCGAGTCCGGGAGCATTTCCGCTCCGATCCCCGGACGCGTCGGGGCGGCGTAGCGGCCGCCGACGATGCGGACGGGTTCAGCGAAGTGTTCGTGCAAGTGGTCGACGTACTCGATCATGCGGCCCTCCTGCGTGCCGCTGATGGCGGCGTAGTCGAAGAAGGAGAAGTGCTGGACGAGTTCGCACAGTCCGACTCCGCCGGCGTGCGGGCACACCGGCACGCCGAAGCGGGCGGCGAGGAGCATGGTGGCGATGTTCTCGTTCACGCCGCCGACCCGGGTGGAGTCCAACTGGAGGACGTCGATCGCCTGGGCCTGCAGCAGTTGCTTGAACACGATGCGGTTGGCGACGGCTTCGCCGGTGGCAACCCGGGTGGGTGACACACCCTTGCGGATATCTGCGTGGCCGAGGATGTCGTCGGTGCTGGTCGGCTCCTCGATCCAGTAGGGGTCGAATTGCGCGAGCCGGTTGACCCATTCGATGGCCTCGGAGACCTCCCATCGCTGGTTGGCGTCGATCGCGATGGGCAGGTCACCGACTGCCTCACGGGCGAGAGCCAGGCGGCGGAGGTCGTCCTCGACACTGCCGCCGACCTTGAGTTTGATCATCGAGAAGCCCTCGGCCGCAGCTTCTTTGCTCAAACGGACCAACTTCTCGTCGCTGTAGCCCAGCCATCCGGGGGAGGTCGTGTAGGCCGGATATCCGGCTGACTGCAGGGAGGTGATGCGGTCGGTCTTGCCGGTGCTGCCTCGCTGGAGGATGTCGAGGGCGTCGGCGGGGCTGAGCGCGTCGCGGATGTGGGTGAAGTCGACGACGTCGACGAGTTCCTCCGGGGACATGGTGCTGAGCAGCAGCCAGAGGGGTTTGCCCTCGCGTCGGGCGCGAATGTCCCACAGTGCGTTGACCAATGCGCCGCAGGCCATCTGGCTGACGCCCTTCTCGGGGCCCAGCCAACGCAGCTGTGAATCATGAATCAGCCGCTTGGAGGCACTGCCGAGGTCGTAGATCAGCTCTTCGACGTTTCGGCCGGTCAGTAGCTGGGCGTAGGTGTCGATGGCGTGGGTGATGATGTCGTTGCCGCGTCCGCAGGTGAAGACGAAGCCGTGCCCCTCCTCGCCGGCGTCCGTGCGGATGGTGACGTAGGCGGCGGAGTAGTCCGGGTCGACGTTGACCGCGTCTGAACCGTCGAGTTCCAGGGAGGTGGGGAACCGGACGTCTTCGGTGGTGATGGAAACGATGTGAGACATGCGCACTCACTTTCGAACGAATCGTATAGGAATTGCCGTAATCATATAGCCAAGGTGATCGGAGTCAACCCCGAGGAACAATGGAGTCGGTCACCGAGCGACGTCAGATGGCATCACTGGCCGGCGGTGAGTCGGCTGCCGGCGTATACAGTCGTCAGGTCGTGGCGCCCGCGACCTGGTGCGTCACTCTCGCGGCCCGAGGAGTGAAGGAAGGTAAGCCATGCCCCGGCAAGATACGTCCACCGGTTCCAGAACCCAGCCCAAAGTGGCTGCCGGCGAGGTGTATTCGACGCTTCGCGACTCCATCGTGGCCAGCGAGATCCCCCCGGGCACGCGCATGAACATCGATGCCATCGCTCGCGATCTCGGGGTGTCGCAGACGCCGGTACGGGAGGCATTGCAACGGCTCGAGGGTGACAACCTCGTCGTCTACAGTCCCGGCCGTGGGTACAGCACCACCCCCCTGCTGCAGTTGCCCGAACTCCGGTCTCTCTTCGAATTCCGGCTGCTCGTCGAACCCTGGGCTGCCCGATCAGCGGCGGTGGATCGCCTCGCGAACCCGAGCGACACCCTCGACCGGGAACTCGAGACCTTCGAACGCCGTGTTGGCGACCGCGGCGATCTGCGGCAGGATCTCGTCGCCCACGACACCCGCTTTCACGACACCATCCTCGCGTCTCGACACAGCCGCGTTCGCGGGCGTCGCCCACGCCCCGAACCCCTTGCCGGGGTGACCTCGTCCGCCTCTGCGCGCGCGACGCACCCTCCCGTCGGATGGCGCGTCACCTGGAGCCTTGACAGTGACCGCCATCACCTGTTTCTATGATGCCTATACGATCACTGCGGTTCCTATACGATTCGATTCGGATCGCAGCCAGCCGCATCCCACCTGCCTCGGTGCTTGTCCACCTGAGGAAACAATGGTCATGTCAGGGAGAACCCAGATGAGTACTGCAGTAGGAAGTGCATCCGAAGTGAAAGCACCTCGGACCATGACACGAATGCGCTGGGCCATCATCTGGCTCGCATTCGTCGGCCTGAGCATCAACTACCTCGACCGGTCGAGCCTGAGCGTCGCCCTGCCCTTCATGGGCGAGGACTTCCACCTCACCGCCACCCAGCAGGGCCTGATCTTCGCGGCCTTCTTCTGGGCCTATGACGTGTGCCAGCTCGCCGCCGGCTGGTACGTCGACAAGGTCGGGCCCCGGCGATCGTTCACCATCGCCGCGCTGTGGTGGTCGGTCTGCACCATGGCCACCTCACTGGCACGCGGCTTCGGCTCACTGTTCGCCGTCCGCTTCCTGCTCGGTGTGGGAGAGAGCCCCGCCCCGAGCACCTCCGCCAAAGTCGTCGCCACCTGGTTCCCGAAGAGCGAGCGCGCCTTCGCGACAAGCATCTGGGACTCCGGCTCCCGCGTCGGCGCCGTGATCGCACTGCCGATCGTCGCGCTCATCATCTCGTTCACCACCTGGCACGGCGTGTTCATCGTCATCGGCGCACTCGGTGTCGTCTGGGCCCTCGCCTGGTGGAAGATCTACCGCAGCCCGCAAGAGCACCCCCGCGTCGACGCCGCCGAACTCGCGCACATCGAGGACGGCGGCGCCCGCACCGCCGCCAACGACGACACCGCAGCCGCGAAGCTGCCCTGGCGGTCGCTGTTCCGCTACCGCACCATCCTGAGCATGATGTTCGGCTTCTTCTGCCTGAACAGCGCGATTTACTTCTTCATCACCTTCTTCCCCAGCTACCTCGTCAGCGAACGTGGATTCGACCTCCTCAAGCTCGGCATGTTCGGCGCCCTCCCCGGCGTGTGCGCCGTCGCCTGCGGCTGGCTCGGCGGACTGGCCGCCGACCGCGCGGTCCGTCGGGGCCACTCGATCACCCTCGTCCGCAAGACCCAGATCGCCGGAGGCCTGACCGGCGGCTCGGTCATCATGTTCGCTGCCGTCGTCCCCGAGGCATGGATGGCGTTGGCGCTCCTTTCACTTGCCTACTCCAGCCTGACCATCGCCGCGACCGGTATCTGGTCCCTTCCCGCCGACGTCGCACCGAGCTCGAACCACGTCGGGTCGATCGGCGGAATCCAGAACTTCGCATCCAACCTTGCCGGCATCTTCACCCCGGTCGTCATCGGTGTCCTCGTGGACCGGACCGGCTCCTACATCGCCCCGCTCGCGGTGATCGGCGCTGTAGCCCTGCTGGGTGCGGCCAACTACCTGTTCGTCATGGGCAAAGTGGAACCACTGAAGGTCACACAACCAATCACGACGCGACGCTGACAGTCCAGAGGACTGTCGGAGATCGTCACGTTCCCCGTCCATCATGCGCGTGAACAGACCCCCGACCCGGAAGGGTTCGGGGGTCTCGGCGTGCGTGCGAGTAGGCACTGCCGTCCGGTGCCGGCATTGCGACCTCGTGGCGAAAGGGCGATCGGAGCAGCCAGGAGAAATTCGGATACCACAGTGTGTTCGCTGTCACATCAATTGACTTCGGGTTCCCGAACATTTTTACTTATACCGCCACGCAAGCAAGGGCAGCCTTAGCTACACCCTGTGAAGGGTCTGCGAAAGTCGAGGAGGAGTCGTCGTGACCATGGACGTTCGCCCCCTGGGCCGGATCGATCGCGGTCCCCACAGTGTCGATCGGTCGACGATAGACCAAACAGGCCTGCGAGGCAGAGACTTCGAATGGTGGAACCTGGTCGTGCGGTAGTTCCGCACACCACTCCACTGTTGGGTCACGGCGTCCGGGGCAGCGCGCGCCACCCACCGCACCGACTCGGTGCGGATGCCCGTTCGCGCACTCTTCACCAGGACCGGACACACCGATGCAGAACACTTCCCCCTGCCCCGCCGACTCGACGACCGCCGACCCCATCACCTCGTCGCCGACCGCACCGACCCTCCGGTCGCCGGTGACCCCACTTCCGGTTCGGCCGACCCAGACCGCTCGGATCATCTGGGGCGAGGACCGGGGCATCCCGTCGTCGCACGCCGTCGCCACGGGCACTCGCCGAATGCTGGCGAGTGAGCCGGACCGGCCACTGGCGCTGCATGATTCGTGGTCGATAATTGCGCTCGCCGGCATCCTCGCCTCGGCGACCGTGTCCGCAGTCCTGTGGATTTCCGCACACGTCACCGTCGATCCGCTGCTGCACACGGCGGCGCTGTTCGTGCATCTGGCGTCCCTCGTGCTCGGTTTCGGTGGCGTCCTGATCGCCGACTATCTGGTGCTGGTGTGGGTGTCGGGCCGGTCGACACTCACCGAGGCGATCACCGGAGCGCACCGGCTGCACCTGCCGATCTGGCTGGGCCTGGCCGGGCTGGTCGCCAGCGGCGCCCTGCTCGAACCGAACCTCGCCTCGACCCTGACCCGGATCAAGGTCGCCTGCGTGCTGATCCTGACCCTCAACGGCCTGCAGGCACTGATCCTGAGTCGCCGCATGGCCCGCGCCGCCACAGTCTCGCTCGCACCCACCCTGACCATCTGGGGTGCGGCCACCGCGTCGGTCTCCCAGATCTGCTGGTGGGCAGCGGTATGGATCGGCTTCTGGAACGCCGAACACTGACCGTTCTCGACCCGTCGAAGGCAACGCTGCGCACTCTCGACACCCCTCCTCCCTTCTCCGGTCAGGACGCGAACGCGTATGGCACCGGAATCTCGAAAGGATCTGTCATGCAACGACACACACCACGCCGGGTCGCCGCGGCCTGCGCGGCGCCGCTCGCCGCACTGCTGCTCGGCGCCACCGGATGCAGCCCCGCCGCCCCGGCGGCCGACACCGGGTCGCTGCCCGGCAACCGCTATGCCGCGACGACGCTCGTGGCGAGCAACGACGCGTACGGCGCACCGACCACGTTCCCCGAGATGGTGAACGCCTGGGGTGTCGCGATCCGCCCGCAAGGCGAAGGCGGACACTTCTGGGTCGGCGGCGGCGGGACATCGTTCGAGTTCGTCGGCGACGTGAGCGCTTCCCCCGACCCGGCGCTGCGCCCGTTGCACCAGGACGCACTGCACGAGGTCACGGTCCCCGGCGCCGACGCGGACACCACCGACACCGGCGGCGGGAAGATCACCGGCGTGGCATTCAACCCCGCACCGCTGAACTCCGACAGCTTCGCCGTCACCGGACAATCCGTCGACGTCGACGGGCACCCCGAGCTGCTCGCCGGGTCCTCCCGATTCCTCTTCGCCACCGACACCGGTCGCATCGCCGGCTGGACCGAGCAGGGCGCCGACGGCCGGATCGTCCGCCACGACGGACCCGCGCTGCAGATGTTCGACGGCGGCCCGGCGGGGATGAACTTCTTCGGCCTCGCGCTCGCCCCGGGCCGCGACGACACCTTGTGGACGGCCGACTTCGGTGCCGCCCCGCAGATCCGGCAATTCGACAAGTCCTGGCGACTGGTCCCCACCCAGGGCTTCGTCAACCCGTTCGCGACCGGCGACCCGGTCGATCCCGCCGACCCGAGGTCGGGCAAGCGGGCCCGGCCAGGTGATCCCGCACCGTTCAACCTCGTCACCGCCGGCGACCGCGTCTTCGTTACCTACGCCGTCACCAAGGCGGCCGAGGACTCCGCCGACGGCCGCGAATTCGATGCGGGCGAGGAGGACTCGCTGGACGCGGAACAGGAGGCCGCGGCCGGCGACCGCCCGGACCGCGGCAAGGTCGCCGAATTCGACCGGGCCGGCAACCTCGTGCGGGTGCTCGACGACGGCGGCCGCCTCAACGCACCGTGGGGCGTGGCCGTTGCCCCGGCGGACTTCGGGGCGCTCAGTGGCAGCATCCTGGTCGGCAACTTCGGTGGCGCCGGGCGGATCGCCGCGTTCGACGACACCACCGGGACCTTCGTCGACTACGTTCGGGACGAGTCCGGTGCCGTTCTCGGTGTGGAGGGATTGTGGGGGCTGCTGTTCGGCAACGGGGAAAGCCTCGGCGACAGCAACTCGCTCTACTTCACCGCCGGCCCAGCCGACGAGAAGGACGGCGTCTTCGGCCGCCTCCGTGCCGCGAACTGAGCAGGGCCACAACATGACCCGAGGCCTCGGACTTCTCATCGGGACGACCCACACCGTCGCCGCGACAGTGCCCGACGAGCAGGTCGCAGGGTCGGTGCTCATGCGCCGGTCGACGCTGACGTTCGGCCCGGACTCGACCGTGCGCCTGGGCGATCCACCAGACGGCGCCACCGTGCTCTCCGAGTTCGCGCACCGAATCGGCGATGTCCTCGTCGCAGGCGACGGACACCACTACACCGGGCAGGACCTGATCGCCGTTGCCGCGCACTGTCTGGTCGCCGAGGCGAATCTCCCGACCGACACCCCCGTCGTGCTGACACACCCCGCGGTCTACTCCGACGGCGTCGTGAGGACCCTGCGGGCCGCGCTCGATCGGGCGGGGCTGGCCCGGGTCGGACTGGTCGCCGCACCCGTTGCTGCCCTCGCCTGGTTCGAGGCCGAGCACACGCCGCTCTCCGCCGGTCTTGCGCTCGTCTACGAGCTCGGCCCGGGCAGCCGCGACCTGACGATCGTGGCGTTCGGTGCCGGCGGCGACGCCGATCCGATCATCGGACGGCCCCTGCGTGCGACAGAGTTCGATGAACATATCGACGGAGCAGTGCAGGTCCCCGACTGCTCACCTTCACCAGGCGACCTGACCACCGACTGCCTCCGCTCCGCGGGCCTGGACGCCTCTGCCCTCGACGTCGTTCTCGTCACCGGCGCCCCACCGCCCCCGGGGCTGACCGGGTACTTCGAGCGTATGGGCATGGCGGTGATTGTTCCTCCGCGCCCGGACACTGTCGTGGCGCGGGGTGCCGCGCTGCTCGCCGCCGCCTCCCGACCGACAACGCTGGTACCGGTGTGGGAGGGGCCGCGACGGCGGACGCAGGTCCGTCACCTGCGGGCAGTAGCCGCGGTGGTGGTCGCCGCCGCGGCGATCAGCGTGCCGTGGTTCCTCCGCACCACCCCGGCAGCGGACGACACCCTGGCAGCGCCATTTCGACCGCCGATCGCACACGGGGTTCGCCTGCTCAAAAAGGCAGGGCCACCACACTTTCCGTCGGCGAGCGTCACCGCAGCCCCCGAGGAGCCGTTCCTCGCCCCGATCGATCTGCCTCCGGCGGACCGGGTACCACCCCACGTGGTGGCTGTCACCGCCCTACCTGCCCCAGTCGATCCGGTCGTCGAGTTCCCCACCGAACTCGACACCACCGTCGCACCCACGACACGCAAGGCTCCGCCCGCCATGGTCATTCCAGTGACCTTCACAGTGCCGACAACCGAACCGGTACCGACACAGACGACTCCTCCCGACACATCGGTACCGCCCACCGAACCAGCGCAGCCGTCCACCGAACCGACGGCTACGGAAGTCCCCACCGACACCACACCGGCCGACCCGACCACTCCATCCCAGTCGGACTCACCGGTTACGACGACACAGTGACGGATAGGGGGATGTCTACCCCCGCGCCATGTCCACGAACTTGGACAGGTGAAGCTGGTGCGCCACAGTGATTGTCGCTGTCGGACCGTTACGGTGCTTGCCGAGGATGAGGTCGGCCTCGCCGCCGCGGGGGTCGTCGCGTTCGGTGGCGTCGGGGCGGTAGAGCAGGATCACCATGTCGGCATCCTGCTCGAGCGATCCCGACTCACGGAGGTCGGCGACCTGTGGGCGCTTGTCCTGTCGCTGTTCGGGACCACGGTTCAGCTGGCAGATCGCGACCACGGGAACCTCGAGTTCCTTCGCCAAGAGCTTGAGGCTACGCGAGAATTCGGAGACTTCCTGCTGACGTGACTCGACCTTCTTACCGGAGCTCATCAGCTGCAGGTAGTCGATCACGATCAGCTTGATGTCGTGTTTCTGCTTGAGCCGCCGGGCTTTTGCGCGGATCTCCATCATCGTGAGGTTGGGGGAGTCGTCGATGAACAGCGGCGCCTCACTGATCTCACTCATCCGGCGAGCGAGCTTCGTCCAGTCGTCGTCGGTCATCTTGCCGGAACGCATGTCACCGAGCTTGATCTTCGCCTCCGCCGACAGCAGACGCATGACGATCTCGGTCTTGCTCATCTCGAGCGAGAACATGACGCTGGCCATGCCGTGCTTCACGGAGCACGAGCGCAGAAAGTCCATGCCGAGCGTGGAGTTGTGGGTGGGCACCATCGAGCGACCCGCAAGGTACAGGTGGTCGGCGTTATCGACCTCGACGCAGCGCACGGGGACGGTCTCGATCGGGCGCACAGCGACGATGCGGCGCAAACCGCTGACCTCGTCGCGAAGCTCCTTGTGCCGGATCGCCTTGCGATGAAGCTGAAACACCTCTTCATCGGCACGGAACGTGACACACCCGTCGACACGACGGCAGTCGTATCCCAACCCGACGACGAGATCCGCGACATCCTCCGACAACGGGAAGTTTCCGGTCTCGAACCGCACCGAGCCGTCGTCGGCTACCGACCCCGCCACATCGAGAAGGCCGGCCAGCAATTCTCGACGATCCGACTCCGAACCGCGCAATAGTTCCGTCGGGATCCGCTTCGTGCCGGGCTGAACGGTGAGTTCCTCGTTGCCGACGGGCATTTCAGGATCGGAGACACCCTGGACGGTGAGCGAGGCTCCCAGAGCGTAGGGATCGACATGCACAGCCGACGTCGGCAACTGCAGCGCGCGAGTGTTCGCGACCTGGTGCCCGCGATCTACCGAATCGGCGATCTCAGCGGTGGTGCGGACTGCCGCACGGCCGTCGACATTCGTCAACCACTGATGCTGCTCGTCGGCGGCGAGGACGGTGCCGTCGGAGAATTCGATCTCGTAGCAGGGCCGGTCGACCATGACGTCGGTGGTGGCGACGACGCGGGTGGGCTTGCCGTCGGCGTCGATGAGGTGGTCGCCGACCTGGACGTCGCCCATGGTGGTCCAGCCGGTGGGTGTGGCCAGGGGAGTGTCGAGGGCGAGCGCCTTTCCGACACCGGGTCGCGCCGCGACGATGATCATCTGACCCGGGTGGAGGCCGTTGGTGATCTCGTCGAGTTCGACGAAGCCGGTGGGCACACCGAGGGAGATGCCGCCGCGGCTGGCGATGGAGTCGATCTCGTCCATCGTGGGCTGCAGCAGCTCCTCGAGGGGGACGAAGTCCTCGGTGGTGCGGCGTTCGGTGACCTCGAAGATCTCGGCCTGCGCGCGGTCGACGACCTCTGCGACGTCCTGACCGTCGGCGCCGGTGTAGCCGTACTGGACGATGCGGGTGCCGGCGTCGACGAGGCGACGCAGGATGGCTTTTTCCGCCACGATCTCGGCGTAGTAGCCGGCGTTGGCGGCGGTGGGCACCGTCTGGGTGAGCGTCACAAGGTAGGGCGCGCCGCCGATGCGGCGGAGTTCGCCGCGACGATCCAGTTCCGCGGACACCGTCACCGGGTCGGCGGGCTCACCGCGGCTGTAGAGGTCCAGGATCACGTCGTACACCGACTGATGCGCGGGACGGTAGAAGTCGCCGGGACGGAGGACCTCGAGCACGTCCGCGATGGCGTCCTTGCTGAGGAGCATGCCGCCGAGCACCGACTGTTCCGCCGCCATGTCCTGAGGCGGTTGCCGACCGAACTCTTCACCGGGCTCCGCGTCGGGCGGACCCGGGTATTCGGAATGGCCCCGATCGTCTACTACAGCCACTCGACCGACCTTCCCCATCACTGTTGCGCCGCCCCGGAAAATGCTTCCCGGTGTTGGTGCCCCGAACTCTTTGTACTCGCCCCCACCGACAACCTTCGCAGGCTCTTCGCGGCAGCCGGCGTCGTGGTGGCGAGACACGCCGGGACGACGTTAGGGATTAGCTACCCCGTGTTCAAACCAGCCTGTGTACACAGTTGGGGACGAATTGTGGAAACTGCTGGGTACGTGTGTTAACCCCATGGGGATAACCTGAGGATAAGTGCATATCACAATCCCAAAGTCCCAGATCAGAGCACCTTTTTGGAATCTCACCACTGTGGATGAAAACCCGTTCGGCGTGTCTTTCGCGTTGACGACTCGGGCGTGTTGAGTTGGTCGCCCCTGCGTGGAAATATGATTTACCTCACAGATCGTCACCGTGGGCGGCTAACTTCCAGACACACCTGGAAGCGGGTCATCTGCGTGCCTCACACCCCCGAAAACGGGTCTGACAGAACGACTGCGAGCCGGAATCGACAAGCGCAGGCCCCCCGCACGCCGAGGCGTCCGGGGGGCCTGTGTGTGAACGGGTCGACTAGGCGCCGACGACGTTCAGGTGGAACTTCGCAACCACGTCGGGGTGCAGGTTCACGACGACGGCGTGCTTGCCGGTCGCCTTGATGTGAGCCTTCGGCAGCTCCAGGCTGCGCTTGTCGACGACGGGTCCACCGGCGGCCTTGATGGCAGCGGCGACGTCGGCGGCCGTAACCGAACCGAAGAGCTTGCCCGAGTCACCGGCGGTCTTGACCGTCAGTGAGATGTTCTCGAGGCCCTCGATGGCGTCCTTGAGCTCCTTGGCGTGATCGAGACCGCGCACGGCGCGGGCTTCCTGCGCACGACGGATGCCCTCGACCTGCTTCTCGGCGCCACGGGTGGCGACGATGGCCAGGCCACGGGGCAGCAGGTAGTTGCGGCCGTAGCCGTCCTTGACCTCGACGGTGTCGCCAGGCGCACCGAGGTTGTCCACGTCAGCGGTGAGGATGAGCTTCATGTCTTTCCTCCCTTTCCTTAG
>SEEV01000138.1 GCA_004211695.1 Rhodococcus sp. (in: high G+C Gram-positive bacteria)
TTACCAGGGTCGCGTTCGGCTTCCGCACTCCCGATGCCCTCATCGCCCTTGCCATGCTCGGACTCGGCGGCCACCCACCACAATTACCCAGCAGAAACCACCCACGAATGAGTCAGTAGCGACGTTGTCCCTGGCGGGACGCCCATTCAGGACTGAAAATGATCTAGTGGTCGCCTGTCGACGCCGTGGCTCTCTAGTTCTTCGAGACTGTTCAGTAGCGGGGCGCGGGGATCACGCCGTGGGCCCTTCAGTGTTGCCATTCGATCACCGAGCACGAGGATCAGATTCTCTCCTTTCCCTCCTGTGACCCCCACGGGCGACCACCTGTGACAGGTCGATACGCGCCAACAACAGGAGCAGAAGATGATGACAGAATCCCGCGACGAGGAACAGATCATCGCCAGGGTCGCGGCACTCGACATCGGCAAGGCGGAGCTGGTGTGCTGCGTCCGCGTCCCCGGGAAAGGAACATCCACTCGGCGACTACAGGAGGTGACCACCCATTCCACGATGACCCGGGCACTGACCGAACTGGCCAACCACCTGGTCGACCTCGGGATCGAACGCGTGGTGATGGAAGCAACGTCTGATTATTGGAAACCAGTCTTCTACCTCTTGGAGGCACACGGACTCGACCCGTGGCTGGTCAACGCCCGCGACGTTAAACACCTACCGGGTCGACCGAAGACCGATGTGCTCGACGCGGTGTGGCTGTGCAAGGTCGCCGAACGGCAGATGCTGCGCCCGAGCTTCGTGCCCCCGCGCCCGATCCGGCAGCTGCGGGATCTGACCCGCTACCGCAGCACTCTCGTCGCCGCCCGCACAGCGGAGAAGAACCGGATCGAGAAACTCCTTGAGGACGCCTGCATAAAACTCTCCGTCGTCGCCTCCGACATCTTCGGAGTCTCCGGACGGGAGATGATGGATGCCCTGATCGCCGGGCAACACGACCCGAAGGTGTTGGCGCAGAAGGCGCGGGCCCGGATGCGGACAAAGATCGCCCGCCTCGAGGAGGCCCTCGACGGGCACTTCGACGACCATCACGCGTTCCTGCTCACCCGGATGCTGGGCCGGATCGATACCCTCGATGCCGACATCACCGCGGTCGACGAGCAGATCGAGGCGCACCTGGCCCCTTTCGCGGCGGCGGCGGCCCGGCTCGATGAGATCCCCGGCGTCGGCCCGGTGGTCGCCGCGACCATCATCGCCGAGGTCGGGGTCGACATGTCGAGGTTCCCCACCGCCGGGCACCTGTGTTCCTGGGCGAAATTCTCCCCCGGCATCAACTCCTCGGCCGGAAAGACCACGGGCAACGGTTCCTCCGGGCACGGCAACCGCTACCTGGCCGCAGCCCTCGGTGAGGCCGCCGTGATGACCCGCAGGACCGACACCTTCCTCGGTGCCCGCTACCGCAGGCTGGCGAAACGGGGAAAGAAACGCGCCATCGTCGCCGTCGGTCGCTCCATCCTGGTCGTCGTCTGGCACCTGCTCTCCGACGAACAGGCCACCTTCCACGACCTCGGTTCTGATCACTACACCCGCCACATCCACCCGGACACCAAGAAACACAATCACATTCGGCAACTCGAAGCGCTCGGCTACACCGTCACCCTCACCCCGGCAGCCTGATCCGAACCCCACCGATCCGAACCTCATGAGACCACCTCACGCGGGCATCACAACGCGTGTCCCGACCGCACGCACCTCACCCCATTTTCGGATCAGAGCCTGAAATCTCCACGTTTCGCAGATCTCACCGCTGAGACCGCGAACTCGTCCGCGGACTCCGAGGTCTTCCCCCCACCGTCTTCCTGATCCTCGACGCCTGCCGAGGCACGCTACTTGTTCGAGCGCCGACAACGCGGTCGTCACGCACCCTGGTGTAGTTCAGGGTCGTCACTGCCGAATTCCTCAATGCCGCCCTCCCACAACTGAGCGCCGCGGCGCCTCATCTTCTTTCTTTACCACCACACCGCCCGTCAGCCGATGACACACGCTGCGCGTACGCGTCGCGGCCGCCGACTGGATCGACACCTGGGCAACATCTCGTTCGACGCCCTCTACGTCAACGCCGAGGCCGTGTCCGGGTTCACCGTCCCGCCGCTGTCGGCGCGCGAGTCGAGCACCGCGGAGAAGTCCGATCTAATCGGCTGTGCGAGTTCGGCGCCCACCGGCTGTGCATCAAGTCTCGTCGTGGCTTTCGCATCGAAATAGTCACCGGCCTTGCGTTTCAGGTCGTCGGTCCCCCAGTCCCGGCGATGCGGAACACGCGCCATTCGCGGAATGTGCGTGCGGCAGTGGGTGTAGGCCTCGTCGACATCGACGACCACCGAGCACTCCGGCGCGCGTTCGTTCGAGCCGCCGACGGGAAGGCCGACGACCTCTGATCGCAGGTCCGCATCCTCCACGAGCCGTTGACGTGCAGGCCGATGAGATCGTGCATCCCGCCTTCGGCCTATCAGCGTTGGCATGACGTCGGCGTGCGCGGTTTCAATAGCGATGTGGTTCCGCGGCCGAATTTCCGGGGGGCGGTGGTCGACGCGCAATGCAGATTTTTGCGATCTCATCAGTTCGGCGAGGGGAAGAGCGCCCAATCGGGGTCACCCTGACCCGGGTTCCACAGATGATCGACGCCCGCACCCGCGCGAGCAGGTCGAGTGCCGGGGAAGCGTCGTAGATCCGCAGATCACGCAGGAAGGCGGCCACGGTGGCGATCGGTGTCGCGTGGACCATTTCATAGGACGTGGCGGCGGCACGGACACCTGCTCGGAGCAAGCGGGCAAGTTGCGCCGACCACCGGCGACAAGGGGCGGCGTGAGAGATTCCAGCTGCGCCCGACGAGCCCTGGGGCGTGAGCTGATGCGTCCGTAGCAACGCCACCGCCGGCGTATTCAAACGCGCCCGATGCCGGCGCCGGCGACATTGTCGACGGCGGTCGAGATCAACCCGACACCCACGATCTGGGCGGCCGCAGACTCCCGATGATGGGCGACGTAGGACATCACCGCCATCCCGCCCATCGAGTCTGCACCTTCGAGGAAGCGAAATCAGGAGCGGGCAATGAATCATTGCAATATATTCTGCGACAACGTGGTATGGGTGGTGATTGCCTCGTCGGAGTTTCGGGGATGGCGGCGGGCGTGAGATTTCAGTGCGGCGAGGGTCCGCGCCACTCACTGGGTCAGGCCTCGGCCATGGCGTCGAGGAATACCGCGGGAACCGAGGCCCATTCGTCATTCCATCGGCCGGCCCGCTGATCGTCGTGTAGCGCGACCAGCAGTGCCGACACTTGTTCGCCCCCATCGAGCAGATACCGGTTCATGCCCTGCCCCGCGCAGATCGCCGCGGCCTCGGCCAGGTTCGCCTTGGCCTCCTCGACCCGACCGTCGGCGGCCAGGCAGGTCACCAGGAGCCTGGTTGCCTCCAGCGAGGCTCGGTGACGTCCCGTGCCGGTGAGGGACTGCCACCATTGCCGCGCCCAGGCCACGGCGCGGGCCGTGTGCTCCGGGGACCGCTGCGCGAGCAGGGACCGGATCGCGGTGTCGTCCTCGATTTGCGCGGTGATCTGACCGATCCCGTCCCTCGACGGCGCACTGGGAGTTTTGCGGGGGCGTGAAGCGGCGAGGACACCGGTGGGAAGGCCCAGCAGGATGCGCTCGTTGTCGATGCGGGCGCGCAGCCGATCGAGTGCGAGGAGTTCCGCGGTGCGGGCCCCGTCGGCCAGGTAGTCGGCGGCCGCGGTATGGTCGCCGCGCCGCGCCTTGATCCGAGCGCCGACGACATAACGCGCGATCATGAAATCGACGACCCCGCCCTCGGATCCGAGCTGGTAGCTCTCGTCGATCAGGCGTTCGGCTTCGTCGATCCTGCCCTGCGCATACCGCAGTTCACCGAGCAAGGCGCCGGCAAGCCGGGTCGCGTGCGAGTGCGCTCCGCCCGCCCGCCGGGCCACCTCCAGCGCGTTCGTGAAGTTCGCCTCCACCGCCGCAAGGTCGAGTTGTTCGTAGGCGGCGATCCCGGCGAAGGCGTACCCGTACATGACGCTGAACGGACCGTTCGTGCGCCCGTGGTAAGTACGTGCCCAGTCCTGCACCTTCGTTGCCGCCGCGTATTCGAATCGGTAGATCAAGCAAAAGGTCTTGACGTTCGCGGCCACCGAAACCGTCCAGGGACGCAAGGTCTCCGGTCGGGTGAGGGCTTCCTCCACCAGTGCGTCGACGCCGTCGATCCGGTCGGCATAGATCTCGAGAACGCCCTCGGCGACCAAGGCTTCGACACGGATGCTGTCGCGCTCGGTGTCGGGAAGCGTGCTCTTGTCGAGAGAGGGCCGGATGTGGTGGAGCGCCCCTTGGGCTCGGTCCGCGCGTTGGAGCAGAATGTTGGCCCACGCGACGGCGAGTTGAAGCGGTGCGCTGTCCGCGACGACCAATGGAGGCAGTTTGGCGACGAGCCCCAACAGCGTCGACATCTGCGAATGCTCGAGCAGGTAGGTTCCGTTCGTCTCGACAAGAGCGACGGCCTGGTGCTCGTCGCCGGCAGCGAGGGCGTGGTCGACGGCCTCGCTGAGGAATCGGTGGTCGGCGAACCACCGCGATGCTCGGCGATGGAGTTCGTCGATGCGGTCAGGCTGGCCGCGTTCGAGGCGGCGGCGAAGATACTCCGCGAAGAGGTGGTGATAACGGAACCATGCGCCCTCGTCGTCGATCCTGCGAAGGAACAAGTCACGCTGTTCGACCTCTTCCAGCCGTGTCTGCCCGTCCGGAACGGACGCGAGCGTCGAGGCGAGATCGCCGCTGACCCGCCCAGTGATCGACGTGGCCATCAGGAAGTCGAGGAGAGCGGGCTCGAGGGTGCCGAGGACGTTCTCGGCCAAGAACTCCCCGATCGCGTGATGGCGTCCCGACAGGCTTCCGATCATCTCGGTCGGGTCGTCGCACCCGCGCAGGGACAACGACGCCAGTTGCAGCGCCGCCACCCAGCCGTCGGTCGAGTCCGTCAGGTTCTCCACATCGCGTTGTCCCAGTGGCAGCCCGCCCAGGTCGACGAGGAATGTTCGCGATTCGGTGGGATCGAATCGCAATGCTGCGGCATCTATTTCGAGCATTTCATTGCGTACCTTCATCCGGCTGAGCGGTAAGCCGGATCGTGTTCTGCTGGTCACGATGACCTGAAGTTGCGCACAACAGTTGTCGAGAAGGAAGCCGATGGCGGCCTGGGTTTCGATACTGCTCACGCGGTGCCAGTCGTCGATGACAACCGCCACCGCGTTCCCGCTGCGGTCGATCTCGTTGATGAGTGTCGACAGGACATAACGTTCTGCCTGGTCACCATGCTCTTCGAGTGCCTGGCCGAGTTCCCTGGCCAGGGTGGGGCGCACCTGCCGAATTGCCTCGACCAGGTGTGAGAGGAACCAGACGACGTTGTTGTCGTCGGGGTCGACGGAGAGCCACGCGACCACGGTGCCCTCCTCCACCAGCAACTCGCGCCACTGCGCGGCGAGAGTCGTCTTGCCGTACCCGGCGGGGGCATGGATCAGCGTCAGGTGCCGACCCTTGCCTGTACGGAGGACATCGACCAGGCGGCGGCGCTCGACCAGGGGCCGGTTCGGGGCCGGTGGTCGGTACTTCGTCGACGGAGTGGGTGGCGTCAGTACCGTCTCCGCCCGGATCGGGCCGGACTCGGTCATCATCTCCGCGAGTGGTGATTGCGCCTGAGTAGCGTCGCCCACGGGTTGGTCCCCCCTGGTGAGCGCCGGCAGCGCCATGTCCACGACGACGAGGTCGTTGCGCTCCTCGGCTCGGCGCAGTTCTTCCCCGAACGCGAGTGCGCTCGCGGGACGCTTGCTCACCGGCATCATCGCGTGCTCGATCGCGGCCGAGACGTCACGCGGGATGCCCGATTCGCGCAGGTCGGGCACCTCGTGGGCGCTGATCCGCAAGAACTGGGCAACAAGCTGCTCACCCTCTCGGCGTTGGAATGCAGCGTGCCCGGTGATCGCGCAGAACAGTGTGGCGCCGAGGCTGTAGACGTCGGAGGCGGGAGTGGGCGGTTGTCCTTTGAGCACCTCGGGTGCGGTGTAGGCAGGGGATCCGATGATGACGCCTGTCGATGTTTCGAATCCGCCGGCGATATGAGCGATGCCGAAATCCGCCAGCTGTGGTTCGCCGTAATCGGTGAGCAGGATATTCGCGGGTTTGACGTCGCGGTGCAGCAGGCCCAGCCGATGCGCGGTCTCGAGCGCACCCGCCATCTTCACCCCGAGCGGTAGCGACTCGCGCCAGTCGATCAGGCCCCGCCGGCGAATCCGCGACTCCAGCGATCCCTGCGGGTGGTACTGCATCACGATGTAGGGACGCCCACCGCGGGTCGTGCCGTAGTGGTGGATGTTCACTATGTTCGGGTGGCCCGACATGCGGCCCATGGCGCGTTGCTCACGCAGGAAGCGTTCGAAATTGTCGGGATTCAGATCCGCCGTGAGTACCTTGACGGCCACCGTCCGGTCGAGGGAGCGTTGCAGGCAGCGGAGCACGACACCGAATCCGCCCCGGCCGACCGTCGTAGCGTTCTCGAAACCCTCCGCTTCGAGGTCCGCGGCAAGAACCGTGTCGGAGGCACCCGCTCGCCCCGGTGCTTCAGGATCGGCCATGATCAGCCCCAGGCGCCAGAGAACTGACGTCCGCGCGCAGATCACCGGCGGACGAGTCGGCGACCGCCGAGTGCGGAACCATACGACCACCTCACGCGACGTACCCCTAGACCAATGCTATCGCTGGGAAGGGGCGGCGTGGTGGGGCTGCCGTCGAAGGCGACGTTCAATCGGCTGGTCGCGATCTTATCGACGGCCGGCACACCTTCGGCGCTGCCACGTTGCGGCCGTGGGCGGCGAACCGGCCGGCCGGGCCGTTCACCGCGACATTACGCCCTCCCGGTACCCACGGGTTCTGATAATTCCCCCGACCGCCGCGCGACGCGCTGTCATCGGCGCTCGCACGAACGACACCAGACGAAGGCAGTATCAATTTCATGGGGTCGCCAGTGAAGAGATCCACGCACACCTCACGTCGGCCGCATCGTGGCCGCTCCGCATCGCCGGTCCGCAGCTATGCGGAATACACCAAGCGCCTCGCCGCTGGAGCGAAGAGCGTCGTCATCGACGCCGACCCTGGGACCTGGTTGAACCTTGGTCACATCCCCAGCCAAGTCGAGGTCAAATTATCGGACAACCTGCGCCGGAATCGCCGGCGGCTCCATTGCAGCCGCCGGCCGGTGCTTCGTCCAAGCGTCCAACCACGCCAGGGTTACTGCCTACGAACATGCTCACATCGAAGCGTTTGACGACAGCACCGTCGATGCCCGAGGTAAGAGCCATATCGTCGGCACCGCCCGCGCCAAGATCCGCGCAGAAGACAACGCCATCGTCTTCGCGCACAGCCGCCGCCACGTCCAAGCCAACGGACAAACTCTCATCACCGCCACCGACACCACCACCGTACGCATCGACGGCGCGGCCCACGTCCGAGTGGGCCCAAGCGTGCACACCACCGGGCCCGGTCACCCCTCGAAAATCGAAACCCATCCGATCAGCCGCCTCGCACGCCACCTGAACTTCTGAGCGAAAGCAGTATGCACACTGGAGCTGTGCCCCCGATCACCAACACCCACCGATTCGCGGTGGACTGCGCAGACGACCGCTACCCCACATCGGTCACCGTGTCGGCGGAGTCCATCAGGTAGGCGGCCACGGTGCCCGGGTGCGCGGCAAAGCGCTGCGCCCGCGAGTCTTGCGCAAGCTTCGGAAGCGCCGCAGTCCGAGGACTACACCCGGCGGGTGCCCCGACGAGGAACCCGCTCCGGTGATCAGGGTGGCTGCCTCCTCCGCCGCGTCCGGTGTTTACCCCCACCGTCCGATCGGCACCACATCCACTGCGGCGCTATTCGATTCATCCAGCTGTTCGATCGTCACAAACCGGAACCCTACCGGTGCCCCACCGGAACTTTCGCTGCAGCGGGAAACGTGTCGAGACTAGCAATTTCGGTGCAGATGCTGCGTAACTTGCATCGCCACCAAGGCGTAACCAACGACCCGCACCGAGCACCGCTGCAAGCCACAACATCGAGCAACCTTCTTGCGACATCGTCAAACTGCTGAACATACTTGAACAATTCAGAAAACACGTGACGGTTCTCGGAAGGAAGCGATCTCGATGCGCGCTACCCGGTCCGCAACCACTCCATTGCATCTCTACGCCGCGTTTCGACGTCAACACCCCCACACCGCGATCCCCGCCGACTACATCACCGAAAGAGGCTTCCGACTCGGACGTTGGCAGAACGGACAACGGGTCGCTCACATGCCCGGAACCCTGCCACCCCAGCGCATTGCACAACTCGACGCGATCGGGTTCGTAAGGAGCGATGACGACACCCCAATCCCTTCCGTGCCACCGGTCGACAGCAAGCGGCGACGGATGCGCACATGTTCTTACCGCGATCGAAGTGGCTGAGCGTGACACGATCATCAAAGCGCTCCGCGAGTGCGGCGGAAATCGCGTGCACACCGCTGAGAAGCTCGGCATGGCTCGAAGTTCGTTGTACCGCAAGCTCAAAATCTATGGCGCCACGGAGATTTGATACGGCGCGAACGGTGCATATGTCGACCTGACGCTGTGACAACCGCCAGACCGCCCTGCGCGTCGATCCACTCGCCGACCGTCTCACCCGCCCGCGCCCCTGACGGGGCCGTTGAGCAACGTTGCCCCGGTGCAATCGTCTCGACAGTGCGCCTCAGGTTTCAGCCGGTTCCGAGCTCGCGTCGTCCCTGTTCGTAAAATCGACGAGCAAGGGCTCCAGGGTGGGGAGAAGTCGACTGATCTCTGCCGCCAATACTGGGCTGTCTGGCACCACAGTCCCGAGATTTACACCGTCATCAGCCCGGGTCGGTGGGAAGTATTCAGCGACAACGGGTCTAAAGGCCGCCAGCGGACTCCACATCGCCGCATTCAAACCCGGCATCGCCCTCGCCTCCTGGACCGGCGGCATCCTCGTCGAAAACACCGGCGTCACCACCACCCCGTGGGCCGCACTCGTCCTCGTCCTCATCGCCCTCACCACCACCATCGGAATCACCCGCACCACACCGACACGCACCAGCACGCACCACTGAACAAACGTCAGCAATACGTCCATGACCCAAGCCGCGGGATGCACGTGGCGG
This sequence comes from Rhodococcus sp. (in: high G+C Gram-positive bacteria), assembly GCA_004211695.1. Lineage (GTDB taxonomy): Bacteria > Actinomycetota > Actinomycetes > Mycobacteriales > Mycobacteriaceae > Rhodococcus_F. Next base: position 9,215 of record SEEV01000138.1, read on the forward strand.
CACCGCCGGACCGCATAAAGTGGAACGGTCGCTACCACGGTGGCATCGATGAGACCGTTGACGTCGGCTTCGCCTCGATACGCGGCGAGAGCCGGCATACAGGCGCGGGCGACAGTCGGTAATCGCGCGGAGCGATCGCGACGGGCGCTGCCACGGTATGGACCATACGGTTCGCGGACGCTGCCCAGCGCCCCTGCCCATCCGCCCGGACGACAATGACCAACAACGACGATCCTCGCGTCGTTGACAGCATCGAGTTTCAGTCAGACCTGTTGGATTAGAAATTGAATGGCCCCTTCGATGCGGCCGTGACGATGGTGACGATGTCCAGGACCAGCGGTCGATCCCACACCCTCGCGACCGGAGAGCGAGTGGGCTCGCCGGCAGCGAACAAGGGGACATCGTTGACATAAAATAGTGATGTAGAACATACTCTCCGGGCGATGCGGGCAGATGTTCGCATATCGAACGCCGGGAGTGGGAGGAGCGCTCCATGCTCGTGTGATCGTCAGCAGTTCCTGCCGACCATGGAAAGGCGATCAGAAGAATGACTGTGCCGTACATTTCTCGGGGCAGTGATCCGCCGTCCATGCCGATCCTCTTGCACAGCGGAGACGTCGAGGAGGCCACCGCAGGTGTCGGGCAGGTATTCCATCCGCACGAGCTCACGCGCGTTGCGGAGGTGTCCCGCTTCGAAGCAGACTTGAAGGCTGTCGTGACCGGACCTCTGGTAGCGGGTCACGTCCGCTACAACAGCAACAGCGACCTGTTTTGTCCCGCCATCGAGGGTTACCACGTGAACATCCCGTTGTCGGGCCGACTGCTGTCGGAGTCGAACGGTGAACGGACCGTTGTCGAAGAGAACAACGCGGTGGTGTATCAGACCGGCTCTGATGCCCGGATCCTGACGCCGACGAACAGTCGGCTGAACATGTTCGCGATGAAACTGGATCGTTCGGCGGTGCACACTGCGCTGCAGGATCTGCTCGGCCGACCAGTCTCGGAGCCGATCCGGATCCACGGTGGGCTGGATCTGACCGGAATTGATGGAAGTGCCTGGCGCACACTTGTTCTGAACACATACCAAAGCCAGATCGCCGGGTCGATGCTGGCGAATCCGCTGCTTGCCGCACCGTTGACGTATTCGATCGTCGTCGGACTGTTGTCCCTGACCGATCATCAGTATGCGGAAGATCTGGCGACACCGGCAGTGTTGACCGCACCGGCCACCATCCGTCACGCCATCGAATTCATCAACTCTCACGCCGCGTTGCCGCTGACACCGTCCGACATTGCTCGTGAGGTCGGGTTGAGCGTGCGCGCACTCCAGCGGGGATTCCGCGAGTTCATGGATGCAACTCCGATGGAGTATCTGCGCGGCGTTCGGATGAGAAGGGCTCATGAGGACCTGGTCGGTGCGCAATACGACGCCGAGACGGTCGCAGGTATTGCGGCCCGGTGGGGATTTTATCACTACGGGCGGTTCTCTCGGGATTACAGGAAAATGTACGGGGTCAGCCCTTCTCAGACCTTGCGGTATGGCTGAGGACGCGGCGTCCTCGGCCCTCCTCGGGTTCCGCCTCTCACGATAATGCTGACGACGGATGGCATCGAGTTTGGCGCTGGGAGGATAGTGCCGTGCGCTCTCGGGATAGACCAGCCCGGCCTGGTTGGCTAGATTCGTTGGTAAGGGCAGCGGGAGACCGGCCCGACCAGCATCCGCCGAGCGGCGCTGACCGACCGATCACCTCCACGCCTCACCTCACCGAAGCGGCAAGAGATGATCGACATGAAGAGAACAACCACCGCATCTGCGAGTCCTCGGGCTCGCGTGGCCCTCTGCGAATGCGCGGCGCGTACGCCCTTTCGGGTTCACCCCCCTCTGACGCTCGATGTTCGATTGACCGTTGGGGCCGACCCGAGCAGGATCGTTGCCTGCCACGACCCAGCAACGGGCACGGAGCAGGTGGTGTTGATGCTCGGAGAGACATTCGGCGCGCACGACGTTCCGGTACAGATTGTCGACGAGGAAGCGCTGCTCATCGTGGGTAGCCGGTGCGCCCACCCTCCTCGGCTGTTGATCGGCGACTCCACAGTTGCGCTTACGGGCAATCCTGCGTCGAGGCAGTATGAGGTCAGTCGCCAGCTTCGCGAAGGCGGATCCATCCGCGCTTTGCTCGCGCTTTCCGGTGCTCAATCAGTGGTAATCGACTGGATCCCGGCAGCGGCCGCGGCGTGAGCTGACGAGTCCGACGGAGCCTGAAGTTTCAGCTACCGCACGGGCGGGCCGCACTCGCGGCGGCTTCGCTGACGAGCTGACCGCAATCGATCTCCCACCCGACTGTCCGTTGCCCTCGAGGGCGGTGACTGCGCGGGGTGCTGCCCTGCGTCGATCTGCGTGGATGGTCGCCCGGTGGGACGAAGCATGTCACCGGCACCTCATCAGTTCCGGCGAGAATCGCTGTCGCTGCGTGGATAGTCCGCGCCGCTGCGGGGATAGATATGGCGCAGGCAACTTCGTAGCTTAGTTGGTGAGGCCGAACACATCCGATCGGTGCGTGGCCGGCCACGTCCTTGAACGGAAAGTCCCTCAATTTAGCGGATTCTCCCGCTTCCCAAGCCATGGAGGCTGTTATGTCCACCGTCGCATCCGATTCGACGTCAGTTCTGCATCTGATCGTGGATGAGGTCCGCCGTGAATGTGACGACGTACTCACACTGAGTTTGATAGACAGCACGGGAGAGGACCTGCCCGTATGGGAAGCAGGCGCTCACATAGATATTCACCTACCCGGCGACCTCATCAGACAGTATTCGTTGCACAGCGACCCTGGTGATCGCTCCCGCTACGAAGTCGCGATTCTGCGCGATCCGAACAGCCGGGGTGGATCGCAGTACATCCACGACGAGATCACCAAGGGTGCGACGTTCACCACATCGTTTCCGCGGAACAATTTTTCGCTCGAACCTGCCGACGAGTATCTATTCATCGCCGGTGGCATCGGAATCACGCCGATGCTTCCGATGATGCGGGCCGCCGCCGCTCGGCAGCGCCCGTATCGAATGATCTATGCCGGCCGCTCGCGCACGAAGATGGCCTTCGTCGAGCAGCTCGGCGATCAGGACAATGTCCAGTTCTGCGTGTCCGACGAGGACACCCGCATGAACGTCGACGACCTCCTCGGATCGCAACTCGATCCGGGGGTGCACATCTACAGCTGCGGACCCGAACGGCTCCTCGACGCACTCGCCGCCCGCTGCGCCGAGCTCGGCCTGTCGAAACAACTACATGCCGAACGCTTCTCAGGCACCGCCGTCGAACTCGACCCCAACGTCGAGGTGGCCTTCGAAGTCGAACTGTCGAGGTCGGGCAAGACCTTGACCGTCGCGCCCGACCAGACCATCCTCGACGCTGTCCTCGCCGGTGGCATCAAGGCGTCGAACAGTTGCGCCGAAGGTGTCTGCGGATCCTGCGAGACAACGGTCCTCGAAGGCGAGGTCGACCATCGCGATCAGATCCTCGACGAGGACGAGAAGGCCGAAAACGACGTGATGATGATCTGCTGCTCACGCGCCCATTCAGCAAGGCTCGTACTCGATCTCTGACGACGCACGACCGCCCCCTCACATTCCTCTGGTTCGTCGCCGCCCGGCGTGCCCACACACACCGTCCATTTCATAGGAGAACCGACATGACTGAAACCACCTCCGCGCCGCATGGTTCGGCAACGCCCCCCGGCAAGTGCCCGGTAAGCCAGTTTGCGGCGGACTTCAATCCGTTCGACGAGGAATACCTGCAGGACCCGTACGCGGTCTTCACCCGCGCGCGCAGCGAAGAACCGGTCTTCTACAGCCCCGAGATCGGATACTGGGTGGTGAGCCGCTACGAGGATGTCGTCTCCATCTTCAAAGACACCGAGTCGTACAGTGCCACCGCCGCAGGCGAGTTGATCAAGCCGCCCTGCCCGGCCGCGATGGAGAAGCTCGCCGCCGTCGACTTCGTACCCTCGACAATGCTGGTCGACGAGGACGCGCCGTTGCACACCAAGCGGCGCCGCGTGCTACGCAAGGGTGTCACCGATGACCGGATCGCCGAGATCGAGCCGACGACCCGCCGCTTCGTTCGTGACTGCCTTGACGCGATGGTCGATACCGGCGACGGCGACATGGTCGCGGACATGACATTCCAGGTACCGGCCCTGACGGCATTCGTGTTGATGGGGGTGCCGGAGGCCGAAATCGAACGCGCCCGCGGCTACGCGTCCCGCTTCGCGCTGTGGATCTGGGGGCGTCCGAGCGATGAGCAGCAGGTGGAGTTGGCAGGCGAGTTCGCCGCATACCTCGAGTACGCTCGCGAACACGTCGAGCGGTTGATCGAGAATCCCGGCGACGACTATATGAGCAATGCGATCAAGGCATGGCAGAAGGCCGGCAACGACGACATCTGGGACAAGACCTACCTTGCCTCGATCATGCAGAGCCACCTGTACGCCTCTCACGAGACCACTACGAACGCGGCCGCGAACGGTTTCAAGGTGTTGCTCGAGAATCGTGAGCAGTGGGAGTTGCTCTGCAATGATCCCTCGCTCATTCCGAACGCGGTCGAAGAGATCCTGCGTTACGCGTCCTCGGTGCCGGCCTGGCGGCGAGTGACCACGCGTCCGGTGACGATCGGTGGCTTCGACATCGCCGCCGGTGAACGCATCCTCCTGCTCACGGGGTCAGCCAACCACGACGACGCCGTGTTCGACGATGGCGACCGCTTCGATATCACCCGTGAGAACGCCGACGAGCATGTGGCTTTTGGATGGGGTACCCACCTCTGTCTGGGGCAAGCGCTGGCCCGGATGGAGATGCGAGTGATGCTCGAGGAGACCACCAAGCGGCTCCCGCACCTGAATCTGGTGGAGGGGCAGGAGTGGACGTACTCACCGAACACGTCCTTCCGGGGCCCCGAGCGCGTGCTTGTCCGGTGGGATCCCACCCAGAACCCGGTTCCCGAGGATCGACCGTGACCGAACAGCACCTATCCCCGGATCCCCTCGTAGTGCAGAAGTTCAGCCATCGCGAGTTGCGGATCGCCCTCGGAAGGTTCGTCAGTGGCGTCACCGTGGTGACCTGCGCCAAGGACGATGGCACCGCGCACGGCGCCACGGTGACCGCCTTCACGTCCATCTCCCTCGACCCCGCACTGTGTCAGGTGACGCTGACCCGGAAGTCGAAGGCATGCGGATACCTGGGCGGAGCACCGTTTACGGTGAACATCCTGGCGGCGGATCAGGCGGACACCGCCCTGCATTTCGCGGGCCGACCACAACCCTCGCCGCCGATCTTGGTGGACGGGCTGACAGCACCGCGGCTCGTAGGCAACGCCGCCACCATCTCCTGTCGCCCGTGGCGAACCTATGACGGCGGGGATCATCTGATCGTGATCGGGGAAATCGCCGACCTCGAAGTCACCGATGAGAATCCACTGTTGTTCTTCCGCGGTGTTTTCCACGATCTCGGCCGCCCAGTTTCGGCCGCCGCATGGGAGAAGTCGATGGACGATCCGCACTGCGGATGGTTCGACGCGACCACCGTGCGCGCCCCCTCTTACCTGCACTCCCCCGCTGTGCACAGCCGCCGCAGCGGCCACGCTCTGGAAAGGACCACTCCATGACCATCACCGAATCCGCCCCCGAGACCACCGTCGACCGTACAAAGGTCAACGTGGCCGCCGACTGCGAGGCCAACCGCACGAAGAACTTCGCGTCGCGGCCCATGACCGGCGACGAGTACATCG
>SEEV01001043.1 GCA_004211695.1 Rhodococcus sp. (in: high G+C Gram-positive bacteria)
CACAGCGCGATCGTCAACGAGGTGCAGTGGGTTGCGTTCGACTACGGCTTGGGTGACCGACTTCTGCAGAGCAACGCGGTGACCTTCGACGCATCGACCCCCGACCTCTTCGCACCGCTGCAGGTCGGTGGCTGCGTGGTCTTGGCAGGGCCCGACGGCCAACGCGACCCCGACTACCTCGCCGAACTCATCCGCACCCAAGCGATTACCCACATGGCGTCGGTGCCGACGGTACTGACCGCCCTGATGGCCGGCCGATCACCCGACGTCCTCCGCGGCGTGCGGGTGATCTACCTCGGCGGTGAAATGCTGTCCGGGCAGACGGTCGCGCGGTTGGCGGAATTCGGTCCGGCGACGGTATGGAACCAGTACGGGCCCACCGAAACCACCGTCAGCGTCATCTGCCACCGCTGCACCCAACACGAAGAGTCGGTGGTACCCATCGGCACACCGCAGCCCAACTGCCACGCCTACGTGCTGGACCACCGCTTGCATCCGGTACCGGTGGCGGTGGTGGGCGAGTTGTATGTGGCCGGGGTCCAGTTGGCACGCGGATATCAGGACCGGCCCGCACTGACCGCCGAACGGTTCGTCGCCAACCCCTACGGCCCACCCGGCGAACGCATGTACCGCACCGGCGACCTCGTCCGCTGGCACCCCGACGGCAACCTCGAATTCCTCGGCCGCCGGCTCGTGTCCGCGCCTTCGCCGCCGACCGCCTCCCCGACTACATGGTGCCCTCGCCGATTACCGTGCTGGATCGGTTGCCGTTGACGGCCAGTGGGAAGGTGGATCGGCGGGCGTTGCCGGTACCGGTGTTGCCGGTGCCGCACTACCGGCCTCCGGTCACGGTGGTCGAGGGCCTCGTTGCCGGGGTATTCGCCGACGTCCTCGGCCGCGAGCGGGTCGGGCTCGACGACGACTTCTTCACCCTGGGCGGCAACTCACTGCTTGCCACGCAGGCGGTGTCGCGGCTAAGTGTGGCGATGGATCCGCGGGTACCGATGCGGGTGCTGTTCGAGGCGTCGTCGGTGCAGGCACTGTCGACGTGGCTCGAATCCCGGGCCGCTGCGAGTGCACGCACACCCCTGCTGCCGCGACCCCGACCCGAACACATCCCGCTATCGTATGCGCAGCAACGCATCTGGTTCCTCAACCGGTTCGACCCACACTCACCGGTCTACAACATCCCAT
>SEEV01000549.1 GCA_004211695.1 Rhodococcus sp. (in: high G+C Gram-positive bacteria)
TTGATCTCCGGGTGCCCCACGCGGCCGCCGTGCATGAGCTGGGCGAAGATCCGGCCGCCGGCATCGTGAACAGACTGGGTGATCGGGCGCCAGGCTGCCTCCTGCTCATCGTTGTAGAGGCCGGGAATATTCGGCTCGGACTGTCCCTGCTTCGACGGCGAGATGCCCTCGCTCACGATGAGCCCCGCGCTGGCGCGTTGCGCGTAGTAGAGCGCGGCACTCTGGGACGGCAGTCCCGTCTCAGAGGCGCGAACCCGCGTCATGGGTGCCATGACTACTCGATTCGACAGCTCGAGTGAACCCAATTTGTATGTCTCGAACAACATGACCTGAGAACTCCTTACTGTGTGGATGTTTGTCCGCCCGGTCACCGCCTGGCTTGCATCGGCACCCAGTAGTGCCCTTTGCATGGCTGGGTGTCGACCGCGTTATCGGTGTTTGTCTGGTGCGCGTGAAATTCGGTGGTGTAGTCGTCGGTCGAGCCCCGGGAGCTCAGTCTCATCGACGCAGTACGACGAATCGACAGTTTCCGGTAATGCTCAGGAGGGGTTGATGTCTCGATTGAACTCGTCTGCGGACACCGCGTGCGATCGTCTCTGACCGAAGTCCCTCTTCCGTGCAACAAACGTACGGACGTTCGTAAGTATTAGCGGGAGAGTCCGATGTGTCAACCCTCACAGGGATCGCACCGCCGGGTGCGTGTCACAGGCCATCGCGATGCGGCGCGATCGGCGCCGACGGGTGCGCGTTCGGTGTTCGCAGCCTCTTGCATCCACGTGAACTATGATCTACGTTACGTTCAACGAACGAGCGTTTGTAGGCTTTGTCACGTTCGTCGCATCTACTTGGTCGTTCCTGATCCCCTAACAGGAGTCAACATGTCGAACTTCCCACCTCACGCAGATCGTCAGCGCAGACGGGCTTACTTGACCGCCGTTGCCGGATTGGCACGGTGAGGCCTCGTGTCGCGATCAGCGATAATGCTTCCCTGCCGAAGCGTGCCCGAGCAGCTGCCAGAGCGCGTCGCTGGCCGTAACTCATCAGATCCTTTGCGGCGCTTCGGCAGTCACCAGGTCCGCGAGGAAAGCGGCAGGGACCGGTGCCCAGTCGCTTCGCCACCGCTCGGCGACCTGGTCCTCCCGCAGTGCCGCGATGAGCGAGACGATGTGTGGTCCACCATCCGGAAGATTACGCACGAGGCCCAGCTCGGCGCATTGTGCTGCGATCGAGGTGAGCAGTTCCTTGGCTTCGTCGATGCGGCCCGAGGCGGACAAACACGCCACGAGTAACCTTCTGGCCTGCATCAACAGCCGGTGTGCGCCGCGGCCTTCGAGTCGGTTCGCCCACTCCTGTGCCCAGGTGCAGGCGAGCTCGGCCTGGTCGGGTGAATGCTCATCGAGCAGCAGTCTGATGGCGGTTGCCTCTTCGATCTGTGCCGTCAGTGCCTCGATGCCGTCGACCGGTCGTCGACGAGAGGAGTATTCTGCGGGCGGCGAGACCGGGATGTCGGAGTCCAGCGGAAGCCTCAGCCTGATCCGTTCGTTCTCGACGTTGGCTCGCAATCGCGGAAGAGACAGTGTCACAGCGATCCTCGCCCCCTCATCGAGTCGCTGCGCTGCCGCTGTTCGGTCGCCCCGCAGGGCCTTTATACGCGCCCCGAGGACATACCGAGGGATCTTGAATTCCACGAGACCGCCCTCGCCCCCAAGCTCATAGCCTTCGTCGAGCAACTGTTCGGCTTGGTCGATCTCGCCCTGTTCGTACAACAACGCGCCGAGGAGAGAATCGGCCAGGCGCGCGGCCTCCGAGTGCTTACCACCCATCTTCCTCGCCACACGCACCCCCGCCTGGAAGCTGCTTTCTGCCGTGGCGACATCGAGTTGTTCGTAGGCGGCAAGGCCGGCGAAACAGTGCCCGTGCATCACCAGGTACGGACCGTTGGTTCGCGCATGAAATGCGGAGGCCCATTCCTGCAGTCGGCGCGCTTCGTCGAAATCGAACTGGTATGTCGCGCGATAGGTTGCCATGTTCGCGGCACTCGACACAACCCACGGTCGCAGCGTGTCCAGCCGCGGTAGGCATGCCTGGACCAACTCGTCCGCGCCGTCGATTCGGTCCGCGCGGAACCGAATAACGCCCCGCATCACGGCGGTTTCGACTCTCAGATCGGCGACCTCGTCGGTGGAGGGAACACGATCGAGCGTTGATTCGACGAGGCCGAGTGCTCTCTGTGCAGGTTCGGCACGATGCAGCATGATATTGGCCCAGGCTACCGCGAGTTGCAACCACGGACGCGACTCCGTCAGCGTGGGAGGGAGTTTCGCAACCATACCGAGGAGGGTCGTCATGTGCGAGTACTCGATCAGGTGCATCCCATCGCGCTCGACGAGCTCGACCGCCCGGACCTGATCCCCAGCCATGAGCGCGTGATCGACGGCCTCGCCGAGCAGCTCATGATCGGCGAACCATGTCGATGCCGTGCGGTGAAGTTCGTCGATCCGCTCGGGCTGATCACGCTCGAGTCGTCGTTGCAGGAACTCGGCGAACACGTGGTTGTACCGGAACCACACTCCGTCCTCGTCCACCCGTCGCAGGAACAGATCCCGCTCCTCGACTACTTCGAGTAGTGCCTGCCCGCGCGACACGTGCGCCAGCGCGCCCGCGAGGCTGCCGCTGATCCGTTCGGTGACCGACGTCGCCAGCAGAAAATCGAGGATCTCCGGTTCCAACGTGTCGAGCACGTTCTCGGCGAGGAACTCGCCGATGGCGTGATGCCGACCCGACATGTGCCCGATCAGCTCGGTGGGGTCGTCGCGTCCGCGCAGTGACAGGTACGCCAATTGCAACGCCGCCACCCACCCGTCGGTCGAGTCCCGCAGGTCCGCGACATCCTCCTGCTCCAGCTCCAGTCCGCCTAGGTCGACTAGGAAGGATCGTGCCTCATATTCATCGAAACGTAATGCTGTGTAGTCGATTTCGACAAGCTCATCGCGCACGCGCATTCTACTCATCGGAAGGCCGGCCCGGGTGCGGCTTGCCACGACAACCTGGATGTGGTGGCAGCCGTTGTCGAGCAGGAATCCCATGGCTCCGCGTGTCCCGGCGTCTGTGACCCGGTGCCAGTCGTCGATCACGATCGCCACCCGCTCACCGCGGGCGTGGATCTCGTTGATCAGCGAAGACAGGACGTACTGCTCGGCCTCGTCGCCGTGCTCGTCGAGCGCCTGCCCCAGGTCGCGCGCCAGGGTCGGGCGGACCCGCCGGATCGCCTCGACCAGATGCGAGAGAAACCACACCATGTTGTTGTCATCGTGATCGACCGTCAGCCACGCGACCGCCACACCCTCCTCTGTCAGCACTTCACCCCATTGGGCGGCGAGGGTGCTCTTGCCGAATCCGGCCGGCGCGTGAATGACCGTCAACCGGCG
>SEEV01000550.1 GCA_004211695.1 Rhodococcus sp. (in: high G+C Gram-positive bacteria)
GCGTCCGTCTCTCGGTTCACATTCTCTTCACTCACGAGACCCATCTTCGCACCCCCGGAACAGGACCGACGGCCGCATCTCTCGGTTGTTACGTAGAGTGGGACGAAACGGTCACGCCCTCGCTGTTCGGGTGTGGACGGCCGAACGGTGCAGTTGATCGCGGCGCGACAGCGTCGCCGAGTTCTTGGAGTGTGGCACGTGGGCATGCGGCCCCCCGCAGGTTTACCGTCGTTGTCCAAACGCAGTCGAGTGCTGCTGGTGCTGGCGCTTGTCGTCGCGGCCCTGCTGCTGGTGGGTCCGCGGCTGATCAGTACCTACACGGACTGGTTGTGGTTCGGTGAGGTCGGATTCCGTGGGGTGTTCACCACGGTCCTCGTCACCCGTCTGCTGCTCTTCGTCGTGGTCGGGGTGGTGGTCGGCGGAATCGTCTGGCTGGCATTGCTGCTCGCGTATCGCTCGCGGCCGGTGTTCGTCCCGGTGTCGGGCCCCAACGATCCGGTCGCGCGTTACCGCACCACCGTGATGACCCGGCTGCGTCTGTTCGGCCTGGCCATTCCGATCGCGGTGGGACTGCTCGCCGGGCTGATCGCCCAGTCCAGCTGGGTGACGGTGCAGCTGTTCGTCAACGGCGGCGACTTCGGGGTCGCCGATCCCGAATTCGGTCTGGACGTCGGCTTCTACACGTTCGATCTGCCGTTCTACCGGTTCGTTCTCAACTGGTTGTTCGTCGCGGTGCTGCTGGCGTTCTTCGCGAGCCTGGTGACGCACTACATCTTCGGCGGGTTGAAGCTGGCCGGCCGGGGCGGGGCACTGACCAACGCGGCGCGGGTCCAGTTGGCCGTGCTCGCGGGAACGTTCATCCTTCTCAAGGCGGTCGCGTACTGGTTCGATCGGTATTCGCTGCTGTCGAGCAGCCGTAAGGAACCCACGTTCACCGGTGGTAGCTACACCGATATGAATGCGGTGCTGCAGGCCAAGCTGATCCTGCTGGCGATCGCGGTCATCTGCGCGGGCGCGTTCTTCGCGGCGATCTTCCTGCGTGATCTGCGGATTCCGGCGATGGCGACAGCCCTGCTCGTGCTCTCCTCGATCCTGGTCGGTGCTGTGTGGCCGCTTGTCGTCGAGCAGTTCTCGGTGCGTCCCAACGCCGCCGACAAGGAGAGCGCGTACATCGAGCGGAATATCGCCGCCACCCGGCAGGCGTACGGCATCACCGACGACAAGGTCGAGTACCAGGATTACCAGGGGTACGGAACGAAGCCTCCGCGGGAAGTGCCGGCCGACGTCACGACCATCGCGAACACCCGACTGCTCGATCCGAACATCCTGTCGCGGACGTTCACCCAACAGCAGCAGTTGAAGAACTTCTACGGTTTCCCGCCGACGCTCGACATCGACCGGTACGACATCGACGGGGAGATGCGCGATTACATCGTCGCGGCCCGCGAGTTGTCGTCCAAGAGCCTGACGGGTAACCAGACGGACTGGATCAACAAGCACACCGTCTACACGCACGGCAACGGACTGGTCGCGGCTCCCGCGAACCGGGTGAACGCCGCCGCCGGCGAGTCCGCGGAGGAAGCCGCCAACAGCAACAGCGGTTACCCCGTCTACATGGTCAGCGACATCGCCTCGCAGGAGGCGGGTAACCAGGTCATTCCCGTCGAGCAGCCGCGCATCTACTATGGCGAGGTCATCGCCGACACGGATGCCGACTACGCGATCGTCGGCGGATCCCAAGGTTCGGATCCGCGGGAGTACGACACCGACACCTCGCGCTACACGTACACCGGTTCGGGTGGTGTGCCGATCGGCAACTGGTTCAACCGGTTGGCCTTCGCCGCCAAGTACACGGAACGCAACATCCTGTTCTCCGGTGCGATCGGCTCGGATTCCAAGATCATCTACAACCGGGACCCGCGGGACCGGGTCACCCACGTCGCCCCGTGGCTGACCGCGGACGGCGACTCGTACCCGGCCGTCGTCGACGGCAAGGTCGTGTGGATTGTCGACGCCTACACCACACTGCAGGACTACCCGTACGCCCAGCGCAGTTCGCTCGACGGACTCGTCGAGGACAGCATCGACCAGAACACCGGCCGGCTGCTGCCCCGCAAGGAGGTGTCGTACATCCGCAACTCGGTGAAGGCCACCGTCGACGCGTACGACGGCACCGTGAAGCTGTACCAGGTGGATCAGAACGATCCGGTGCTCGACGCGTGGATGGGTGTGTTCCCGGATGCGGTTCAGCCGGCGGACTCGATTCCCGACGAACTGCGCGCGCACTTCCGCTATCCCGAGGACCTGTTCAAGGTGCAGCGCGAGATGCTCGCCAAGTACCACGTGGATGATCCGAAGGAATTCTTCACCAACAACGCGTTCTGGTCGGTGCCGAGCGATCCCACGATCGACACGAGCGCGAACCAGCCTCCGTACTACGTGCTGGTCGGTGATCCCGAGACCGGGAAAGCGTCCTTCAACCTGACCAGCGCGATGGTGGGTTACAGCCGTGAGTTCCTGTCCGCATATCTGTCGGTGAAATCCGATCCGGACAATTACGGCAAGTTCACCGTGCTCCAGTTGCCGACGGACACGCAGACCCAGGGTCCGCAGCAGACGCAGAACTCGATGATCTCCGATCCACGCGTGGCGTCGGAGAGAACTCTGCTCGAGAGATCGAACAAGATCCAGTACGGCAACCTGCTGACACTGCCGATCGCGGACGGCGGAATCCTGTACGTCGAACCGATGTATACGGAGCGAAGTTCGACGGGCCCGAACACGTCGACGTTCCCGCAGCTGTCGCGAGTGCTCGTCAGCTACCGTGAGCCGCCGCCGAGTAACAGTGTGCGAGTCGGGTACGCCCCGACACTCGCGCAGGCGCTCGACCAGGTGTTCGGTGCCGGCACGGGTTCGGTGGCGACGGCACCCAGCGCGGACGAGGGGACACCTCCCGAGACCGGCACGACGCCGCCCGTCGACCAGGGTGCGGCGCCCGCGCCTACGGCCCCGGCGACACCGCCGTCCGGTACGGACGTCTCGGCTGCGGTCGCGGAGCTGGACGCGTCACTCAACGCCTTGACGGTGGCGCAGCGCAGCGGTGACTTCGCGGCGTACGGCGCGGCCCTCGCCCGCGTCCAGAAGGCGGTCGCCGCGTACGAGGCGATCCCCAAGTAGGGGAGCGACACCCGCACAGCGAACGAGGCCCTGTCATCCATTTCGGATGACAGGGCCTCGTCGTATCTGATCGGAAGATCAGCGCAGTGCGTCGACCAACTGCGGGTTGGTGTTGACCAGCTGCTGGAACTGCTGTCCGTAGCCGTTCTGCTCGGCGAGCTGACGAGCGGTGTCGAGTGCCTGCTGCGCAGAAGGCTGGGCGGGGGCGGGAACCTGGACCGGAGCCGGAGCCGCGGGGGCCGGGGT
>SEEV01000139.1 GCA_004211695.1 Rhodococcus sp. (in: high G+C Gram-positive bacteria)
ATCGGTTCCGACCTGGCCGGCGTCACCACCACCGCCGTCCGCGACGGTGACGACTACATCCTCAACGGCAACAAGACCTTCATCACCGGCGGCATCAACGCCGACCTGGTGATCGTGGTTGCACGCACCTCGAAGGATCCCGAGAACCGACGCAAGGGCCTGTCGCTGCTGGTCGTCGAGGGTGACATGCCCGGCTTCCTCCGCGGTCGCAATCTGCACAAGATCGGCATGAAGTCGTCCGACACCGCGGAGCTGACGTTCGACAACGTCCGCGTGCCGGCCCGAAACCTGCTCGGCGAGGAGGGCAAGGCGTTCGGCATGCTCGCCCACAACCTGCCGCAGGAGCGGCTGTCGATCGCGATCACCGGTCTGGCCACCGCCACCGCCGCCGTGAACCTCGCCATCGACTACGCCAAGGAACGCCTGGTGTTCGGCAAGCCGCTGGCCGACTTCCAGAACACCAAGTTCGTGCTCGCCGAGTGCGCGACCGAACTGCAGGCCGGGCAGGCACTGGTCGACCAGGCGCTGATCGCGCTGGACGGCGGCACCCTCACTCCCGCCGACGCGGCCAAGGTGAAGTTGTTCTGCACGGAGATGCAGGCCCGGGTCATCGACAAGTGCCTGCAGGTGCACGGCGGCTACGGCTACATGAGCGAGTACCCGATCGCGCGGCTGTACGCCGACGCCCGCGTCACCCGGATCTTCGGTGGCACCAGCGAGGTCATGAAGAGCGTCATCTCGAAGTCGATGGGTCTGTAGGCATCCCATTCCGCCCCGGCGGGCCACACACCGTTCCCACCCCGGACGCCACGCGGCCGGACAACCCGAAAGACCTTCTCCATGCAGATCAAGGACATCAACGCCGTCGTCACCGGCGGCGCATCCGGACTCGGACTGGCCACCGCAACCCGCCTGGTCGAGGCCGGCGCCACCGTCACCCTGCTCGACCTCCCCGGCTCGTCCGGGGCCGAGCAGGCCGACGCGCTTGGCGCGGCAGCGCGGTTCGTGCCGACCGACGTGACCGACGGGGACGCCGTCGCCGCAGCCTTCACCGCAGCCGCCGAGAGCGGCCCGGTGCGGGCCGTCGTGCACTGCGCCGGCCGCGGTAGGCCCATGCGCGTCCTCACCAAGGATCGCAAGGCCGCCGACCTCGAGCCTTTCGAGTCGGTGATCAGGCTCAACGTGATCGGCACCTTCAACGTGCTGCGGTTCGCGGCCGAGGCGATGGCCGCGAACGAACCGCTGGACGGCGACCGCGGTGTGTGTGTCTTGACCGCCTCCGTCGCTGCCTACGAGGGGCAGATCGGGCAGATCAACTATGCGACGTCCAAAGCCGGAGTCGTAGGGATGACTCTGCCCGCCGCCCGCGACCTCGCCGGTGTCGGGATCCGGGTATGCACCATCGCGCCCGGGGTGTTCGCAACCCCGTTGTTGCTCAATGCTCGTGACGACATCCGCGACGCCTTGGCCGCCTCGGTTCCGCACCCGCAGCGGCTCGGCGAGCCCTCCGAGTTCGCCGCGCTGGCCGCGCACATCATCGAGAACGGCATGCTCAACGGCGAGACGATCCGCCTCGACGGCGCGATCCGGATGGCACCCCGGTGACCGACGAGACACCCGCACCGGTCGTGCTGACCGAGCGGGTGGGACCGGTGCTGGTGATCACGCTCAACCGCCCCGACGCGCGCAACGCGGTGAACGGCGCGGTCGCACAGGCGGTCGCCGCGGCGGTCGAGCTGCTCGACTCCGATCCGGACCTGCGGGTCGGCGTGATCACCGGAGCCGGCGGATATTTCTGCGCCGGTATGGATCTCAAGTCCTTCCTGCGGGGCGAAAGTCCCCGCGTCGAGGGTCGAGGGTTTGCCGGTCTCGTCGAGGCAACCCCCGCCAAACCCCTCATCGCCGCAGTCGACGGTCCTGCCCTCGCCGGCGGATTCGAGATCGTTCTGGCCGCCGACCTCGTCGTCGCCGCGCCGACCGCGACGTTCGGCCTGCCCGAGGTCCGGCGTGGTCTGGTCGCCGCCGCGGGCGGACTGACCCGGCTTCCCGCCCGACTGCCCCGGGCTGTCGCGCTGGAGATGGTGCTCACCGGCAAGGCGATGACCGCCGCGCAGCTGCACCCGCTCGGCCTGGTCAACCGGCTGGCCCCAGAGGGCGGGGTGCTGGCGGCGGCGCTCGAACTCGCCGAGGAGATCGCCGACAACGGACCGCTCGCAGTCCGGGCCAGCAAGAAGGTCGTCGACGAATCCCCCGGCTGGCCCGCTGCGGAGCACTTCGAACGAACCCGGCAGATCGTGATGCCGGTGTTCGACTCCAACGACGCGCGTGAAGGGGCGGCCGCGTTCACCGAACGCCGCACCCCGGTCTGGACCGCGACATGATCACCGAGAACGAAAGAACAGGAACACACCATGCGTGATGCAGTCATCGTCGAAGCCGTCCGGAGCCCCGTCGGTCGCCGCAAGGGCGGCCTGGCGGAGGTGCACCCCGTCGACCTGTCCGCGACCGTCCTGAACGCACTGCTCGACCGAGCGGGCATCGAGGCCGGTTCGGTCGACGACGTCGTGTGGGGATGCGTCGGTCAGGTCGGGGAGCAGGCCGGCAACATCGCCCGGAACGCGGTTCTCGCCGCCGGATGGCCCGAGTCGGTTCCCGGCACCACGATCGAGCGGCAGTGCGGCTCGAGCCAGCAGGCACTGCATTTCGCCGCCGCGGGCGTGATCTCCGGCCAATACGACATCGCGGTTGCCGGTGGCGTCGAGTCGATGACCCGGATCCCGATGGGATCGGCGCGACGCGTCGGCCTCGGTGACGCGAACAGCGACGCGATCAAGCAGCGTTACAGCGGAATCGAGTTCAACCAGATTCGCGGCGCCGAGTCCCTCGCCACCAAGTACGAGCTGAGCCGCACCTGGCTCGACGAGTACAGCCTGCGTTCGCACCAGCGGGCCGCGCAGGCCCTCGACGAGGGTCGCTTCACCGGCGAGATCGCACCGGTGACGCTCCCGGACGGGACGAAGCTCGAGTCCGACGAGGGAATTCGCCGCGCCTCGACCCTGGAGAAGCTGGGCCAGTTGGACCCGATCTTCCCCGAGGACGGCCGCATCACCGCGGGTAACGCATCGCAGATCTCCGACGGCGCGGCCGCGCTGCTGGTGATGTCCGGCGAGCGGGCCCGGCAATGGGGACTGACCCCGATCGCCCGGGTGCACACCGCGACGGTGGTCGGCGACGACCCCGTCACGATGCTGGCCGGCCCGATCCCCGCCACCGCGCGGGTGCTCGAGCGCGCCGGGCTGACCCTCGACGACATCGGAGCTTTCGAAGTCAACGAGGCGTTCGCCAGTGTGGTGGGCGCATGGCTACGGGCGACCGGGGCTCCTGAAGACCGGGTGAACACGCTCGGCGGTGCGATCGCGCTCGGTCACCCGCTCGGCGGATCCGGTGCCCGCCTGGCCACCACCCTCGTGCATCACCTGCGCGCCAACGGAATCCGCTACGGACTGCAGACGATGTGCGAAGGCGGCGGCATGGCCAACGCCACCGTCTACGAGAACCTCTCCGTCGCAGAGTGAGTGGTGCAGGGGCGCGACTGCGCAGAACTGCATGCGACACGCCGGGCGGGCGCTGCATTACTGCGCGCTCGCGCGTGATTCCTATGAAGTCGAATCGTCAACCGTCACATCGGGATGATGGTCCACGCAAACGGCGCCGGCTCGACGTTCTCGGCCCGGCGTTCCTGCCGCTGGTCGCGCTGACGATCCCGGGTTCGGTCGTCGTCGTCGCGGGGAATGTCGCGGCTGGTTTCCTGGGTGGCCACTGCTGCTGCCGGGTGTGCGGCGACGGGGGTGGTGGCGGCTGCGATGCCGACGGGGAGGATGCCGAATGCGGCTGCAGCCACCATGACAGTGGCGAGGCGCTTCTTCAGCGAGCTGCTGGTGGCGTGTGCGGTGATCTGGTGGAGCTGTGTGGTGCCCATGGTCGAGGTCCTGTCCGAATGCCGCGGGCCCAGCGTCCACGGCTATACGAACGGTGTCTGCGAGGGCGCGAAACGTTACACCCGGACGGACAATTTTTTCGCTGATCGGGCCGCGGTCAGCGCCACTCACGGAACGCGGCGAGCAGGCGGTCCCGCAGCGCCGGGTCGAGTTTCTCCGCGGGCAGTTCGCCGAGGGTGTGCACCGTCTGCCTCATCTGCTCGAGATAGTTGGCGCATCCGGGGCATACGCCCAGGTGGGTTTCGAATCGGTCCCGGGCGTCCGGATCGAGGTCGTCCTCGAGGTACGCCGTGACGAGTTCGACGAGATCCTGGCAGTCCATGTTTCACGCTCCCGTTCCAAGATAATCCTCGAGCACCTGGCGCACGTGTGCGCGACCCCGGTGCAGCAGCACCCGCTGGTTCGCCGGGGTGATCGAGAGCATCTCGGACACTTCCTCGGCGTCGTAGCCGAGGACGTCGCGCAGCACGACGACGGCCTTCTGTCGCTCGGGCAGGTGCTCGAGTTCGCGGCTCGTGACGTCGAGGACCTCCGCGCCGAGCACCGAGCCCTCCGGGGTCCGCGCCCAGCTGGTCGGCGGTGTCGCCCAGTGGTGCGCGTCCTCCGGGTCGGTGGCCGGCCGGAACCGGGCCGGGTCGACGGTGGCGCCGCCCGCGTAGGCGGCGAGGGTTGCGTCGGAATCGTGCCGGTCCCGCAGACCGCGTTTCTTCGCGATGTTGACGAGGATCCGGAACAACCAGGTGCGGAGCGTCGAGCGACCTTCGAATCGATCGATGCCCTGGAGCACGGCGATCCAGGTTTCCTGGACGACGTCTTCGGCGACCTCGTTGCTGGCGACGTATCCGCGCGCCACGCGCAGCATCATCGGTGTGTGCCGGTCGACCAATTCCGCGAACGCCGACTCGTCACGTGCACGCAACGAGTCGACGAGACGCTCTTCCTGCGAGGTGTCGGTCTCCGTCATCCGCTCCTCCTGTGCGATAGAGGCGCTCCGGAAGCGTGGCCGCCACAGGCGGCCGGATGACAACCAACACTACCGACCTGGACGGCAGCCGTCGATCAGCTGCCGAGGTCAGACGGTGCGCGTGCGCACCGCGGTGACCGCGACCGTGCTGTAGGGCATCGTGAAGCTGCCGCCCAGCGCGTCGATTGCGACCCCGACAGCGTCCTGCAGCTCTGCCAGGCTGTCCGGCGGCAGCTGGGTGAGTGCGCCGGACGTCGGCAGCTGATCGAGCCATTCGTCCCGCGTGTACAACCGTTCCCAATCGAAACGCCACTGCTCGGGGGCACCGAACCCGGGCACGCCGCGGATCCCGTCGGCGGCGTTGTCGAGTATCGGCTGGTACAGGTCCGCGGAGGATCCCGACGGTGGGACGGGGAACGGCGAGTCGGGCACCACTCGCCGGTAGGCCGCCGCGAAGGCGTCCGCCACGGTGGACGGGGTATCGAACACGTGCCAGAACACGGCCAGCAGGCCACCGGGGCGCAGCACCTCGGCCGCCTTCACCGCGCCGGCGACCGGATCGATCCAGTGCCAGGCCGTCCCGGCGACCAGCAGGTCGAACTTCCGGTCGGCGGGATCCCAGGTCTCGAACGTCGCCACCTCCACGTCGATGCCGCTCCGCTGCGCGAAGTTCGCCATCCGTGGGTCGGGCTCGACGCCGAGCACCCGGCGACCTGCCGCCCGGAACTGGCGGGCTTCGATGCCGGTGCCGCAGCCGACGTCGAGTACGTCCGGCCCGGGACTGTTGGACACGATCCGCTCGATCAGTGCGTCCGGGTAGGAAGGTCGTGTCCGGTCGTAGCGTTCGGCGTCCACACCGAACGACTCGGCCATGGCACGGGCTCGATGCGGCGACGGTGGGGCTGCGCGGTCTGGCAAGGTGCTCACCACGTTTGCCCTTTCAGGCTGCCGATTCGAAGTGAGCCCGAGTCGGCGCTGTCCTCTACTTCGTCCAAGTCCTGTTCGACTTCCCGCACGTACGTCTCGGGATCCTTGTCGGAGGTGTCGACACCCGACGTGGAGGGGTGAACGACGAAGAATTCGGCGAAACGCCGACCGAGGGATACCCGAAGCGCCTTCGGCGCCGTTCGGAAATCGGCCAAGCCTTCACGTTCCTCTTCGGCCATGTGCTCATCGTTGGCCACACGCGTGCGGGCGACGGCAGCCCACCACTTCTCGGATGCGACGGGATACTTGGCGGCGTCGCTGACGCCGTCGCGGATATCGTTGTGATCTCCGATCGCGTCGAGGGTTTCCTCTTCGGCGTCGTCATCGCCGACGCGGAGGAGTTGCGGATAGAAGATCTCCTCTTCCGCCGAAGCATGCAGATCCAGACGTTCCGCCAGCGACGCCCACACCGCCTCGACGGCGGCGATGTCGAGCCTGCGGTGGGCTTTCAGTTCATCGAGCGTGGCGAACTGCTGTCGGAACCACACGTGATCTTCGAAGATCAACTCGATGATGTCAGGCACGATTCGACGATAGTTCCGAGATCGGGGTTCGTCTCTCGTCGCCTCCAATTCGGGACGACGGCAGGGACACCTCGATTCCGAGGGGCGAACGCGAGAAGCCGCCGGCACCGGGCGGTGTCAGCGGCTTTCGACTCCTGACCACGAACGCTACGCAATGTAGGTCTTGCCTGGTCAGGGCGACGGCGCCCACCAGTGCGCCTCTCGGCAAGTGGTCGCGCGAGGCGACGATTTCAATGTGGTACCCGGGGCATTGGGTCGAACACCGTCGCGTCGTACAACGGCATCGGTGCCGGTGATATTCCGGGCGGCCGAATCGTGTTTCTCCGGGGAGGGCAGAGGGGGGTAGGGCCGAATGGCCCTGTCTCGAGTTCGGGGTGCGGTGGAGACTCGATTCGGTGGGGTGCGGATCGCGGCGAGCGGGTGACGGTCGCCGCGGTCCGGGTTCCCCACGGAACGACTTGACCTGGCAATCCCGGGAGGGCGACAGATGGACGTTCGGCGAATTCCGCTGGCGCGTTCGGAGAACTACTGGGAGCAGCAGTGTCTAGCGGAAGCTCGCCACGTCGACTGTGCCGAACGGGACTTGCACCCGGTGGACCCGGACGAACAGGTCTCGCTGGTCGACCACTACCGAGCCGCACCGACCGACCCGGACCCGCGCGGGGATCGGGAGTACACGAAGGGAACCTGGGCGGCGGGGTAACAAAGAGGGCACACCTCAGTGGAGGTCGGCGAGCTTGCGCTCGAGCACGGTCCGCTCGCGTTCGTTGCCGCACAGTTGCACGGCGCGCTCGAGTTCGGTGCGCGCCTCCTCGGTGCGTCCCAGGCGGATGAGTAGTTCCCCGCGAACGCTCGGCAGCAGATGCGAGTGCGACAGCGACCGGGCGTCCACCAACTCGTCCACGATGGGCATCGCCGCCGCCGGTCCCTGGGCCATCGAGACCGCCACCGCCCGGTTGAGGTCGATCACTGGTGACGGCGCGAGCCGGCCGAGGGCCTCGTAGATGAGGACGATCCGCTCCCAGTTCGTCGCGTCGACCGACGGCGCGACGGCATGGCATTCGGCGATTGCCGCCTGCAGGCCGTAGGCGCCCAGGCCCCGGCCGACCTGCTCCGCGCGGGCGAGCGCCGCTCGTCCCCGGCGGATCGCCGCGCGGTCCCAGCGGCGGCGGTCCTGGTGCTCGAGCAGCACCGGTTCCCCGTCCGGCCCGGTGCGGGCAGGAAAGCGTGCCGCGGTCAGCTCGAGCAGCGCCAGCAGACCGTGGACCTCGGGCTCGTCGGGTACGAGCCGGGTCAGCACCCGGGCGAGGCGCTGAGCCTCGCTCGCGAGGTCGAGGCGGATCAGGTCGTCGCCGGAGCTGGCCGAGGACCCTTCGGTGAAGATCAGGTAGATCACGCTGAGCACCGAGCCGAGCCGCTCGGCCCTGTCCTTCGCCGGCGGCACCTCGAACGGCACCCGGGCCGCACCGAGCGTCTTCTTCGCCCGGGTGATCCGGGCCTGCACGGTCGCCGTCGGAACGAGGAACGTCTTGGCGATCTCGTCACTGGTCAGACCGCCGACCACCCGCAGGGTGAGTGCTACCCGTGCCTCCCGGGACAGCACGGGATGGCAGGAGATGAACATCAGCGCGAGCATGTCGTCGTCGATCTGGTCCGGATCCCACAGCACGTCGCCGGGCGCGTGGCCCGGATCGGCGGGCGCGCTGCCGGAGGCGGCACCGCCCTCACCCAGGTCGTGGGCGAGGGCGGTGTACCTCTCGTCGAGGGCGGAGCGCCGTCGGAACGTGTCGATCGCCCTGCGCCGGCCGACGGTGAGCAACCACCCCGCGGGGTTGCGGGGCACACCGTCGCGCGGCCAGGTCACGAGCGCCTCGGCCAGCGACTCCTGGGCGAGGTCCTCGGCCAGCGCGAAGTCGCCGGTGTACCGCGCGAGGGCGCCGACGATCCGTGCCGACTCGATCCGCCAGACAGCGGCGACGGCCTCACGACCGCTGCCGCTGCCGGTCGAGTCGCTCAGAGCTGACCGGTCTCTTCGCGCCACGCCCGCTCCTTCTGGATCCACACGTTGTCCTGCGGGAACTCGTCGATCGTGGCGACCCGGCGAATCTCCGCCTTGGCGCCGGGACCGGCCATCGGCGCACGCTTGGCCCACTCGACGGCCTCCTCCTTCGACGCCACGTTGAGCAGCCAGAAGCCGCCGAACAGTTCCTTCGTCTCGCCGTAAGGGCCGTCGGTCACCACAGGTGTTTCGGAGGAGTAGTCGACCACCACACCCGATTCGGGGTCGGGGTCCAGGCCCTCGGCGGCGAGCAGCACGCCGGCGCGGATCATCTCGTCGTTGAACTTGCCCATCGAGTCCATGATCTCGCCCATGTCGATGTCCTGGAACGCCGCGAACGTCTCGTCGGTGGCGCGCATGATCAGCATGTACTTCACGGTTCCGTCTCCTTGGATGTCGGGGTCCCTCTTGGACCTTCTCATCCTCAGGTCGAACGGGGAGTGTCATGGATCGACACATCCGCAGAATTTTTTTCGACGGGTCCCGTTTCATGCCAAGGAGGGCGCACCTTCGCTCTGCTGGTCGCTGGTGTCCGCTCCGTGCCCGGTACTCGACTCCGGTGTAGGACGTCGGAAGCCGCGGGTCAGCCAGACGAGGTACGCGACGCCGATCGCGAACCACGACAGTCCGATGGTGATCGACAGCTCGCTGAGGCGGGTGATCATGTAGATGGTCACGCACATCCCCAGCGCAGGCAGGACGAGGTAGTTGACCGTGTTGACGTGCCGGGTGCGTCGGTGGCGCACGTAGTAGGCGACGACGCACCCGTTGACCGCGGTGAAGGCCAGGAACGCGCCGAAGTTGATGAAGCCCATCGCGGTCTCCAACGAGAGGTTGAGTCCGAGCACGCACATCGCACCGGTGACGAGCAGACAGAAGACGGGTGTCTTGGTGCGCTTGTCCAAGCTTCCGAAGACGCGCCGGGGGAGAACGCCGTCGCGGCCCATGATGTACAGCAGCCGGCTGGAGCTGAGCTGGACGGCCAGGCAGGACGCCCACCCGGCGATGACGGCCGCGAGATTGGTCCAGTCCGCGAAGAGTGTGCCACCGACTTCGATGGACATTGCGTATGCCGCGGACTGGGCGTCGTCGAACTCGGCGCCGGGGTGGACGAGCTGCATGAGGAACGCGACGACGGCGAAGAGGGTTCCGCCGATGGCGATGACGAGGACGACGGCACGGGGAATGTTCCGTCTCGCGTCACGGGTCTCCTCGGCGAGGGTGGTCACCGCGTCGAAGCCGAGGTAGGAGTAGGCGGCGACAGCGGCGGCCGCCGACACACCGACGACGGTGCTGTTCGCGTTCCAGAAGGGCTCCGTGATCGATGCGGGGTGGTGCCCGGCGAGGTATTTCACGCAGTGCGCGGAGAACAGCAGAACCACGAACACGGCGACACCGGTGAGGATTCTGTTGACCCTGTCCGCCAGTACGACGCCGATGATGTTGACGGTAGTGGTCAGGCCGGCGTTGACGAGCATCCACACCCAGATCGGCACGGCCGGGAACTGTGCGTTGAGGTAGATCGATTGGGTGAGCCAGGCGACCATCGGAAGGAACAGGTAGTCGAGGAGAACACTCCAGCCGACGAGGAAGCCGACGGGTGAACCGAGGTTCTTGCGGGCGTAGAAGTATGCAGAGCCGGACACGGGATGGATGCGCGCCATCTTCGCGTAGCTCGACGCGGTGAGAAGCATTGCGCCCGTGGCGAGGAGGAACGCGGTCGGGGCGGTGCCGCCGCTGGCCACGGCGATCACGCCGAATATGACCATGACGAGGCTCGGCGCCATGTACGCCAGACCGAACGCGACGACGGAGGGCAGCGACAACCTGCGGGCGAGCTGCGTTTCGGTCATCGCTCGCCGTCCCGCGTCGCCGGACGCGCGAAGACGACGGGTTCGTCGGGTCGAAGGGTTTCCGGGGTCTCGGCGGAGATCGCCGGACGCCAGGTGGCGGGGTCGATGTAGCCGTTGTAGAGCGGAAGGTCCAGGGGGCTGTCTTCTGCGGTGAAGAAACTCCACGGCCACGAGTCGCCGCCGGTGCCGAACTTACGCGCGGCGGGGACACGATCGAAGTCCACGATGCTCAGCAGCGTGGTGTCTTCCATTCCGATTGCAGCGACACGGATCTCGCCCTCGGGATCGACGAGCAGGCTTCCGCCTGACGCCGTCGGCCCGGCGCCGTTGACGCTGGCGACCCAGATCTGGTTGACGATGGCGTTGGCCTGATTGATCGGAATCTCCTGCGCGCGACCGGAGGTCGAGGTCTGCACGACGTTGACCACGAGTTCGGCACCCATCCACGCCAGATGTCGGGTCACCTCGGGGTACCAGGCGTCGTAGCACACGGACAGTCCGACCCGGCCGACGTCGGGAATGTCGAAGACGACGAATTCGCGGCCGACGCACATAGGCTCGTAGGGGCGCCAGGTGAAGACCTTCCGGTAGCTCGCGACGAGCTGACCGTCGGGGTTGTACACGACCGCGGTGTTGTAGACGTTGCCGTCGGCACCGCGCTCGAGCACGGTGCCGGGGATGAGCCACACTCCGAGCTCGTTCGCGAGGTCGCCGAGCGCCTGCCCGCGTGGGCCGTCGAGGGGCTCGGCGTAGGTGTCGTAGTACTCGTCGAGACTCATCGTCTCCGTCCCGATCGAGCACAGATGCAGTTCGGGGTAGACGACGAGGTCGGCGGCGTTGGGCGACTTCATGCGAAGGCGGAGTCGCGCTGCGAAGTCGGCGAGCGATTCGGCAGGAGCCTGGACGAGAGCAAGCCGGAGATGTCGGCTCATGGGTATCAGATCCTCGAGGACGGTGGCGTGGGAATGGATGAGTCAGCCGGCATGCGTGCCCGCCGGCGCACCGTCGGTAGTGCGCCGGCGAACACGTTCGCTTCGGGCGGTGTTCGGTTGTCGATGCAACGCGAGTGCGTCGCAACGGAAATGACGGATCAGAACAACCAGGGAACCTCGTCGTGACCGAAGTCGTGGAAGTCGCCGAAACGCCCCGAGTAGAAGACGAGTCCGGTTCCCTCGCGCCAGCGCATGTCCGTGACTTCGCCGTAGAAGACGCGGTGGTCGCCGATGTCGTGGGCGCTGTGGACCGTGCATTCGAGTTGGGCCAGAGCGTCTTTGATCAGCGGTAGGCCAGAGCGGCTGTGATCGCAGGGGAGGTCGTCGAATCGGGCGCCGCCGCGTGTGGCGAAGCGGCGGGCGAGTGCTTCCTGGCGGGAGCCCGATGGAGACGGCGAACGTGCCCGCGGCTTCCACGGCCTCGGTGGTGCGGGAGCCGTGGGTGAGCGAGACGAGCAGGATCGCCGGGTCCAGGCTGATCGACGTCACTGAGCTGATCGTCATGGCGCTGGGGCTGTTGTCGCCGTCGTCTGCGCTGACGACGGCGACGCCGGTGGTGAACCGGCCCATGCTTCGTCGCGTGTCCGTCGGGGTGGGGGCGTGGAATGCCGGAAGGGTCATGGCGGGCCTACTTACTGTGGTACCGGACTTCGAAGGTGACGACGCCTTCGTCCGTGCTCCAGGGGCCGTGGGGCATGCCGGGCGGCCGGCAGGCGTACATTCCCGCGGTGAATGTCTCGCCGAGGGTCAGGTCGGTGAACGACCCCTCCAGAATGTAGACCTCCTCCCAGAAGTCGTGCTTCTGCACGCCCATCGGGGTGGAGTCGGCGCCGGGTTCGTAGCGCAGGATCCGGGTGGCGACCTTGCCCTCGGGGTCCGTGGAGAGAATGCGTTCGGTGATCTTCGGATCGTCACCCGGACACACCGTCCACTCGACGTCCGTGACCGGGAAGAATTCGAATTCGGGCTTTGCCATGATCGTTTACTCGCTTTCCGCTTTGTAGCCGTCGGTGAACTGCTGCACTGCCGCGACGGCGCTGTCGTAGTCGTAGTTGCGGTACGTGTACGCGCCCTTCACGACGAAAGGGGCGCCGGCGTAGAACATCTCGTACTGCTGGTGTCGTCCGGCGAATTCGGAGCCGATGATGTCCCAGGCCAGCTTGAAGAGCTTGACGCGTTCCTCGGACGGCACACCGGGGGACTGGACGTAGTGCTCGATGTCGCGGGACGTCACCGGGCTGGTGAGGTCCTTGACGCTCGAAGGAAGCTGCAGGACACCACCACCGACGAGATCGCGCAGGATGGCGATCACCCGTGGGTAGATCTCCGACTGCAGGCCCATCGACCCGTACAGCGCCTGCCGACCCGGCAACCACATCCCGGCCGGATCCGGCTCGGCCGTGTACTCGGCGGCGAGCACCGCGGAACGGACCCCGCTGACGAGGGATGCGAGTTCTCCGAGCTTCTCCTGAACGCTGGGGATCTTGTCCACTCCGTTGATCTGGGTGACCCGACGCGCAACGCCGGCAATGAATTCCAGCTTCGTCGCGAATCGGATCTGCGCCTGCCAGTTGCCGAGCACGTGTGCGCCCGTCTCGAAGAACTGACGGCGGACGCCGGTGGTGTCGCGGTCGACGAACACTCGATCCCACGGTACGAGGACGTCGTCGAACACGAGGAGCGAGTCGGGCTCGTCGTAGCGGCAGGTCAGGGGGTAGTCGAACGAACTCGTCGCGGCGGGGATGTAGGGGCGGCGGACGTACTGTTTGAGGCCGGGCGCGTTGGCCGGGACCACGAATCCGACGGCGAAGTCCTTGTCGTCGGGGCCGAGCGGTTTGATGCACGAGACGAAGATTTCGTCGGCGATCGCTCCGCCGGTGGCAAGCATCTGCGAGCCACGGATGACCAGGCCCTCGGCGGTCTCCTCGACCACGCCGGCCTGCAGGTACTCACCTTCCCATCCCGACGCCGTCGTCGCGCGGGAGACCTGTGGCGGGATGATCGCGTACGAGACGTAGAGGTTCTCGTCGAGCAGGCGCTCATAGAACGTCGAGACGTTCGCCCCGAAGTCGTGCCCACCCTCGGCCTCGAACACCTCGGGATGTGCCGCGAACGCCGCGAGGAACGTCCCCACGTGATCGGGGCTGCGTCCGATCCACCCGTGCGTGTGCCGCGCCCACGTCTCGATCGCCTCCCGCCGCTGCGCGAGTTCCTCCCGCGACCGTGGGATCGAGAAAACCCGATTCGCCGCGTTCCCGGTTTCGGCTGCGACATACTGCATACCGCTCGCCTCGTCCGCAGCCAGATCGAACATCTCGGCAATCGTCCGGGCCACGGGTGCGAACGCGGGATGGGTGGTGACGTCGTCGATCTTCTCCCCGTCGACGAGCACGACTCGCCCGTCGTTCAGGGAGGCCAGGTAGTCGGCTCCGGTGCGCATGTCAGTGTCCTTCGGTGGTGTAGGTGTGGGTCAGGGTTCGGCCGTCGGGCAGGGTGAGTTCGAGGTCCCACCGGTGGCCGGGGGTGAACTTTCCGTCGAGCAGCGGCAGGGTGCCGGCGAAGCAGAGCAGGTCCTCGCCGGTGTCGCCGAGCCGGTCGGCGAAGATCTGCAGAAGGTTGTGCGGTGTGCGGAGAGCGGCCAGGGTGCCGTCCTGATACAGGACCCCGTCGACCCACGATCGGGCCCGGCACGCGTCCCAGTCGAACGTCGCCCAGTCGGCGATCTCGACGACTTTCGGGCCCACCGGCTTCGGGCACGCCCGCTTCGAGTCGCCGATGTCGACGGTTTCGAGCCGGCGGTCGGTGTGATCGGAGCCGACACCGAGGTAGTGCCGCCCGCGGTGCCGCAGGATCACCGGCTCGACCTCGCCCGACGTATGTTCGCCGGTGACGGGAGCCTGTGTCGCGGTGGTGATCGTCGCGATCTCGACGGGGTAGAACATCGGCACCTGCGCCGGCGGTGCGACACCGATGGTGGCGAGTTCGTCGATGTGATGCTGGACCGCTGCTTCGTCCCGGCCGGTGTACCCGGCGACCAGGGTTCGGCCGGCGCCGAATCGCAGGATCTCGGAGGAGTCGAGGGTTTCGAAGGTGAGCACCTCTGTGGTGGTGCGGGTCATGAAAGTACCTTTCTGCGGTTGAGGAAGCTGTAGTCGTGGAGCCGGTCCTTCAGGACGGGGAACTCGGCGCGGGTGCGGTCGACCACGGTGGGGTCGATCTCGGCGATGGTGATGCCCTCGGACGAATCCGCCTCGGCGATCACCGTTCCCCACGGGTCGACGAT
>SEEV01000551.1 GCA_004211695.1 Rhodococcus sp. (in: high G+C Gram-positive bacteria)
CGCGTCGTCAAACGCAAAGTCCTCAAATGGGCCGCCAAACGCGCACACCACCAACACCATCCACAACCCACCCAACCGCCGAAATGCACCATCCTTGTTCACTAACTGAACGGTATTGGATCTTGCCCCCTTCCACCGACTTGGACGTGGCCACCTTCGCGGGCTGGTACTCGACGAATTCGGTCTCCCAGTCGATCCGCTTGCCGAGGACTCGGTTCACTCCGCGCCACCGGGTGCCCACCCCGAGTTCCCCGTCGGTGACCTGCTCGCATTCGACTATCGAGGCCTCCCACGACGGCCAGTTCGCCGCATCGGTGAGAAAGTCCCATACTTCCGATGCAGGGCGGGCAATGACGACGGACTGTTCGGTAACCGGCATGGTGATCATCCCTTTTGGTGGTGACTGGATCGGGCCGTGACCGGCCCTCTTGGCGCTGTTTCGGCTGCACCGGCGTAGCACCGAGCTTGTCGGTGCTTTCGTCTATTTCAATAGAAATAGCACCGTCGGGTGTGAAAGACCTCATCTGAACAGATGAGATTGATTGGGTCCGCGTGCCGCGAGGGAGCGCCCACTGTGGATGGACACACCCCATGAAACGAACCGTGTTGACGTGACCGCGTCATTGCGCGCCTCGTGGGTTCGTACGAGCGTCAGCCGACCCGACCAATGGCGCCCTGACTACCTCGGGCTGATGGCCAGTAGGAGTCGGACGAGTTCAGCTTGACGGTGTGTGTCGGTCTTGTCGAAGACGTGTTGAAGGTGGGTTCGGATGGTTGTCAGCGAGACGGAGAGCTCATCGGCGACCGGATTCAGGCCTTCGCAGCGGAGCACACGCAGGGCGACCTCCGCTTCGGTAGTGGTGAGGCCGTACAGTCGCCGCAACACCGCCGCCTCGGGCTCCGGTTCACGCGCTGGATCGATGATGAGGACGAGGGCCGTCGCCGCCGAAGTCACGAGTTCGGTGGATTCACGGCCGAGTGGCACCACGTGAACGGCGTATGCGCGTTGCCCGGACGGTCGCGGGCACGTAAATGATCCTCCGCCGGGGATTCGGGAGGATCCGTCACCGAGCGCGCGGCGCACAAGGCGGTGGAGTTCGCGATCGGCATGCATGACCGTTGCGGTGATCGATCCTGATGCGCGGATGTGGAGGCCGTCGCCGGCCGTGAGGATGCTCTCGGCCGCGGAGTTGAGATGCACTACCCGGCATCCCGCCCCGACGATCACGATTCCGTGCTGGACCAGCTCTATTGCTCCGGTAAGGTCAGCGTGTCGGCGCGTGAGATCCGCGAGTTTGCCTTGCGTATGGATCGCCTGCTGCAGGTGCGGAACCAGCTGACGCATCAGCGTCCTTCGTTCGGTTGTGCCGAACGGCTCCGAGCGCCGGGGTGCCGCAACGGCAAGCCACTGGCAGACGGCTCCCTCCGTGAGCCGGACGAACACGCCGTCCTCGCAGTCGATGGGACGGATCCAGTCGGCGTGGAATTCCGAGTGCACGTGGGGAAGGATCAACTCCGTCCCTGTACGCACTAGGCCGACCGGGGATTGTTCGATGGCCGCCGCCACATGGTCGAGTCGGCCGTAATACTCGTTGTAGGTCCTTCGCCAAGACGGGTCGGCACCGATGCTGTGGACCTGGATCTCGGCCGTACCTGGTGCCGGCCGCGCGAGCCCCAAGCCGCCAACAGTTCCGTCGAATGCGCTGACAAGCTCGGCAAGGGTCGCATCCCAACGCTCTGCGGTGACGGCCGCAGCGTAGATGGCGGCCACGAGCCGCGAAAAATCACTGACTGTGACCATCGTCCAGCATTCCCCGCCCCCGGCATCGCTCAGCGCACTCGGTCTTCCCGTCCTGCACCAATGATTATCGCCGATGTCATCTGTTCGGATGAGGTCTTTCGGACCGGACGGTGCTTTGCTAAGCATCGAACAGTGCCACAGATGCTCGCGAGGTTCGGGCGAAACAACGTCAGTCGATACTTCGGCGCCACCCCGTTGTCGGTCAGTGGTGCTCGACCGAGAGTCACTGCGAGGAATTTGCCGGCTCCGGCTCGTCCAGTGCCGTCCCGGCCCACCACTATAGGGAACGGAGCGGAACATTATGACCAGCGACCTTTGCCGACGGTTTTCGCGGATCATTGCGGCCACCTTGCTGGGCGGCGCCGTGGTGCTCATACCCGCCACCACTACCGCTGTGGCGCAGACGAGCGACACCAGCACGCTGTCCGTCTGGATCGATGGCTGGGGCAGCGGCACCGTGACCAGCAGCCCTGCAGGGATCAACTGCCACCTGGTGTCTCCACCGGGGTACCCCTACGAGCACGAGAGCGGCGAAGATCAAACGCTGTCCGGCCCGTGCCATGCGGACTTCCCGGTCGGGACAGTCGTCACGGTGACCGCCACACCTGACGCAGGCAACTCTCTCAACGGTCTTGACTGCGGCAGCGGCGGGGCGTTGGAGAACCCCTGCAGGAGGACCGTGACCAGTGGCTACAACTCTGCGTGGGCAATGTTCTGCCCTCCCGACGGGGGCCTGTGCTCGGCAGGATGACTCATTGAGAAAGTGTTGGGGAACACCGGTCGATCAGTGGTCGGGGTCGTATGCCGGGCGGTGTGTTGCTGCGGTCTCGATGGGACTGCGATTTCCTTGACCCGCAGGCTGTCCCGCACCTGCTGGTAGCGGCCCTGCCGGGACAACACCTGCGAGGTGAGCAGTTTACCGTCTGTTGTCCGTCGCTAAACGCGCCGACGATGGCGTCACCGTCGATGCCGATGATGCCGATATGAGAAGGGCCCTTCCCGCGGTTGCGGGGAGGGCCTTCGTCGGACTGGTGACGGCTTCGTCGGCGTGGTGACGTCGCGCGATCAGTGACTCAGTCGTGGCCACTTTCGGTGACGGCCACCCGTGCGGACTTCTCGTCGACGATGGACACTTTCGCGGCGAACGCCGCCGTCAAAGCCTGCACTGCGAGGTTGTTCACCGCCCGCGGATATCCCCGCGCCGCATTGTGTATCAGCGTGACCGCGTCGTCGGAGAACAACGGATCCGTTCGGCCGGCGATCTTGCAGTGATGGGTGATGTAGTCCGCCGAATCCGTCGGGCTCATCCCGGCCAGCGCGTAACGCACCGCGATCCGCTGGTCCAACGCGGCGAGTACTCCGAGCCGCAGTCGGTGCCGCAACGTCGGCTGCCCGACCAACAGTGCCGCGAACGGTGACCCCGAATCCATGTCGTGGTTGGTCAGCTATTCCGAATTCCTATCTGGGGTTGCGTGACCACCGTCCGCAACGAATGGTGAGAGTTCTTTACGACGGTCGGCGTGTCTGTCGCGGACGTTCTATCCGGGGTGGATACGCTACGGATGTGACGACGAT
>SEEV01000552.1 GCA_004211695.1 Rhodococcus sp. (in: high G+C Gram-positive bacteria)
TGTTGCCCGTCATTGAAGGTGCCGATGATGCCGTCACTGTGGTTGTCGATGATCGGGGTGTGAGAAAGGCCCCGCCTTGTGGTGTGGGCGGGGCCTTGGTCGGCAATGTGACGGCGTCGTCGTCACATTGACGGCGATGCTCTGTGGTCAGTCGTGACCGGTTTCGGTGACGGCGATGCGTGCTGCCTTCTCGTCGACGATGGCGTGATTCGACGCGAACGCGGCCGTCAGGGCGTGGACGGCGAGGTTGTTCACCGCCCGCGGGTATCCGCGGGCGGCATTGTGGATGAGGGTGACCGCGTCATCGGAGAACAGTGGGTCCGAGCGGCCCGCGATCTTGCAGTGGTGGGTGATGTAGTCGGCGGTATCGGCGGTACTCATCCCGGGCAGGGCGTAGCGCACCGCGATCCTCTGATCCAAGGCCGCCAAGACGCCGAGTCGGAGGCGTTGCCGCAGCGTGGGTTGCCCGACCAGCAGTGCTGCGAACGGGGATCCGGAATCCATGTCGTGGTTGGTGAGCATCCGGATCGCTTCGAGTTGCTGGTTGTCGAGAAGGTGCGATTCGTCGATCACGACTACGGGAACACGACCTCGTTCAGCGTGCTCGGCCGCCAACGCCTCGGCGGCCTGCGGGGCCAACGTCGCGGTGTAGAAGCTCGGGACGTGGCCCAACGCGGTGACGATGTGATGGAGCATCCCGCGGACCCCGACCGACGGGTTCGGCAGGTAGATCACCACGTGCCGGGCGGGGTCCAACGCGGCGGCCGCGGCCCGGATCGCGACGGTCTTGCCGGCCCCGACTTCCCCGGTGATGACCCCGAGCGCGTGCTGGTCCACGCACCAGGAGATCCGGGCCACCGCCTCGGCGTGCCCGGGGTGCCGATGCAGCATCCCCGGGGCCAGGGCTCGACCGAAAGGCATCCGGGTGAATCCGTAATGTTCCTGCAGCCGTTGGATGCTCATGCGAATTTCACCTCGTTGCCTTCGTTGCCTTCGTTGCCTTCGTTGCCCTCGTTGTTGATGTCGTCGATGCTGAGTTGGCCGGGGATCTGACCGTCAGCGACTGTGGACGGTTCGCTGCCGGGTTCGGTGTGTCGGTTGCCGTAGAGGGCGTCGAAGCCGATCCGCCGCTCGCGGCTGACCTGTTCGTGGTGGGTGTCGGCGGTCAGGGTCAGGTAGTCGATCCCGGTCACCGGTGGTGATACCGGCTCGCTGGTTTCGGGGCGGGCTTTCGGATGCACGTGTCGGGTGATGTGGTGCGGCACCGCTTTGCCGTGGCTCTTGTCGTGGTAGCGGACGTCGATGGTTTCCAGGTCGAACGGGGAGAACACCAATTCGACCTTCCGTCCGACGAGGGCGGCGTCGACCTGGTAGGTGTTGCCGTGCAGCGATATCGTCGCCGTCTTGGTGACGGTGCGGTACTCGGACCACAGGAACGCCTCGGTCAGATCGTCACCGGTCACCCTCGACGGGGTACGACCAAGTCGGGACCACCCGGCCTCCCACCGCTCGAGGGGTGTTTGCCCGGTTTCGGAGTGGATCCTGCGGTGGTATTCGGTTTCGATCCACGCAGTGAGCAGTCGGTTGAGCTCGAGCAGGGCGGTGGCATGATCGGTGCCTGCGGCGGTGAGTTCCTCGGCGGTGGTGTCGGATACTTCGACGAGGAACTGTTCGCGCACGGTGCGGAAGAAGCGTTCGATCTTGCCCCGGCCCTGCGGTCGGTGCGGGGTCGAATGCACCAGCCGGACCCCAAGTTTCGCGCAGGCCCGCAGCAGCCAGGCGTCGACGAAGGCAGAACCGTTGTCGACGTATACGCTCGCTGGGACCCCGCGGGAGGACAATGCCGGCTCCAGCGCGGCGGCCAGACGCACCGCGTCCTCGGCGTAGCCGAACCGGTAGCCGGTGACCAGCCGGGAATGATCGTCGAGGAACGCGAACAGATACACCTTGCGGCCCCCGATTTTCGGGCCGTGCAACGCGTCCCCGGTCCACCGGTCGTTTGGGTTCTCCGCCTCGAACCGGCCGAACACCTCCGTGGTCGGACCGGCGGTGGGTCCGATCAGCTCCAACCGGTGGAACAGGCGCAACAGTGTCGATTCCGACGGGGCCCACCCCGACGAGGCGCGCAGGATCCGCTGCACCTGGGCGGCGGTGCGGGCCGGGTTCTCCCGCTTGAGCGCGGCCGCCAGATCCAGTGTCGCCGAGTCGGTGCGTGCGGCCGGCTTGCGCGGCGAGGCGATCAACTCGTCGAAGCCCCCGGCCTTGTAGCGGCGGATCCACCGATCGAGCGTGTGCCGCGAGTAGCGGACCTGATTACCGAATGGGTCGGTGTGTTCGCGTCCGGCGATCTCCCGGACCAGGCGGCCCCGGGCCCTGGTGGACAACCCGGTATCGAGGGCCGGGCAGATCAACTGGTAGCGGAACAACCCGATCGCCTGGCCCCGTTCACGTCGTTTCTCCTCGGTCACCGATTCGCCTCCTGCACATGTTCACGCCGCCCGAACCCAGTGTCGGGCAGTCACGTCCGTGAGGATTGCCGATCGGATCCCGGATCGTCAGGGCCGACTGGTGTGGCAGCGCACCGGCCCGGACCCGGTGGCCAGCCCGGTGCGAGAAGCCGACCGGAGCTACCGGCGGCCGCCACCCCCGCCGCCGTCACCACGCCGAGGATCCCCACCGGACCGAAGCGGGTGGTGATCGACTTCGTGGCCGCGCCGATCGCCGCGAGCGCGTCGACCCACCCCGAACCCGACGCCTTCGGGATCCGCACATCCACCCCCGCCGTCATCGCGATACCCAGGAACCAGGCCCGCACCGCCTCGAACCGACCGCCGAACCTGCGCAGCCAACCCCGCACCGTCGAGGTCGGCACCCCCAACCACGATGCGATCGGGCGGTGTCCGGCACCGCGGGCCTTGGCCAGCAACGCCGAGAAGACCCACTCCGCCAAATACGCCCTGCGCAGCAACAACGACACCGGCAACAAGACATGCGTCACCGAACAACTCCGGCAGCGAGCCCGTCGAGGACGCACCTGTTCCGCCACCCCGGCGACCGGACGGGACCGGGCGTGCCCCCACCCGCCGAGGACACCACCCGGGCAGCACGGGCACCCGATCTCCCCCGCCGACAGGCGGGACTCGACGCGGACCGAATCGACCTCTACCGTCACCATCAGTGCCCTTCGCACTAGGCGCGGCACCCCCGGCAGAATCTTCCCGGATACAGCGGGGGTGTCGTGCATCCATCAGTTCCTCGTCACACTGACGGTGCAGACGAACACAAGCAACCCCCACGCTGACGCCGACCACCCCATCGGCAACCCCACTGACGATTCCCTACCCCGTCGTCGTCACCCCCAGAGACGCTCAACA
>SEEV01000140.1 GCA_004211695.1 Rhodococcus sp. (in: high G+C Gram-positive bacteria)
CTTGATTGCGGAGAACCAGAACTCGGCCTCCCCGAACAGCCGCACCGAGATCAAGTTCGCACCGAACAGCACGGTCAGCACGACCAGGGCGGTGATCCAGGGCTGGATGTCGAACCAGTATTCGATGTATTTGCCGGCGACGGTGATCTCGGCCATGCAGGTGCTTACCCACACCGCCCAGTAGGTCCAGCCGGTGGCGAACCCGGCGAACCGGCCGAGGAACTCGTGGGCGTACTCGGCGAAGCTGCCGGAGACCGGGCGGTAGGTCAGCAACTCGCCCAGTGCCCGCATGATCACGAAGATGGCCAGGCCCGCGGCGAGGTAGGAAAGGATCAACGCGGGACCCGCCTGTGCGATCGCGCCGCCCGATCCGTAGAACAGGCCGGTGCCGATCGCCCCGCCGATCGCGATCATCTGAATCGTCCGCGAACTCAATCCTCGGGCGTAGCCCTCCGACTCGGGAGTCGCGAGTGGTCCCGGGTGCGTACTGTTGTTCGTCTGGTGCTGGTGGTCGGGCATTGTCATGTGCACTCCTTCGGTGATCGCGACCAGACCCCGACATTCGAAATCGACATCGATGTCGAGGGGCGGCCGATGGCGGCGCGGGTCATCGCCTGGATCGATTCCGGTTGGGTCGTCGCGAGTGGCCGATGATGTTGTGGCCGTGTAGGGGTGCGGTGTGTCCGCACACCCCCGCGTCGCGCGGGTGGGTCGGCGAGGGGTGCCACGTGGGGGACGCCGACCCACCCGCGGAGGGCTAGGCGGCCGGCGTGTGAGCGGTGTAGCCGTGGGCGGCGGCCACCTCTTCGGAGAGCAGCTGTCCGTCGTGGGTGGACAGTCCCTCGGCGAGTCCGGGGACGGTCGCGGTGGCGTCCTTCCAGCCCTTGTCGGCGAGTGCGACGACGTAGGGGAGGGTGGCGTTGGTGAGCGCGTAGGTGGAGGTGCGGGGAACGGCGCCGGGCATGTTCGCGACGCAGTAGAACACCGAGTCGTGGACCTGGTAGGTGGGTTCGGCGTGCGTGGTGGGTCGCGAGTCCTCGAAGCAGCCGCCCTGGTCGATGGCGATGTCGACGAGCACCGAACCAGGCTTCATCCGCGACACCAGGCTGTTCGACACCAACTTCGGCGCCTTCGCACCCGGCACCAGGACCGCGCCGATGACCAGGTCGGCGCCCTCGACGGCCTGCTCGAGTTCGAGGGTATTGGAGACGATGGTCTTGACCTGGCCCTGGTAGAGGGCGTCGATCTCCCGCAGGCGTGCGATGGACAGGTCGAGGACGGTGACGTCGGCGTGCATGCCGTGGGCGACGGCGATCGCGTTCTTGCCGGAGACGCCGGCGCCGATCACGACGACCTTGGCGGGGCGCACACCGGGGACGCCGCCCATGAGGACGCCGCGGCCGCCGCCCTGTTTGTGCGCCTGCGGCTTTGAAGTCTTCGTCGGCAAATGAGGAGCCGACACCCGATTCGGTTTCGACGATTACTTCATGGCCGCGTTCGGTGAGTTCGTGGACACCGGCGGGGGTGATCGCCACCCGGTATTCGTGGTTCTTGATCTCGCGGGGGATACCGATTTTCACGGGTAAAGCTCCTGAGCCTGTGTTTGTGGTTTGTGCGCGACGGGCGTCGCAGCAAACGGTGAATGTGAGGCGCATCACTCGAGCGCGGAACCAAGTATGAATATTCGCAAATTCGGTGCCAATGGAACTGCAGATAATTCTGTTCGTAAACGTGTCAGCTGCCGAAGATTCAATTCGAGGGGTGGACGAGGCCCCGGAACCGAAGCATGTTCAGGAGTCGAGCGATCAGCCGAGCCGCCACGCCAGTCCGCCCAACCGCCACCCGAGTCCGCCCAACCGCCACCTACGCGCTGGTGCACCTCACAAACAGCTCAGCTGGGGCTGTCCGATCCATCCGGGTCGGCCGCGGCTGCGGCTGGCCATGGGACCGTCCGCAGCTAGCCGCACCGCTGAGCGATCAGAGCTCGCCCGCCACCTCCTCCTGATAGCGCTGGTGAGCAGTCTCGTCGACGTCGTGCCACTCGACGCCGACCGCGTCTGAGAGGTGGCGCAGATCAGCGAGCAGGTCGTACATCCCGACGTGCAGGTCTTCGTCTGAGTCGCCGACCAATCGCATGTAGTCGGCGAACGGTCCTGCGACGTTGAGTGCACGCACCGCGTTCACTTCCGCCGGTTCGGCGATCTCATAGGCGTGAGGCGTCTGATCGCGCAGGCCCGCAGCGTTGGCGAGATCCTCGGCTGAACTCGCGGCCTGCAGGACGGGCAGGGCCGTCACAGTCGTCTCAGGCATGGGTAGTCCTCCAGATTTCGTGGTGATCGGATGTGGTGATCTCATCGTCGAATCTGCGTCCGCCAGGTGTTTCACCCAACGCGACCAGAAATCCGCCAGATCCGATGGAGAAAATCAACCGGCGTTGCATCCGGGGCAAGTGGCGAACGGCAGGTCAACCCAACGAGCTCCGCCACATCGGATGAGAAACCACATCGGCCAGGCCGTAGGGGGCGCTGGATGTAGCTGCCTCAGGGGGCAGCTACTCGTCAACAGTCGCGGATTCGCGGATGGACACCTCTTCCGTGTGTGCGGAGGCGGCATCGATCAGTGCCTGTCCGGGTCTGCGATTCGCGAGGTGGGGGAGTGCGGCACACAAGCGTTCGGCGTGTTCAGCGTTCGCCACGTGCCAGTCCAGACGGATCAGTTCGATGGCGGCGCCGTCGTCGGTTCCCATGACGCGGTCGACGTTCAATCTGGCGGATACTGTGAGTGTGGCTGACTCGGCGATCGCGTCCTCGCCGAGTAGCCGGAGCACTACCAGCGAGGCCGCGGCTATGCCGGCGAGTAGGTGTTCGACAGGGTTTGCGCCGGAGTCGTGGCCGCCGTACCGGGGGGCTTCGTCGATGGTCAGCTCATGTCTGCGTGCGGCGACGGTCGTTCCGTGGGTTCCGGGCTGTGCATGTACGACCAGTTGCTCACGTCGAGGAGAAGTCACCGAACCGCCTCGTAGAAGTCGGTGGTGGTGTGTCCGCCGGTATGGAGTGCGCCCGCCAGCCATTCGAGCGCATCCGCGCCGGCGGCTTGGACATCGTGTGGGTCGGGGCCGTACTGGGGGGACAAGTAGTCCGCCAACAGGCGCTGTGCATCTGTGCGGTTGCTGTCGTGTAGCAGTGATGCCACGGCGTCGAGTGCGACGGGATCTCGGCTCTTGATATCGGTGATTGCTGCCGTGTGTGCGGCAACGACCTTCTGTATCGAGGGGTTGTCGAGGGTGGTTCTTTCTGCGTCGAAGGCGACGCCCGCGGTGGGGAACCTCAGGGCCGCGCCGAAGAACAACGATTCGGTGAGCCCGTGCCGTGACAGGGCGCTGGGGGCGAACGCAGAGCCCAGAACAGCGGCGCCGGCTACTCCGGATTTCAGTGCCTCCAGTCGCCGGTGATCGCCTGTGCTTCCTGCGGGGAAGTGCAGGACTGTCGGGGCTTCGTCCCCTGTGCGGTGGGAATGGATCACCTTCTGGGTGAATGCAGAGACGATCGATCCTTCCGGATGGCCGGCCAGGACGGTCGGCGCCGCTTTTGTCCGCGCCTCTCGTGTCCAGATCCAGAACAACGGGTGAAGGGTGTGTACAAGCGCAACTTTCCATCGGCGTTGCTCGCGCAGTGCTTCGATCAGCGAGCCGCCGAGCCCCGCAGACAGGGCTGCCTCAGGATGGTCCGAGCCGGGCACCGCTTCGACTTCGATGCCCAGACGGTCGTAGTAGCCCGCTCGCTGGGCGATCTCGTGGCACACCAATTCGTGGACGTTGTGATCGCGATACCCCAGGAGAATCATTGCCGTTCCTTCCCAGCGAGTTCGCTCAGCGCGACATCGTGTTCAGTATCATGAATCAAATTCCGTATTTGGAATATCAGGACGATAGTGAGGTGGTTCAGAACATGTCAAGCGCCAGGGTCCGGCTCTACGTTCACTGATTCACCGCAATGGCCGAGGTGAGTCACTGTGTGGAGCGACGCGAGTTCTTGCGGATCAACAGGATGGATTTCGTCGCGATCAGCACTACGAGGATCGTCACGGCGCCGAGCAATCCGATTGTGATGACACGCCAGGCAATCGGTTGTGCAAGGTGAAGGCAGGTGATGGCGAGAGCAACGACACTCGCCACAGGGAAGGTGAATGACCAGAAACCGTGCGAAAACGGCAGGGCGCGGTAGCGCGCGAGCAAGGGCGCCTGGACCATGACCATGAACGCAGTGAGGGCCGTGAGCGCCCCGAATAGGGCGTCGGGCCGCCCATTCGAGATGGTGAGCCATGCTGCGGCCCCAACTGCGGGCGGCGCGATCATGATTGCGAGCGTAGGGACGAGAGGCGCAGGCATCGTGGGACGCAACGCGAGCCTGAGGAACAGAAGCATCGAAATCACCACCCAGAAGAACAGGCCGATCGCGAAGCTTCCGATGGCGAGCCAGTTGAGACCGATTCGGGCTGCGGCGAGCGCCCCGACGAGGCCGGCTGCACTGATGGGCAGGTAGTAGCCACCGTGCACGGATTCGAGCGCCATGTCACCGCGCATCCAGAAGCTCATCATCCATGCGCCGAATGCGGCTGCGGCAGTGATGGAGATCAGGGTCAGCGCTGTTCCGGCAAGCGGAAGCGTGCTGTGGAGGTGTGCTCCCAGCAGCATCGCGGAGAGCGGAAGCAATGCCGCAAGCGGACCGTGAGCGAAGTGCGTGAGCTGATGTGAGATCCCTCGAGTGACGCGCTTGGCGCGGTGTGCGTGCGCTGTGGCTGTCGAGATCCAGGCGAGCGCTGCGATCAGCCAGAACGCCTGGACGAGCGCAAATGGAGTGCTGAGCGCGGGGGTGGCGACCGACCAGGCCTGGGCCAGTCCGGCGAGGCCCAGGGGAATCGCGAGCGTGTTCAACGGGAGAAGGGTTCGCGCGCGTGGCTCGAGGGCAACGATCGAGTGTTGACCAGACAATGAAATGCCTTCCTGGCTTGGGTGGAGATTATCGGGCTTGCCGATTGGACGAGGTTTTTGACCTCAAGGTCAAAGACAATTGCGAGCCACCCTATTAGTTATTGACCTTGAGGTCAACTAACATGGAGAGTTAACCTACTCCAGTGGCAAGACCGATGCGCTTCGAGACGGATGTGGCGATTGACAAGGCGATGGACCTGTTCTGGCTACAGGGATACGCCGGGACAACTCCCCAGCAGCTCGCGGTCGAGATGGGAATCGGCAAAGGCAGCCTGTACAACACATTCGGGAGCAAGCACGCCTTGTTCGTGCGAGCGCTCGGGCGCTACAGCGAGATGCGACTCGAGTACCTTGCCGATCTATTCGCCGCGCCCGGCCCGTCACGGCCTCGCCTCGAGGTGGCGATGGCTGTCCTCGCCGGGGTCGGCGAGCACCGGCGAGGTTGCGTCATGGTCAATGCTGCGGCAGAGCTCGGCACCGTCGACGACGAGGTGAACCGCATCGCGGATGAGTTGTTCACCGGGATCGAAACGATCTTCAGGCGCGCAATCGTGCATGGGCAGGAGTCCGGGGAGTTCGACGCGGGCAAGCCTGCCGACAGTGCAGCCCGTCAACTGCTCGCCTCGGTGATCGGTCTCAGCGTGCTCGCGAAATCGGGTGGTCGACCAGCGATGTGTGCCACCGTTGTCGAGTCGGTTGTCGACGGACTGTGAGCTGAGGAGAACCGTCTGGTTTCAGTCGGGGTTGAAACGATGCAGCACGAACCCGGGCAGGCTCGAACTCAACTCGATTCGCGGAACATATTGCTGTACATCACTATTCGACAACTCGTCGAGTTGTGGGTCGGACGATATCCAGTCGGATCGCCGATGGGGGAGGACTCCTTCGGAAGAAATCGGGGAGCCTCGCACGCTGCCGTTCGCAGGTTGTGCGGCTATATCCTTGAGTGCACGCTATCGAGAGGCGAGTTCACGGTCGTTTTGCGCTGGTCGTGCCGTCGGGACCAGTGTGCGAGGAACCACGAGCCGACGGAGTGAGTAGACCGTCCGATGGGTGAAGGAGATCCGCGTGATACGCAGCGGTACGTCGTCCCCGCCGTGGCTTCGGAGCTGAGCGAGGCCGGTTTCGATGGCGCCCATGAGATCGGGCGCGGCGGGTTCGGTGTGGTCTACCGCTGCACACAGGTAGCGCTCGATCGCACGGTGGCGGTGAAGGTACTGACCGTCGAACTCGACGAGGAGAATCGGGCCCGGTTCTTCCGGGAACAACGGGCGATGGGGCGGCTCACCGGGCACCCGAACATCGTGGGCGTCCTGCAGGTCGGTGCCACCGACAGCGGACTTCCGTACATCGTGATGCCCTACCACTCGCTGGGTTCGCTCGACGTGCGGATCCGCCGCCGCGGGCCGCTGCCGGTGGAGAAAGCGCTGCGCCTCGGGGTGAAGATCGCGGGCGCGGTGGAGTCGGCGCACCGGCTCGGCATCCTGCATCGCGATGTGAAACCCGCGAACATCCTGCTCACCGACTACGGAGAACCGGCGTTGACCGATTTCGGCATCGCGCACGTCAGCGGCGGCTTCGAGACCGCCACCGGGACCGTGCCGGGTTCGCCGGCCTACACCGCGCCGGAGGTGCTCGGAGGTGACCCACCGACTCCGCCCGCCGACGTCTACGGCCTCGGTGCCACCCTGTTCAGTGCGCTCACCGGCCATGCCGCGTTCGAACGTCGCAGCGGTGAGCAGGTCGTCGCGCAGTTCCTGCGCATCACGACGCAAGAGGTGCCCGATCTGCGTGAGCACGGGATCCCCGACGACGTGTCCGCGGCGATCGCACGGGCAATGTCCCGAACCCCGGATCAGCGCCCGGCTACCGCCGCCGACTTCGGGGAGGAACTGCGACGACTCCAACTCGATCATGGCTTTCCGGTCGACGAGATGGCCCTCCACACCACCCCAGGATCGGCAAGCGTCGACGCACAACCCGTGTCCGGCCGCCCTCGGTCGGCGGCTTCCTCCGTGCCGGGCGCGACGGGACGTCTTCCCCTGGAGCTGACCAGTTTCGTCGGCCGCCGACACGAACTCACCGAAGCGAAGAACCTACTGACCGGGTCCCGGCTGGTGACGTTGATCGGGATCGGGGGAGTGGGCAAGACACGGCTGGCGATGCGGGTGGCGGCAAGTGTCCAGCGCGACTTCGCCGACGGTGTGCGGCTCGTCGGATTGGGTGAACTGCGCGACGAGTCGTCGCTGGTCGACGCAGTGGCCGGCGCACTGGGATTGCGAGACCATTCGGCGAGGCCGTTGCGTGAAGTCCTGATCGAGTTTCTCGTGCCGCGGGAACTGCTGTTGGTCCTCGACAACTGTGAGCACATGGTGGATGCCGTGGCGGAACTGGCCGAGACACTGTTACGGGTGTGCCCGGGCCTGCGGATTCTGGCCACCAGCCGCGAACCCCTGGTCATCGGTGGGGAAGCGGTGCTGCGGGTCCCCCCGCTGGCTGTCCCGGATCCGGAACGGCGGCCCTCCCTTCGGGGGTTGTCCAAGTACGATGCCGTGTCGTTGTTCGTCGAGCGCGGCGCTGCCGCGGTTCCGGGATTCGCGCTGACCGAGGAGAACGCGGTGGCGGTGGCGGGGATCTGCCGCCGGCTCGACGGGTTGCCGTTGCCGATCGAGTTGGCGGCGGCTCGGTTGCGGGCGATGTCGCCCGAGCAGATCCTCGAGCGGCTGACCGACCGCTTCACACTGCTGACCCGCGGCAACCGGGGTGCGCCGACGCGGCAACAGACGCTGCGGTTGTGTATCGACTGGAGTTTCGAGTTGTGCACCGCAGGTGAACAACTGGCGTGGGGGCGGGTGGCGGTGTTCGCCGGGTGCTTCGAACTCGATGCCGCGGAGCAGGTGTGCGGCGCCGATCTGGCCTCGGGCGAGTTGCTGGACACGCTGACCTCGTTGGTGGAGAAGTCGATCCTGATCC
Organism: Rhodococcus sp. (in: high G+C Gram-positive bacteria); assembly: GCA_004211695.1. Classification (GTDB taxonomy): domain Bacteria; phylum Actinomycetota; class Actinomycetes; order Mycobacteriales; family Mycobacteriaceae; genus Rhodococcus_F. The sequence goes on from SEEV01000140.1 coordinate 7,964, forward strand.
GGGAGGAATCCGGGTCGGTGGTGCTTTTTCGGATGCTCCAGACTCTCCGCGAATACGGTTACGAGAAGCTCGAGCAGTCCGGCGAGGCATTGGATTTGCGTCGCCGACACCGGAATTGGTACGAGGCGTTGGCGCTCGATGCTGAGGCCGAGTGGATCAGCGCCCGCCAACTCGACTGGATCGCCCGGCTGAAGCGGGAACAGCCGAATCTGCGGGAGGCCCTCGAATTCGGTGTCGACGACGATCCCGTCGGTGGTCTGCGCACAGCTGCCGCGCTGTTCTTGTTCTGGGGCTCGCAGGGCCTCTACAGCGAGGGGCGGCGCTGGTTCGAGCAGCTGCTCGCCCGTCAGAGCGGCCCACCGACCCTCGAATGGGTCAAGGCGATGCAACGCGCCAGCATGATGGCCAATGTGCAGGGTGATCTCGCTGCCGGAGCTGTACTCGTGGCGGAGGCGCGTGCGCTCACTGCCGACACGAACGACCCCATGATGCGGGCTCTCGTTGCCTACGCCGACGGCATGCTTGCCCTCTACAGCGGTGATCTGGCGCGTGCGTCTTCGGACCTCGAAACCGCACTCGCGGAGTTCGGCGAGCGCGGTGACCGAACGCTCGAAGTAGCCGCACTGTACCCGCTGGGGTTGGCGTACGGACTGCGTGGATCGACTGACCGGTCGATCGAACGTCTCGAGCGCGTTCTCGCGATCACCGAGCAGCACGGCGAGAAAATGTATCGGTCACACTCGTTGTGGGCCCTGGGTATTGCCCTGTGGCGGCAGGGGGACAGCGATCGTGCGGTCCGAGTGCTCGAGCAGTCGCTGGAGCTGACCCGGCAAGTGCACGGCCCACGTGTCGCCGCCTCATGTCTCGAGGCACTGGCCTGGATTGCCTGCGGACTGCATAACGAACCGAGGGCTGCGGTTCTGCTGGGAGCTGCAGAAGAGCTGGCGCGCTCGGTGGGAAGTGCCGTGGTGATCTATTCCGATCTTCTTGTCTACCATCAGGAATGCGAACGGAAGTCTCGACGCGAACTCGGGGACAAGGGATTCGCGGCGGCCCACCGCAAGGGTCAGGGACTCGGCTTCGACGCGGCCATCGCCTACGCACTCCGCGAGCAACCGCCGAGCACCTCCACGCCCGTCACCGGCGGGTCGACGCGACTGACCAAGCGGGAACGCCAGGTCGCCGAGCTCATCGCCGAAGGCCTGACCAACCAGGCCATCGCCGACCGCCTGGTGATCTCACCACGCACCGCACAAGGGCACGTGGAGCACATCCTGGCCAAACTGGGATTCACCTCGCGGGCGCAGGTCGCAGCCTGGGTCGTGGAGCGGACCGACGACTGAATGGAACACCTCCGCTCGCGGTGAACACCACGGTCGGTGATGCGCGCGACCTCGGGTGCGGCCATCCTCGGCGTGGCGAAAACTCCTCTCACTGAACGTATGTGGTTCAACGCACCGCGGTGCTGTGAGGCGTTCGCGGGAGCGGGCGGGTAGTGCCGATCGTCAGCCATGCCCTGACATCCGGAGACCAGCTCCCCTCTTGACAGCGAGCGAGGCTGCTCGTAGCGTTCAGGGAGTTCCAGATAATGATGGTAGTTCAGGATAGTGAACGGAGCTAGTGATGGGGTTCACCCAAAAGACCGAGGCGCTGTCGGGCATCCGGGTGGTCGACGCCGCGACGATGGTGGCCGGACCGTTGGGTGCGTCGCTGCTCGCCGACTTCGGTGCCGATGTCATCAAGGTCGAGCCGATCGGTGGCGACGAGTCGCGGACATTCGGGCCGGGGCGAGACGGCATGAGTGGCGTCTATTCCGGCGTGAACCGAAACAAGCGCGCCCTCGCGCTCGACCTTCGTACGGCGGCTGGTCGTGAGCTGTTCCACGAACTCTGCTCGACAGCGGACGTGCTCATCGAGAACATGCTGCCGGCGGTCCGTGAGCGATTCGGGCTGACTGCCGCCGAGCTTCGCGAACGGCACCCGCACCTGATCTGCCTGAATGTCAGCGGGTACGGCGAGAGCGGCCCACTCGCGGGTCGTCCCGCGATGGACCCGGTCGCCCAGGCGCTCACCGGTCTCATGGAGGCGACCGGTGAGCGCTCCGGGACGCCGCTCAAGGCCGGGCCGCCGGTGGCAGACAGCGCGGCGGGCTACCTGGTCGCGATCGCCGCTCTCGTCGCGCTCTTCGCGAAACAGCGCACGGGAGAGGGGCAGAGCGGTTCGATATCCCTGGTGGGGGCGCTGTTTCATTTGCAGACACCGTGGCTGGGACAGTACCTCCTCGCGGACTACATCCAGGGCAAGGTGGGCAACGGCAGCAATTTCTACGCGCCGTACAACGCCTACGCGACGCGCGACGGTGGCGCGGTACACGTCGTCGCCTTCAACGACCGCCACTTCGTCAAGCTGACCCAGGCGATGGGTGCCGAGGCTCTGATCGACGATCCGCGCTTCGCGGACGCCGCGTCCCGGTTGGAGAACCGTGAGGCTCTCGATGCCGCCGTCGCACCCTGGTTCGCCACCCGCGACCGTGACGATGTGGTCGAACTGCTCTCGGCGCACGACATCATCTGTGCCCCGATTCTCGCGTACGACGAAGCCGTCAGGCATCCCCAGATCCAGGCGCTCGACCTCGTCGTCGACATCACCCACGACGAACTCGGACCGCTGCGGGTCCCAGGCCTCCCGGTCAAGCTCTCGGGCACCCCGGGACACGTACATCGCCCACCGACGTCGTTGGGCGAGCACACCACCGAGATTCTCAGCGATCTCGGCTACAAGGACGACCAGATCGCGGCCCTCCGGGCCGAACGGGTCGTCCGATGACCACAGAACATGGCGAAAGGAACCACCAATGAAGGTCGGAATCAGGATCCCGGGTGCGGGACCGTGGGCAGGGCCCGAGGCGATCACGGAGGTGTCGCGGTTCGCTGAGAAGATCGGCTTCGACTCCCTCTGGATGACCGATCACGTGGCCTTGCCGACTCGAGTCGAGACGGCGTACCCGTACACCGAGGACGGCAAGTTCCTGTGGGACCCCGCCACGCCTTACCTCGACTGCCTCACGTCGTTGACGTGGGCGGCGGCCGCGACCGAGCGGATGGAGCTCGGCACGTCCTGCCTGATCCTGCCGTGGCGTCCGCTCGTCCAGACCGCCAAGACGCTGGTGAGCATCGACGTGATGTCGCGCGGTCGGCTGTCCGTCGCCATCGGCGTGGGCTGGATGAAGGAGCAGTTCGAGCTGCTGGGAGCGCCCTTCAAGGACCGCGGGAAGCGGACCACGGAGATGGTGAACGCGATGCGGCACATGTGGAAGGAAGACGAGGTCGACTTCGACGGAGAGTTCTACCAACTCCACGACTTCAAGATGTATCCGAAGCCGGTGCGTGGCACGATCCCTGTCTGGTTCGCCGGTTACAGTGCCGCCTCCCTGCGCCGCATCGCCGCTATCGGCGACGGCTGGCACCCACTGGCGATCGGGCCGGAGGAGTATGCCGGCTACCTGGCCACCCTGCGGCAGTACGCCGAGGAAGCAGGCCGCGACATGAACGAGATCACCCTCACCGCACGGCCTCTGCGGAAGGCGCCGTACAACGCCGAGACGATCGAAGCGTACGGCGAGCTCGGCGTCACCCACTTCATCTGCGACACGTCGTTCGAGCACGACACGCTCGAAGCAACCATGGACGAGCTCGCGGAACTCGCAGACGCCGTCCTCCCCACCGCACACAACCTGGCCTGACGGCCCGGCGGAAGAAAGGACGAGAATCGTGCGGGCACTCACCTCATCAGTTCCCCTCGTCATCGGCGACCAACTGACTCCATCGTCGACGGGGGCGACCTTCGACTCGATCAATCCGGCCCATGGGTCATACCTGGCCAGTGTCGCCGAGGCCACGGCCGCGGACGTCGCGCGTGCCGTCGAGGCCGCGAAGGCCGCAGCCAGGACGTGGCAGCGCATGCGTCCGGCCCAACGGACCCGCCTGATGTTCCGCTACGCCGCGCTGATCGAGGAACACAAGACCGAGCTCGCCCAGCTGCAGAGCCGTGACATGGGAAAGCCCATCCGTGAGTCGCTGGGCGTCGACCTGCCGATCATGATCGAGACGCTCGAGTACTTCGCGGGCCTCGTGACCAAGATCGAGGGCCGCACGACGCCGGCTCCCGGTCGCTTCCTCAACTACACCCTGCGTGAGCCGATCGGCGTGGTGGGCGCCATCACGCCGTGGAATTTCCCTGCAGTGCAGGCGGTCTGGAAGATCGCCCCGGCTCTTGCGATGGGCAACGCCATCGTGCTGAAGCCGGCGCAGCTCGCACCGCTCGTGCCCGTGGCACTCGGCGAGCTCGCCCTCGAGGCGGGGCTGCCGCCCGGGCTGGTCAACGTCCTGCCGGGTCGCGGCTCGGTGGCGGGTAACGCCCTGGTGCAGCACCCTCTGGTCGGCAAGGTGACGTTCACCGGCTCGACCGAGGTCGGCCAGCAGATCGGCCGGATGGCGGCCGACCGCCTCATCACGGCTTCGCTGGAGCTGGGCGGAAAGTCGGCGCTCGTGGCGTTCGGAGACTCGTCCCCGAAGGCGGTGGCGGCCGTTGTCTTCCAGGCGATGTACAGCAACCAGGGAGAGACCTGCACGGCGGCGAGCCGGCTGCTCGTCGAGCGGCCCATCTACGACGAGGTGGTCGAGCTCGTCCAGGCCCGTGTCGAGGCCGCCCGGGTGGGCGATCCGCTCGACCCCGAAACGGAGATCGGCCCGTTGATCAGTGCCGAGCAACGGGAGTCCGTCCACTCGTATGTCGTCTCCGGCACCGAAGAAGGCGCCACGCTGATCAGCGGTGGCGAACCGTCGCCGAGCCGAGCGGCAGAGCAGGGCTTCTACTACCGTCCGACGCTCTTCTCCGGGGTCACCGCAGACATGCGCATCGCTCGGGAGGAGATCTTCGGACCCGTGCTGTCGGTGCTGCCGTTCGAGGGTGAGGAGGAGGCGATCACCCTCGCCAACGACACCATCTACGGGCTGGCCGCGGGCGTCTTCACCCGCGACGTGGGCCGCGCACTGAGGTTCGCGCAGACGCTCGACGCCGGCACCGTGTGGATCAACAGCTGGGGCGTGCTCAACCCCGCGTCGCCGTACCGAGGCTTCGGGCAGAGCGGCTACGGCAGCGACCTCGGCCAGGCGGCCATCGAGAGCTTTACCAAGGAGAAGAGCATATGGGCACGCCTGGACTGACCTCCGGGGCAACCCGGTCGCGGACCATCAGGAGGCTGATCGACGCCCGCCACACCCCGGATTGGGAGCCTGCGGCGGACTACACGATCACCGAGGACGCCCTCTTCTCACGCGACCCCGACGCCGTGGCTGTGCTGCGCGAAGGGACCCACGCGCCCGAGGAGGTGACGTTCGGTCAGGTGCAGCACGCTGCCGTGCGCATCGCCGGTGTTCTCCGCGCCCGGGGGGTAGAGCGCGGTGACCGCGTCGTGCTGTACCTCGACCCCTCGGTGGAGGCCGCCGAGGTTGTCTTCGGCGTGCTGGTCGCTCGCGCCGTGCTCGTGCCCATCCCGCGACTGCTCACCGGTGCCTCGGTGGCACACCGGCTCGTCGACTCGGGCGCGACTGTGCTGATCACGGACGGTCCGGGCCTCGACCGGCTCGAGTCGACGGGGTGCTCCCTGCGCGACGTCGACGTGCTCACGGTGGACGGTGCCCGTGGCCCGCGGCTCGGGGACCTGACCCGCCGGGTCGACCCGCTGGCCCCCGTGCCCGGGCGGTCGTCGGATCCTGCTCTGCTGATGTACACGTCGGGCACCAGCGGTCCGCCCAAGGGCATCGTCCACGGACACCGTGTCCTGCTCGGACACGCGGGAGTCGACTACGCCTTCGAGCTGTTCAGGCCGGGTGACGTCTATTTCGGCACCGCGGACTGGGGGTGGATCGGCGGTCTGATGCTCGGGCTGCTGGTCCCGTGGTCACTCGGCGTTCCCGTCGTGGCTCACCGGCCGCGACGCTTCGACCCCGGCGCCACCCTGGACATGCTGAGCCGCTACGGCGTGACGGCAGCCTTCCTGCCGGCGTCGGTGCTGCGGATGTTCGCCGAACATGGGGAATCGGCCCACCGGCGCCTCCGCGCGGTCGTGACGGGCGGCGAGCCCGCCGGCGCCGTTGAGCTCGACTGGGCTCGGCGGCATCTCAGCGACGCCGTCAACAAGGCATACGGCCAGACCGAGGCCAACGCCCTCATCGGCGACTCCGCGGTTCTCGGATCCGTCGACGACGCGACCATGGGCGCTCCCTACCCCGGGCACCGCATCGTGCTCCTGGACGACGAGGACAGCCACGTCGCGCCCGGCGAGGTCGGTGAAATCGCGCTGGAACTTCCGGATCCGGTTGCGCTCCTCGGCTATTGGGATGCGTCGTCAGCTCGTGTGGTGCCTCCCGGCGGCGGCTGGCACCGGACAGGCGACCTGGCACGGCTCGCACATGGACGTCGGCTGGAATACCTCGGCCGTGCGGACGACGTGATCAAGAGCCGCGGCTACCGCATCGGTCCGGCGGAGATCGAGGAGGCACTGAAGCGCCACCCGCAGGTCCTGGACGCGGCGGCGGTGGGGCTGCCCGATCGGGAGATGGGGCAACAGGTCAAGGCGTTCGTGCATCTCGCTGCCGGAGGGCTCACCGAGGAGATGTCGACAGAGCTCCGTGAACTCGTCGCGGCCACAGTGGGTCCACACGCACGGCCTCGCGAGATCGAGGCGGTCGCCGTGTTGCCGCGCACGGAGACCGGAAAGCTTCGGCGCCGCGAGCTGGTGCCGCCCCCGGTGTGAGTGCTCGGCGAATGCCGCGTACTCGCGGAGCGCCATCCATCTACTTCGACAAGACGAACAAGAAGAAAGGCGAAGCAATGCGAAAATTCTGGCACGTCGGCATCAATGTGACCGACATGGACAAATCGATCGACTTCTATCGGCGGATCGGCTTCGAGGTAGTGCAGGACCGGGAGGTGGATGACAGCAACCTCGCCCGGGCGTTCATGGTCGAGGGTGCCAGCAAGCTCCGCTTCGCACATCTGCGTTTGAACGACTCCCCGGACGAGGCGATGCTCGACCTCATCGAGTGGAGGGACGCACGCTCCGAGGGGCGAGCGCAGAGCGATCTCGTGCACCCGGGCCTGTGCCGGTTCTCGATCCTCACCGACGACATCGACACCGAGTATGCGCGGCTGGCGGATGACGGTGTCGAGTTCCTGCACTCGCCGCAGACCATCATGGGTCCTGACGGAGTCAAGGGCTGGCGACTGCTCTTCGCCCGCGATCCCGACGGCACGCTGTTCCACTTCGCCGAACTGGTGGGGCAGGCCGCTACGGTCAGCTGAGAGTAACCACACGACGAAGGTAGGAACCCTTGACCAAGGCAGAAGTCCCGGGAAACGGCGTCAGTGACGAGCGGGGCGAGCAGTCCGGTGAGCAACTGGTGCCCGCCGTCTCACGCGCCACCCGCGTGCTCGAGACGCTGGTCCAGCAGTCTGCCGGTGCAACGCTCACCGAGTTGGCCAAGCGGTGCGCCCTGGCGAAGAGCACGGCGTCGGTCCTGCTCCGGACCATGGTGGTCGAGGGCCTCGTCGTGTACGACCAGGAGACGCGTCGGTACAACCT
>SEEV01000553.1 GCA_004211695.1 Rhodococcus sp. (in: high G+C Gram-positive bacteria)
GGAGCGCGTTGCTGCGCCGCACGACCCGGGTGTTGTAGGGACCCATGAAGAAGGGGGCCTTCCACCCCTTCAGGCCGGGTGCGATGTCCTCGCCGTTGACCACGCTCATGTCGGACTGCCTGCCGAGGTCCGGTTCCTTCGAGAGGTCGGGGCTCAGCGAGTACGGGGACGCGGCGAGACGTCGGAGCGCCGGATCCTTCTTCGACACGTCGACCTGCGTGCGCAGTGAGTCGATCGTTCCGCCGCTGACGCCGCCGCGCACGGACGTGACCACCAGCGTCGTGTCGGTGAGTTCGCCGGCGCCGTCGGCCTGGACCTTCTCGTGCAGTACATGCACCCCGAGGTCTGAGGGAATGGAGTCGAATCCGCAGGAATGGACGATGCGGGCGCCGGTGGCGCGGGCCCGGTCGTGGTTGGCGTCGATGCTCTCGCGGGCGAACAGGACCTCCCCGGTGAGGTCGACGTAGTCGGTACCCGCCTCGGCGCAGGCCGCCGCGAGGGCGTGGCCGTACTTGGCGTACGGCCCGACCGTCGTTGCGACCACGCGGGTGCGTCCTGCCAGGGCGGCGAGCGAGGCGGAGTCGTCGGAGTTCGCGACGATGACGGGCCAGTCGGCCGCCCGCGGACCGAGCGAGGACCGCACCGTTTCGAGTTTGGCGGCTGTTCGCCCCGCGAGCGCGATCCGCACTCCGTCCGGTGCTTGCTGCGCGAGATAGTCGGCGAGAAGCTTGCCGACGAAGCCGGTGGCCCCGTAGACGACGAGATCCAATTCACGTGCGCTGTCTGTCATGGCACGACCCTACTCGTCGGTAGGGACCGGGCGGTCTCAGACTCCGGCGCCGCCGGGGCGGGTGGGTGCGAGGGGTGCCCGGGTCCGGACGCGAAGGAAGACGTAGCCGACCCACGAGCCGACCACCGCCAGCGCGACGAGAGTCTGGACCGCGCCGGCGGCAGATTCGGGGTAGACGACCCCGGTGAGGTAGTGGGCGATGAAACCGGACGAGGGGAGTGGATCCTGCCCGGCACGGACCCGGGCCCAGCTCTCCAGGTGTGTGAGTGGGCAGTCGATGCCGACGAGGAGACCGGTGAAACCCCAGGCGACGGCGGCGAGGTGGAGTGCAATGGTACGCGGCCAGTGCCAGGCGAGGAACCCGCCGCACACGACATAGAGGATGAAGATCAGGTGCGCGACGACTGTGGCGTCGGCGACGACCTCGTAGAAGACCACGCTCCCCATCGATGCACCCCTGACATCCAAAGTGTCCCTGAGGCCATCGTAGGCGTGATTCGGCCTGGTCCGCGCGGCAACGGGTCAGGCGGTGCGGCGCACGTCTTCCTTGACCACCAGGATCGGAATGTCGACCTCCAGGAGGAGTCGCTGCAGCCATCGTTCCAGGAGGAACTTGCCGACCGGCGACATCCGCCGGGTGCCGACGACGAGAAGATCCGCGCCGCTGCTGTCGACCAGGGCACACAGTGCGCTCACCTGATCACCGTCGTGTTCGTTGGTGCGCAGTTCCCAGGACGACTCGCCAACCCCGCCGCCCTCGAGCGTGGCCTGGATCTCGGCACGCAGAGCGGACCGGTCGGACTCGGCATCCTGCCCCGAGTCGTCGTCGAGGACGTGGAGGACGAGCAGCTGTTCCCGTCGTTGCACAGCCTCACGGGCGGCGTGGACGATGGCCGCCCGGCCTTCCGGGCTGTCTCGGTGGACAACGGCTATCGCCATGAAGCGCCTCCATATTCAAGGATCGGTAGGACCCCTATTATCCCCGTGCCGAAGAGTGCTCCGGCTGTGTCGATGCTCTCGTCGGCAGATCCGGGCGGTGCTCGATCACCACGATGAGGGCTCGTAGTCCTTCAGGAAGCAGCCGTGCAGATCGACACCCTGCTCGCCCTGGACGATGGGGTCGTAGACGCGGGCGGCACCGTCGACGAGGTCGAGAGGGGCGTGGAATCCCTCGTCGGCCAGGCGCATCTTGGTGTAGTGCGGCCGCTCGTCGGTGATCCACCCGGTGTCCACTGCGGTCATGAGGATGCCGTCGTCGAGCATCTCCTTGGCGCTGGTGCGGGTGAGCATGTTCAGCGCGGCCTTCGCCATGTTGGTGTGCGGATGACCCGGACCCTTGTAGGCGCGGCTGAACTGCCCCTCCATCGCGGAGACGTTCACCACGTACTTGCGACGGGCGCCGGCCGCCGCCATCGTGGGACGCAGGCGGGACACGAGGATGAACGGGGCGACCGAGTTGCACAACTGCACCTCGAGCAGCTCGATCGGGTCGACTTCCTCGACCGTCTGGACCCAGCTGTTCGTGTGCGCCAGATCGGGCAGCAGGCCGCCGGCGTCGATCGCGAGACCCTGGTCGATCCGATCGGGCGACGCCGATTTCGCGACCAGTGCGAGCGAGCTCACCGCGTCCGGGGACAGCGCGGCGCCCGCCATCGCGGACACGTCGGACAGCGAACCCGCGAGCGCCGCCGGGTGGGCGTCGCTCGTCTTCCCGAACGTCAGGACGTCGGGAAGGTCGCCGGAGGGAAGGGCTCCGGACTCAGCGTCCGCCAAAGCGCTGTACGCGCCGGGGGAGCGTCGGACCGTCTGCGCCGCGTTGTTGATCAGGATGTCCAGCGGGCCCTGCGCTGCAACCGAATCGGCGAGCGCCACGACCTGCGCCGGATCACGCAGATCGATACCGACGACGCGCAGGCGGTGGATCCACTCGCTGCTGTCCTCCATCGCCTTGAACCGGCGGATGGCGTCGTTGGGGAACCGTGTGGTGATCGTGGTGTGGGCGCCGTCGCGGAGCAACCGCAGGGCGATGTACATGCCGATCTTGGCGCGACCGCCGGTCAGCAGCGCCCGGCGTCCGGTGAGGTCGGCGCGTGCGTCCCGCTTGGCCCGGCTCTTCGCCGCGCACGCGGGGCACAGCTGGTGGTAGAAGGCGTCGACCCGGGTGTAGCGCTGCTTGCAGATGTAGCAGGGGCGGGGCCGGATCAGGGTGCCGGCGGAGGCGCCGTCGGCGTTCGACGTGAGGGGGATGCCCGCGGTCTCGTCGTCGATCCGATCGGGTGATCCCGTCGCGGTCGCGGCGACCACCTGTCGGTCGGCTTCGGAGACGGCATCGCGGGCGGCGAGGCGCCTGCGCTTCTTCAACTTCTTGAAGAGGTGACCGACAGCACGCTGGACGGTGACGGAATCGGGATCCGCATCGTCGAGTTCCGCCGCCTGATCGAGGACCTTCAGGCAGATCTCGAGATCCGCCGGATCGATCGTCGTCGTTGTTTCACCCATCGAACTTCGCCCTCTCACGAAGAAGGCCCCGGTTCGATGAACCGGGGCCTTTTCGTCTGTCTC
>SEEV01000141.1 GCA_004211695.1 Rhodococcus sp. (in: high G+C Gram-positive bacteria)
GCTGCCACAGCCGCGACACCAACTCGGCACCGGCCGCGGTGATCAGGTCCAAGAGCCACCTCACCCGGGTGTCGATGTCGTCGAGTCCGATCTGCTCGCCTGTCGCGTCGTCGACCGCCGCATGGGCGCGGGTCGTCACCGAAAACTGCCGCGCCGCAACCGCAGTCCGACGATCCCCGCTGGTACTCACCGGTTATCGCGACCCCCACCGTGTTGCGGCATCGCCCCGCCGCCTCCGCTGATTCCACTGCGACCGCAGCCGGCGGCACCGCCCAGGAAGCGACACCAACGACACCCATGCAGTCATCCATCAGCTCCTCTGCCAGCGATTCATCGCCCGATCGCGCGCAACCCGGACAGTAACCCCCACCTACGACAAGTAACGCTCGATCCACGCCACCGACAAACCCAGCCAACCGGTCTCGCCGCACCACCCGCACCGCCGTGCATCGGCCCTCGGCTGCGTCCTACGAGCATCCGGCCGCGTCCCACCCGCTGCCCCTAGCCGCGGTCCTCGGAGGCCGGGTGCACCACACCACCGGCACTATCCCGCACCATCTTCTCCCGGTTCTCCAGCGGCGCCTCTTGCTCGGTGGAGACAGGAACCCGGTAACACTGCGCCTCCACCCGGGCCGGCGCCACCGCCCACCGAACCCGACGCGGGCCTGCCCGGGCAGACGCCCAGATCCGCGCGATCAAATATCCGGTGTCCCGCACCGGTACGCCGAAACCCGCAACCGACCCTCCGACATCGCCGAACGCACCCCGCCACCGACACGCCCAGGAACGCCGCGGCCTCCCCAATCCGCCTGCCGCAGATAGTAGTAGATACTACGAGATAGTCATGGAATTTCGATCAACAGCGGGAAGCCTGGGCGGTTACCCAGGCCGGATTGTTGGAGATCCCGATGTAGCGAATCTTGCCGGCGCAGCCCAGATCGTCGAGGGTCCGTAGAGTTTCCTCGATCGGGGTGTTGCGGTCCGAATTGTGCAGCCAGTACAGGTCGAGGTAGTCGGTGCGGAGGCGGCGAAGGGTCTCGTCGAGTTGGGCGATGATCGAGGCGCGGCCCGCCCCGCCGCCGTTGGGGTCGCCGGGAAAGAGGTTCGCGAAGAACTTCGATGCCAGCACCACGCGCTCTCGGCGGCCGCGGTGGCCGGCGAAGAAATCGCCGAGGATCTTTTCCGAATGGCCGTTGGTGTAGAAGTTGGCGGTGTCGATGAAGTTTCCGCCGAGGTCCAGGTACGTGGCCAGGATCTTCTCGGATTCCTCGACGCTGCAGCCGGCGCCACCGGCGTCTTCGCCGAAGGTCATCGCACCGAGGGCGAACGGGCTGACCCGTAGCCCCGAGCGGCCGAGTGTGACGTACTGACCGAGTGGCATGATGTGCTCCAATCCTTGTGTAAATATGCATTCCCATCGAAGCGCGAACTGCATGGCCAGCGGTAGATCGATCCGCTCAGGGCGTTGCATAATCCTCTAGATATCGCCACGATCGGGTTGCCGGACCGCGGAGTGGATGCTTTCGTGAATGCGTGCGCACCTCACCCGACCTGCTGGACGAGATCCGCGGCAGCATCGCGGCCCATGCCAGGGCGGATCTGCAGACACCGATCGATGGGCTGCTGTTGTCGAAAGTAACGACCGAGTCGACGGCTCCCGAGTACTCGCTGACCGAGCCGCTGCTGGTGGTCATGGCCCAGGGCGGTAAGCACCTTCTGCTCGGCGACCGGGTGTACGAGTACCGGGCGGGACAATGCCTCGTCGTCACCGCCGAGTTGCCCGTCACCGGCCATTACATCGACACCGACGAACGCACATCGTCGTTGGCCATGGGACTGGTGCTGCGCCCGGCCGCCATCGCCGCCCTGGTGCTGCAGGCTCCCACCGAACGGTCGTCCCGCGGCACGGCCGCCGTGACCGTGATCGACACCGGCGAGGCAGATGCCGAGTTACTCGACGCCGTGGCCCGGATGCTGCGGTTGCTCGATCATCCCGCGGACGCGACCGTGCTCGCCCCGCTGATCGAGCGGGAGATCCTCTGGCGGCTGCTGACCGGCCCGCACGGGAGCACGATCCGGCAGATCGGGATCGCCGACAGCGACCTGTCGCACGTCAGCCGGGCGATCCACTGGATCCGCGACAAATACGCCGAGCCGATGCGGATCGAGGACCTCGCACGGTTGTCCAGCATGAGCGCATCGGCGTTTCACCGACACTTTCGAGCCGTCAGGCCCTGAGCCCGTTGCAGTTCCAGAAACGCATTCGACTGCGACAAGCTCGCTCGATGCTGGTCGCCCATCGCGGTGACGTCGCAGGCATCGGGCATCTCGTCGGATACGACAGTCCCTCACAGTTCAATCGCGAATACCGCCGCCTCTTCGGCGCCCCACCCGGTCAGGACGCCGAAGGCCTGCGGACGAACGCCGCACTGTCCCCTGCCGGGCCCCTGCCCTGACTCCGCATGGTGTGATCGTGTGATGACCGAGGAGAACAGGATTCCCACCGTCGTGACTGCCGGTCGCGTGATCGCAGCCCCGGCGCGAACAGTTTTCGAACTGATCGCCGACCCGGCGCAACAGCCGCGTTGGGATGGCAACGACAACCTGGCCGAGGCGGCCTCCGGGCAGCGGGTACGCGCCGTGGGTGACGTGTTCACCATGACGCTCACCAACGGCGGCATCCGCGACAACCGCGTCGTGGAATTCGAGGAGGGGCGCCGGATCGCCTGGCTGCAATCGGAGCAAGGCCATCAGCTGCCGGGCCATCTGTGGCGCTGGGAACTCGACCGCGTGGACGAGACACACGTGCGCGTCACGCATACCTACGATTGGTCACGGTTGACCGACGAGAAGCGCCTCGAGCGCGCCCGCACTACCACGCCGGACAGTCTTCTGGCTTCTGTCGGCAGGCTTGCCGAACTCGCCGAGGCGACGGACGATTCGCCGCCCGTCTGAGAGGTAGCCGGGACGCACTGCGTGTCGGACGGTTCCGGGTTACCGCCCGGGCACGACGGAGATCGTTCCCTGGCAGACGGCGTTCTGAGGATTGACGAACCACCATCCCGCGCCGGTCTGGACGGTCACGGTGAACGACACGGTCCCGGTTCCTGTCCAGGTTCGGTTGATCGGGATTCCGGGCTTCTGCTGCCAGGCCGCTTCATCGCTGACGCTGTGGCCGGACGCTCCGGTTGTCGTGTTGTGCCAGTCGACCGACACCCGCGTTCCGTACCAGTTGATTCCGATGCTCGGGATGAGACCGCCGGGCGGCGTGGGCAGTTCGTTCCCGCCGCTCAGCAGAATTGCAGGCTCCAGCGCGGACCCACCCGGTCGGAGCGACTCCCCGGACGAGGCATTGACAGTCCACGTGAAACCCGGTGCCCAGGCGAGAGGATTCCCACTCGAGCACGTCATTGTCGTCGACGTCGGTGGCGCGGGCTGAGCGCTTGCGACGGCGCCTCCTCCGGTCGCCACCGCGGTACCCAGCCCGACGGCAGTGAGTGTCGCCGCGCACGCGCGGCGCCCAAACCTTGTGCTCATGAGCACTCCTTGTCCTGTGTTACCGCGAGAATTGAGATGTCCGCCGCCTCCTGCGATGTCGGAGACGGAGCAGAATTCGTTACATCGTCGAGCTGAACTGCCTCCCACGCAACTGCATTCGGGTGCGGTCACGTGTTCATCGTGCGGATTCGCTCGACGACCGGTGCGAACGCATCCATGTACGGTCCGTGGACGGTGTAATAGGTGAAGCCGTAGCGCTCACGGTTGCGCAACAGCTGCGCGGCCATCTGATCGACGGTGCCCACCAACACGAATGGTGTCGCCAGGATGTCGTCCGGCGACATCAGGTTGCCGAATCGCTGCGCGAGGGCGGCAGCGGCGCCCTCGCGATCGTCGGTCTTCACGACCGCCTGGATCAGGGCGTGCCATTCGATCCGGTCGGCGCGGTTGCCGGCGCACGTGCGGACAAAGCGCACCCGCTCGTCGGCCTCGGTGGCGGTTGCGATGCGCATCGTGCCGGGAGACTGTCCCTTGATCTGGAAGGCACCGGCCACGCTGATGATGTCGGCGTGCTCGGCGGCCACCCGCAGAATGCGGTCTCCGGTGCCGCCGACGATCAGGGGCGGGCCGTGACCGCCGAACCCGCGGCGCTGCACCGGCCGCAGCACCGGAATGCCGAACTCGTCCCGCAAGGGTGCCTGCTGGGGGTAGCCGTCGGCGGCGAACTCCCGTTGCAACTGCTCGATCGTCGCCCGCAGCCGCCCGGCCCTGGCGCCGAACGGCTCCCAGTCGATACGCGCCCGGTCGAATTCCCACTGCATGTGGCCCGCACCCAAACCCAGTTCCAGCCGGCCGTCGGTGAGGACGTCGGTGGTGGCCACCTCGCGGGCCAGCAGCGTCGGATTCCAGAACGCTGCGTTGAGCACCAGGGTGCCGACCCGCAGACTCTCGGTGGCCGAGGCTGCGGCGACCAACGCCGGGAATGGTGAGGCGACCCCCAGGTGATCCGCGGCGAACACCGTGTCATAGCCGTATCGCTCGGCGCGGCGGCAGGTCTCGACGAAGTCCTCGCGTGAGGTTATGCCGAAGATGTTGTAGGAGAATCGGAAGCCGGTCACCGCCCTCACACTGCCAGGAAACACGTCCGGCGTCCGGCAACTTCGACGACGGGGCCGTCGATTGCCGACTCGGCCAACCTGCGGATGTACCGTCGGGACTGGCGACGCCTCGTGCGGGCACGCCGATCTCATCGAGCAGATTCCTCGTGGCACAGACCCTGGGAGTGTGCGGTATCGAAGTATCCGACAGGCGTGGGAAGTGTGCTAGATGACCGCGCGCTCGGTCAAGGGCCTGTTCTCGGCGATCCGCCGGTGTGAGAGGGCGGAGAGGTCGAGGGTGCGGAACTCGCCGTAGGTGATCAGCTCGGCGACGCCGCGGCCGCAGGCCGGTGCCTGCTGGCTTCCATGCCCGGAGAAGCCGTTGCACATGACCAGGTTCGGCACTTCGGTGTGCGGGCCGATGATCGCGTTGTGATCGAAGGTGTTGAACTCGTAGTGACCGACCCAGGACTCGGTCACGGTGATGGCACCGAGCCCGGGCAGCCGTGTGGTGATCACCGGCAGCATCTTGGTTTCCCAGATGTCTTCCGGGTAGCCGAAGTCGTCGACGTCGACCGCCGGGTCGTCGTGGCTGGGTGGGCAGCCGACGAGGTAGTCGTGCTCGCGTAGGAGCGCATGTGCACCCCGGTCGGGTCGATGGTCAGTGGAAGGTCCTGATCGAGCGGGTTCTGAGCGGAGAAGATGTAGGTGTAGCGGCGCCGGGCCTCGATCGGCAGGTCCACCCCGGCCATTCGCGCCACGTGCGCGGCGCGGGTGCCGGCGGCGTCGACGACCGTGCCTGCGGTGATCACTTCGCCGCCGGCCAGGGTGAGCGTGTCGATACGGTCTCCGGTGCGGCCGATCGACACGACCTCGTTCTCGATGTACTCGGCGCCGTGTTCGCGGGCCTTGCGCCGATACCAGTCGACCATCAGCAGGGCGTCGAAGGCGCCCTCGTCGACGGTGTTGAGGCTGCCGGCGACGATGTCGTCGAGCCGGTAGAAGGGATACTTCGCGGCGATCTCCTCACGTGAGAGGATTGTCGTCCCTGCCCCACAGGATGATTGGAGTCGTTGGTCCTGGCGCAGAGTGTCGGCGAGGTCGTCGTTGTCGGCGAGGTAGAGGTACCCGAAGTTCCGGATCGGCAGGTGCGGGATCTCGGTGTCGCCGCCGAGGTTCTCCCGGAAGTTCTCGACGAACTCGGCGGCGTACTGCGCGATCTCGATGTTGATCTCGGTCGCGAACTGCTGGCGCATACAGTTGTTGCTGGACATGGTGGCCGAGTACTTCAGCGACGTGTCGCGTTCGATCACCAGGACGGAGCCGGAGAAGTCGGGGTTGGTGGCCAGGTACCAGGCGACCGCAGAGCCGCTGGTGGCGCCGCCGATGATGACCACGTCATACGCGTGACGTGAGGGTTTCGTGGGAAAAGTGGTGCTGTTCATGGTTTCAGGCCGCTTCCATGCCGAGACGGTGCCTCGGCGACTGTGTCGGTGGGGCTGGGATCTCGTCGGCAGGTCAGTCGAGGGCGAAGATCTGACCGGTCTGGACGCCCTGGATGGAGCGCACGTAGGCCTGCGCGACGTCCGCGAGGTCGACGGACGGGAAGCCCGGGAAGTTGTCGCCGTAGGCGTCGAGGGCCTCTGTGAACACCGTCGGGCTGATCGCGTTGACGCGCTGCGGGGCGATCTCGACGGCAGCGGCGCGCACGAACGCCTCCACGGCTCCGTTGGCCAGTGATGCGGCGGTTCCGGTGGCGATGGGGGTGCGGGCGAGGATCCCGGTGATGAGGGTGAACGACCCGGTCGGGGCGATGCGGCCGATGCCCTGCCGGACCAGTTCGATCTGACTGCGGACCTTGCCGTCGTAGGCGGCGGCATAGTCGTCGGCGGTCATCTCCTGAATGGGCTTGTAGGGCACGGTCCCGGCGGCGCTGGCAACGGCATCGACGGTGCCGACGCTGTCGTAGAGCGCGGCGACGGAGGCAGGGTCGGTCAGGTCGACACGGAAGTCCCCGGAATTGCGGCTGGCGGTGAGGACCTTGTGGCCGCGGTCGGTCAGGGTGGTGTGGACGGCGGAGCCGAGTCGGCCGGCCGGTCCGATAAGCAGAATGTTCATGCCGGCAACGCTAACCACGCCGAGTAACGATGAGAAATGCCATTTCATGTGGTGTTCTGCTCGTCAGTTATGAATATCGAGTTGCGGCACCTGCGTGCTCTCGCGGCCATCGGCGACGAGGGCAGCATCACCGGTGCGGCAGCCGTGCTGCACGTAGCGCAGCCTGCGCTCTCACGCACACTCGGCCAGCTCGAGGAGCGGATCGGGACGAAACTCGTCGACCGCAGCACCCGGCACCTGGAGTTGACCGGGCAGGGGCAGCTGCTGTGGGAGCGCGCACACCGGATCCTGCAGAGTGTGGACGAGGCCATCGCCGAGGTATAAGAGGGCCCGGCGCCGCTGCGGGTCGGGTTTGCGTGGTCGGCCCTCGGCCGTCACACGGTGGCATTGCTGCGTACCTGGAAGAACGACACCGGGACCGAACTGGTGGTCCGGCGAGTCGACGACCCCGCCCTGGCACTGCGGAAAGGTGAAATCGACTTGGCGTTCTTCCGCGCGAAACCAGGCCCGCCCGCCTTCGAGCATGCCCTGCTCGGACACGAGAACCGCATGCTTGCCGTCGCCGACGACAACCCGCTCAACCGCACGGACACGGTGTCGCTCGACGATCTGGTGTCCCACCGAATCGCCCTGTGCTCCAACGCAGGAACAGCAGACCTGAAACTGTGGCCGAGGCACAACCGCCCGGACAGGACGGTGATCGTCGCGAACGTCGACGAATGGTTGACGACCATCGCCACGGGAGAAGCGATCGGCCTGACGAGCGAAGCCACCGAGTACAGCCACCCCCACCCCGGGGTCACCTATCTACCGCTCCCGAACACCAGCCCTGTCCCGGTCTACCTGACCTGGCCGCGCCGTAACCAGCATCCGATGACGGACCGATTCGTTGCGCACGCCAGGAGAACTCTGAGGCAGCAGGGCAGCCGCATCCCCGACGCTCCCGCAGGGCATGACATGCTCGAATCCTCGGAGGCGGGTGGGCGAGATCGTCCTCGTCCACTCATGAGGAAGGAGTGAACATGCTGGTGGCATTCAGCGTCAGCCCGATGGGTGGTGACTCGGACAGCGTCGGTGGCGCCGTCGCCGCGGCCGTCCGCGTGGTGCGCGAATCCGGGTTGCCCAACGAGACCACGTCGATGTTCACGACTGTCGAGGGTGACTGGGACGAGGTGATGGCCGTCGTGAAGCGTGCCACCGACGTTCTGCTGGAACAGTTTCCGAGGGTCAGCCTGGTACTCAAGGCGGATATCCGGCCGGGTCGCACCGATCAGCTGCACGCGAAGGTCGAGACGGTCGAGCGTTATCTGACCGACTGAAGGTGCGCCGCGACCCGGTGGCGTTCACCGACCCGGTTCGCCGTAGCGGCCGGCGAGTTCGGCTCCGATTCGGGCGAGTTCGGTCCGTACCGACCGCGGTTCGAGCACCTCGACCATGGCACCCCAGCCGGCGAGGTTCCGGGCGATGTCCAACGCGGTCGGTGCCGCGAGGCGGACCCGGGTGCGGCCGTCGCCTTCCTCACCGTCTGCGTGGCAGTGGCGTCCGAAGTGGTCCCGAAGGATCGGCACGAACCTGCTCTCGATGAGCACGGTCGCCCAGGTCGCCCCACGCCGCTGCTCCATCTGGTCGACCACCTCTTCCCACGCCGCGGCGAGGGTGAAGTCGTCCGGGCGCTCGGCGGGCTGTTCCGTCGGCTCGGCGCCGACGATTCTGTCGACTCGGAACGTGCGCTGCCCACGTTCGGTCCCGGCGAGCAGGTACCAGGTGTCGTCCTTGTCGACGAGGCCCCACGGGTCGACCAGCCGCTCGGAACGCTCCCTCGCGCTGTTGGTGTACGTCAGGCGGACTTTGCGGCGCCGGACCACGGCGGCCTGCAGAAGTTCGACCATGTCGGGCCGGGGGCGGTCGCGCTCACCCCACCGGGTGGGATCGATCATCGTGGCACCGGCGGCGGCCTCGGCGTCGGCGCGGAACGTCTGCGGCAGTGCCCGGACGAGCTTGCGCAGCGCCGCCTTCGCCTCGCCCGAGACCGCGGCGGCCGGGCCGACGAGAAGAAACAGTGCCTGCGCCTCGGTCGCCGACAGACCGCTGAGGTCGGTGCGAGCGCCCCCGACGAGCGACCACCCTCCGCCTCGCCCCGACTGCGGGTAGACGGGGATGCCCGCTGCCGACAGCGCCTCCAGGTCGCGGCGAGCGGTGGCGACCGACACCTCGAGCTCGTCCGCCAGTTCGGCGGCGGTCACCCGACCGCGGGACTGCATCAGCAGAAGGGTGGCGACGAGTCGGTCTGCGCGCATGTTTTCAGTTTCCCTCGGAAAGTGCTCACTTGGTGAGCACTTTGAGTCGGAGGATGAGTGTTGTCACCGACCCGAGGAAAGGAACAACCCATGTTGCGAGGACTCACCACCGTCAACTTCTACGCAGACGACCTCACCGCCGCCCAGGCCTGGTACACGGAACTGCTCGGCCTCGAGCCGTATTTCGTGCGCTCGGTCGACGGAACGCCGGCGTACATCGAGTTCCGGATCGGCGACTACCAGCACGAGCTGGGCATCATCGACAGCCAATTCGCTGCTCCGGGTCGGTCGCGCGACGCCGAGAACACGATGACCTACTGGCACGTCGACGATCTCGACGCGGGCGTCGAGCGGCTGCTGTCCCTGTGTGCCACCCTCCACTCGAAGCCGGTCGAGCACGGTCCGGGATTCGTGACGGCAGCGGTGGCCGACCCGTTCGGCAACATCCTCGGAGTGATGTTCAACCAGCACTACCTGGACATCGTCGCGTCGAAGGCAGGGGCGTGAGATGAACACCGTCGTGGCTCGCACGAGCGCGGAGTGGCGTGCATGGCTGGCGGAGAATTCCCGATCCGAGAACGAGATCTGGCTGATCATTCACCACAAGAACAGCGGCACGCCGAGCGTGCGCTATCACGAGGCGATCGAACAGGCACTGTGCTTCGGATGGATCGACGGCGTGCATCGCTCACGTGATGCCGACAGCTCGCAACTGCGCTTCACGCCCCGCGCCGTGCGGAGTTCCTGGAGCAGGGTGAACCGGCAGCGCGCGGCGAGCATGATCGAGCAGGGATTGATGACGGATCACGGGTTCGCCGCCATCGAGCTGGCCAAGGCCAAGGGGACCTGGGAAAACACGGCGAACGGAGACAGCGCGGTCGTCCCCGCCGACCTGCAGGCCGCGTTCGACCGAAACGAGCCTGCACGCACGAACTTCGAGAAGTTTCCGCCGTCTTCGACACGATTGATACTGGAATGGATAGCGTCGGCGAAGAAGCCGGAAACGAGGCTCCGGCGGATCGACCGAACGGTCACGCTGGCGGAGATCAACATCCGGGCCAATCATCCGGGTGTCCGGGCCCGCGACGGGGTGCGGTAGCCGAGGCGAGAGGTCCGCGTCCCGTCGGCGCGCCGGGAAGAGGGGAGACGCGACATGGACTGGCCGCAGGAACTCACCGATCAGCTGAGGTGGCACTGGGAGCACCAGCTGCGTCCCCGGCTGGACGGGCTGACCGACGAGGAGTATTTCTGGGAGCCCGCACCGGACAGCTGGAGTGTGCGTCCGAGAGGGCGGTCGCAGGCACCGGTTCAGGCCGGCAGCGGCGACTTCACCATCGATTTCGCCTTCCCCGAGCCGGACCCGCCCCCGATCACGACCATCGCCTGGCGGCTGGGGCACATCATCGTCGGCGTGTTCGGCGCGCGGATCGGCAATCATTTCGGCGGGCCGCCCGTCGACTATCAGTCGTTCGAGTACGCCGGCACCGCTGCGCGGGCGCTCGCCCAACTCGACGAGCAGTACGACGCCTGGGGTGCCGGCGTGCTGAGCCTGGGAACCGATGGCCTCGCCCGGCGGTGCGGGCCAAGTGAGGGGCAATACGCGGAACGCCCGATGGCGACGCTGGTGTTGCACATCAATCGTGAGGTCATCCATCACGGCGCCGAGGTGGCACTGCTCCGCGATTTGTATCTGCGACAGCAGAAGTCCTGACGGGAGCCGTCAGGCGGTTTCGTCCCGCGCACAGCGCGGATCTGCCAAGCTCGGGTATGGCACCGAAGCGGCGGATCCTCCTGTTGGCGTGCGTGCTCGCCCTCCTGGCCGCATCTACGTCGAACACTTCGCCTTCCGGTTCGTCGTCGGATTCGGGCAACGGCTCCTCGGCGCCGTCGGCTGATCCCGCGCAGGCCGACGCGGTGATGAAGATCGTGCGC
Organism: Rhodococcus sp. (in: high G+C Gram-positive bacteria); assembly: GCA_004211695.1. Classification (GTDB taxonomy): domain Bacteria; phylum Actinomycetota; class Actinomycetes; order Mycobacteriales; family Mycobacteriaceae; genus Rhodococcus_F. The sequence continues at coordinate 10,943 of SEEV01000141.1, forward strand.
GACGCCATGGCGGAGGATCACCTGAAGGCGGTGATCGTGCGAGTCACGGTGGACGGCAAGGAGATCGTCACCCAGGCGCTCGGCGAGTCGATGGCCGGTGTGCCCGCGACCACCGACATGCACTTCCGCAACGGAGCCGTCGCGATCTCCTACGTCTCGACGCTGCTGCTGCAACTCGTCGACGAGAAGAAGGTGAGTCTCGACGACAAGGTGTCGACGTGGCTGCCCGACCTCCCGCACGCCGACCGTGTGACGCTCCGTCAGCTCGCCCAGATGACCTCGGGGTACGTCGACTACGTCATCGGAAACACCGAATTCGACTCCGCCCTCTACGCAGACCCGTTCCACACCTGGACGCCCGAGGAACTCCTCGCGTACAGCACGTCCAAGCCGCTCCTCTACGAGCCCGGCACCAACTGGAACTACGCCCACACCAATTACGTGATCCTGGGGTTGGCGCTCGAGAAGATCACCGGTCAGCCGATCACGGCGCTCCTGCAGGCGAAGGTGCTCGGCCCTCTCGGCCTCGACAACACCACGGATCCGGGGACGCCGGCGATCACCGAACCCGTCCTGCACGCATTCTCGTCCGAACGGCGCGAGGCACTGCAGATTCCACCTGCCACACCGTTCTACGAGGAGTCCACGTTCTGGAACCCGTCCTGGACCATCACGCACGGCGCGATCCAGACCACGAATATCTACGACCTCCACGACACCGCGATAGCGATCGGCACCGGCGAACTCCTGTCGCCCGAGTCGTACGAGGCCATGGTGACGACGGATCTGCGCGGCAAGACGACCGCCCTGCCCGGCTGTACCACCTGTTTTCCGCAATCTGACGACTACAGTTACGGACTCGGACAGCCCGTCGTCGGTAACTGGCTGATGCAGAACCCGCTGTTCGGCGGATACGCGGCCGCCGAGGCCTACCTACCGTCCCAGAAGATCGCCATCGCCGTGGCCGTCACCTACGATCCGGCGGCCTTCGACGACACGGGCGCATACCAGAATGCGGCCGACGCGCTGTTCCGGAAGATCGGTGCCCAACTCGCGCCTGACGACGCACCCCCGATGCCCGTCCGGTAGGGAAGAATGCCCGCTTCCGGCGCCGGCAGGCGGCGCAGGCGCGGTTCGGACGTGCTCCGAGGTGAACAGCGCGTGAATTGGCCCGTGTCGAGTTGCATGTAACTCGGGGTACTGGCCACGCTTGGAGGGAACGGCGGGGGAGGGAGCCGATCATGCTTTTCCGTCTACCGGGGGTGTATCGCCCCCAGCGTGACACCTGGCTGCTCGCCGAGGTGCTGGCCGCCCGCGATCTGGGGCCGGGCACCCGCGTGCTCGATCTGTGTTGCGGTACAGGGGCGTTGAGCGTGCAGGCATGTGCGGCCGGAGCCGGTTGGGTCACCGCGGTCGACGTGTCGCGCCGGGCCGCACTCAGCACCTGGCTCAACGCCAAACTGAACCGCCGCACGATCCGTGTCGTCCGGGGCGACCTCGTGGATTCCGTCCGGACTCTTCTCTTCGACGTGATCGTGGCGAACCCGCCCTACACACCGGCGACGGACGACGGCCGACCCGGCCGGGTTCTCGCCCGGGCGTGGGACGCCGGCGTGGACGGCCGTGCAGTGCTCGACCGGATCTGCAGCGAAACCCCCGACCTCCTCGCTCCCGGCGGCACCCTGCTGCTTGTGCAGTCGACGCTCAACGGCGTGGACAAGACCCGGACGATGCTGGAGGAACGGGGGCTGCGGGTGGACGTGGTCGCGTCGGAGAGCGTGCCGTTCGGTCCCGCGCTCTCGTCCCGCACGCGGATGCTGGAAGACCGGGACATGATCCGGCCGGGGCAGCGGACCGAGCGCATCGCGGTGCTGGCGGCAACCGATCTGCGGTCCGACGCCTCCCGCCGACGGCTCTGATCGGCCCGGAACCGCATCGTCGAGGCTGGTGAATGCCGGTCGCATGCCGCGTGTAAAGTTTGCCGTTCGACGACGCCCAGCCTCCGAGGACTGCTGAACCACTACATGGCCAAGATCGATCGCAGCCGCACTGCAGCACTGACCCAAGCGCCGACCCTGCACGAGCCGGATACCGGCGTCCGGCGCACCGTGCTTCCCGGCGGGCTCCGGGTGGTGACCGAATACGTTCCCGGCGTCCGATCCGCGTCCGTCGGCGTGTGGGTGGGTGTCGGATCACGCGACGAGCAGCCCACCGTCGCGGGGGCGGCGCACTTTCTCGAGCACCTCCTGTTCAAGGCCACACCCTCGCGCAGTGCCCTCGACATCGCGCAGGTGATGGACGGCGTCGGAGGCGAGCTCAATGCCTTCACGTCCAAGGAACACACCTGCTTCTACGCGCACGTGCTCGACGAGGACCTGCCCCTCGCCGTCGACCTGGTCAGCGACGTCGTGCTGCGAGGGCGGTGCCGGTCCGCGGACGTCGACGTGGAACGCCAGGTGGTGCTCGAAGAGATCGCGATGCGCGACGACGACCCGGAAGATCTCCTCGGCGACGCCTTCCTCACCGCGCTCTACGGCGACCACCCCGTGGGACGTCCCGTGATCGGCAGCGTCGAATCCATCGAATCGATGACTCGCACCCAACTCCATTCCTTCCACGTGCGGCGCTACACGCCGCAGCGGATGGTGGTGGCCGTCGCGGGCAACGTGGAGCACGACGCCACGGTCGAACTGGTGCGGCGCGCGTTCGCAGGGCACCTCGAATCGGCGGCCGAACCGGCGCCGCGCCGCGCCGGGACCCTGCGACTGCGCACGGAGCCGATGCTCAGCCTCACCAACAGGGACAGCGAACAGGTCCACCTCTCGCTCGGGGTCCGTTCGTTCGGCCGGCACGAGCCGCACCGCTGGGCGTTGTCGGTGCTCAACGCCGCCGTCGGTGGCGGGCTCAGTTCCCGGCTATTCCAGGAGGTGCGGGAGATCCGCGGCCTGGCGTACTCCGTGTATTCGGGCATCGACACGTTCTCCGACACGGGTGCGTTCTCGATCTACGCCGGTTGCCAGCCCGAGAACCTCGGAGAGGTCACCACCGTGATCCGCGAGGTGCTCTCGAACGTGGCGGCCGAGGGCATCACCGACGCCGAATGCGCCCGCGCCAAGGGGTCGCTACGGGGTGGACTGGTTCTGGGACTGGAGGATTCGGGTTCCCGGATGCACCGCATCGGTCGCAGCGAACTCAACTACGGCAATCACCGGAGCATCACCGAAACCCTCGCCAAGATCGACGCCGTCACCACCGACGAGGTTCGCGACGTCGCCAGGGTGCTGCTGCAACGCCCGTTCGGGGCCTCCGTCGTCGGACCGTATCGTCGCAAGCGCGATCTGCCGGCCTCGGTGCGCGGCATCGTCCGGTAACGAGGAATCGCCGAACAAGGAGGAGAAGCCCGAGATGAAGATCCGTGGAGCGGTACTCGAAGAGATCGGCCGAGCGCGCCCGTTCGCCGAGTCGACGCCCATCTCGATCGCCGAACTCGACCTAGGAGGCCGCTGAATTATCGGCGCGCCTCCCGGGTTCATCGGCCTGAGCTGGGAAAATGGGTTCATGCAGGGTGTGGAGCGGGCGGATCGGGAGCTTCTGGACGCGGCGGCGTTGG
>SEEV01000142.1 GCA_004211695.1 Rhodococcus sp. (in: high G+C Gram-positive bacteria)
CCGCACTGGCGAACACCGCGATCGCCCGCGAACTCGCCGGCTGGTGTTGGTCGCTGGCCGTGCTCGACACCTGAGATCAGGGTCCCCGTTCCGCATCCCCGGTTGCGAGTGTGGTCGTCGACTCGTCGGGCGGCAAGGTCGGTTCTCCTCGCTGCGCTGCGGGGACTCCACCTTGCCCCCTCGTCGCCGACGACCGTTGAGCAAGGACCGGAACGGGAACCCCCCACAACGTCCGGACGAATCATGCGGTGGTGACGGCAGCGCCTGGGAGTGATCCGCGCGCAACCTATTGAGCAATCTCCAACTGTACGTTGGGATCACGCTCGACATTAGACGAGCGGCCCACTCCAGCCGAACAACCGTCCTGCGGTACCCAACCCGCGAATATCAGAGTTGACCACGCGTCGAAACCGACACGCTCGCCACCACCCCAGATCGACCGGGCCCACAGAGGCGGCGCCCACGACGACGGTCCTGGACGCCGCCTCGCCCTGCGTCCTTGACAAACCGGCGTACATATCAGGTCGTCGGCACTACCCGAATCTCCGACTCTCGTTGACCGCCACCTGCCCGTTGGGAGTGTCCAAGCCCAGCACCCGAGTGCCCCAGTCCCACACTTCGTGGAACAGTGCGGGTTCCTCGGACAGCTTGGTGCCGAGTGACGGGATCATCTCCAGGAGCCGGGGCCGCCATACCGTGGCGAACCGGTTGCCGAAGCACCGCTCCAGCACGTCGAGCATCGCGGGTATGGCGGTCGTCGCGCCGGGTGAGGCACCCAGCAGGCCGGCGATGCTGCCGTCGGCCGCCGCGATCACCGTAGTACCGAATTCCAGCGTGCCGCGAAGGCGCCTGGCCGGTTTGATGACCTGCACCCGTTGGCCCGCCACCGAAAGTGACCAATCCGAATCGACGGCGCTGGGGGCGAATTCACGCAGGGCGTCGACTCGGTCGGCCTCCGACAGCCGGAGTTGGCCGACGAGATACTTGACCAAGCTCAACTGGCTCAGCGCGACGTCGACCATCGGCCCGAAGTTGGTGGGCTTGACCGACCGCGGCAGGTCGCCGAGATGGCCCTGCTTGAGGAATCTGGGCGACCACCCGGCGAACGGCCCGAACAGGAGCCAGGACTGACCGCCGATGATCCGGGTGTCGAGGTGCGGCGCCGAGATCGGCGGCGCACCAAGCGGCGGAAAGCCGTACACCTTTGCGTGATGCGCTTCGGTCAGCGTGGGATTGGCGGTGCGCAGGAATTCTCCGCTGACCGGAAAGCCGCCGTATCCCTTGGCCTCCGGAATGCCTGCCCTGTGCAGCAGGTGCAAGGCTCCGCCACCCGCACCGACGAACACGAAGCGAATCTTGATCTTTCGGGTGTCGCCGGTGCGGCGGTTGCGCACGTCGACCGTCCAACTGCCGTCGACTCGTGGGACAGTCCGCGCACCTCGTGGCCGAACAGCGTGCTGGTGCCCGTGCGGACGCCATAGCCGATGAGTTGTTTCGCCAGTGACCCGAAGTCGACGTCGGTGCCGTCGCTCGTCCAGTTCAGGGCTACCGGGACGGCCGGGTCGCGCTCCGCCGCCATCAGCGGCAGCCGCCGCGCGAACTCATCGGCGTCGTCGATGAACGTCGTGCTGGCAAACAGCGGGTTGGAGACCAAGGCCTCACGGCGCCGACGTAGATAGTCGACGCGCTCGGCGCCGTGCACGAAGGACACGTGCGGGACGGGGTTGATGAAGCTCCGTGGGTCGTTGAGTATACCCTTTTCCACGGCGTGCGACCAGAATTGGCGCGCACCTGAAATTGTTCGTTGACGAACACCGCCTTGATGACGTCGATGGAGCCGTCCGGCAATTCCGGCGTGTAGTTCAGTTCGCACAACGCGGAGTGGCCGGTACCTGCGTTGTTGAACGGGTTGCTGCTCTCTGCCGCGACGCCGTCCAACCGTTCGATGACGGTGATCGACCAGTCGGGCTCGACGAGTCGCAGCAGCGTGCCCAGGGTGGCGCTCATGATGCCCGCGCCGATCAACACGACGTCCGTCTTGGTCATCTCGTCAGCCCCTCAACTGCCCTGAGGCACTTCGAGGAATCCCGGCTCGCCCGCGTCGACGACAGAGTTGAACCGGTGCCGGGTCTCGAGTTCGTTGATCGTCCGGATGACGTCCTCGGGAAGGGCGTCGATGTCGGCGTTCTCGGCGATGCGGGCGGGCGTCACCGACGACGTCAGAACCGCGGTGCCGCGTTGGATACCCCAGGCGAGGAGCACTTGCGCAGGCGTTTGTCGCAGTTGTTCGCTCACTTCCATGATGAGCGGGTCGTCGAGAAGTCGCGGCTGCAGCGCGTGCCCCAACGGCGCGAACGCCAGCAGCACGATGCCTTCGGTCTGGCACAGTTGATGCAGCCCCCATTGGGGGTGGTACGGGTGAGATTCGACTTCGACGACCGCAGGCTTGATCCTGCCGGTGTCGATGATCTCTCGAGTGCCCTCGACGTCGATGTCCGACAAACCGATCGCTCGCGAGAGTCCGTCGTCGACAACGCCTTCCATGGCCGCCCAAGTTTCCTCGAGGGTCACGCCGTCGTCGTAGACGATGGCGCCGTGCGGGTGCCGGGGATCTTGGTCGTCGCCAGGTTTGAACGCGAATGGGGTGTGCACCAGATAGAGGTCCACCGAGTCCAGGCCGAGCCTGCGCAGGCTGGCTTCGAGGGCGGGCTTCACCCGTTCGGGCCGGTGGTTGTTGTTCCACAGCTTCGTGGTGACGAACAGGTCCTCGCGGCGGACCGTCCCGCTGGTGAGCAGGTCCTTCAGTGCTGCGCCGACCTCGGCCTCGTTGCGGTACCGCTCGGCGCAGTCAAGGTGGCGGAAGCCGACCTCGACGGCGGCCGTGGTGGCCTTGCGGGTCTTTCTGCTATCGGAGACCAGCGTTCCGAACCCGAGGGCCGGGATCTCTCCGTCGCCATTGTTCAAGGCGAACCCGTGATGCCGTGGATCGTCAATCGTCATGTCGTTCAGACTCCTTCGATGGGTTGGGTGTGGTTCTTGAGGACGTGGACGGCCTCCGCGGTGGTCCATACCGCGCTGGCGAGGAATCGAAAGTTCACCAGCGCGGCCAGGTAGCCGTCGCCTTCGGGCAGCCGCGGGCCCGCCGTGGCGTCCTTGACGACGACGACCTCGAAGCCCTGCTCGACGAGTTCGCGCATATGGCCCTCGACGCACAGGTTGGCGGCCATCCCGGCGAGGATGACCTGGTTGATGCCGCGCTTGCGCAACTGCAGGACGAGGTCGTTGGACTCCGGACCGACGATCTTGTGCGGTGAGGCGATCACGGTGCGGCCGTCGTGGATGTGGTCCTGGTAGGCGGGCAGGAAGTCGGCGCCCGAGCCGGCGAAGCCGTCCAACGTGTACGCGCCCCGGCGCCCGAACATGCCGACGCCGCCCATGAACTTCTCGAGCGGATCGCCGAAGCGCCACTGCGCGTCGGTGGGATAGAAGTAGTGGGGCGACACCGCGACGGTGATTCCGGCGAACTTCGCCGCGTCGAACAGTTCGCCGATGTGGGCCACCGTGTCGTTCTCTTGGATGCTGTCGCCGAATACCGCCCAGGACACGCCGTCGGGGCTCAGGAAGTCGACCTGGGGGTCGGTGACCACGAGGGCGGCGTGGTGGAGATCGAACTCGAAGCCGGACGACGGTAGCGCGGGATTCGGCGGTTCAGCGTAGCTGGCGGGGTCTGTCATCGGGGGCGATCCTCCGGTCGGTGCAGTTATCACACGAATAATAGATGACCGGTCGTCTATTTACAATCGTTGCAGCTCACGGCGGCCTTCTTCAAGCTTGATCAGCGAAGAAGCGCCGGAACGGTGATGGTTTCGAAGCGTGCGTACGGCGTACGGCTTCGGGTCACCTTGCCGCGTATGGCTGCGCCTTCCCATGCCTCGATGAGCATGGCCGCGAGTTCGTCGGCGTCGAGATCCGCCCGGATGCGTCCGGACCCCTGCTGACCAGTACGCACACACGCCGTGAGGGCGGCGTCCCAGCGGTCGAGGATGCTGGCGAGCTGGTCGCGAACGGCGTCACTCGACCCGCCGAGTTCCAGCGACAGGTTGCCGATCAAGCAGCCGAGGAGGAAGTCACTCGCTTCGTGCTCGTCGGCGAGCGCGTGGAAGAAGCGGACGAGGCGCTCCTGCGCAGGCCCGTCGGCGTCGAGAATCGGCACGATACGTTGCTCGATGTCGGCCCAATAGTGCTCCAGGATCGCCGCGGCGAACGCCTCCTTGCTGGCGAAGTACGCGTAGAACGACCCCTTCGGCACACCGGCCGAGTCGGTGATGTCCTTGACGCCGCTGGCCGCGAAACCGCGTCCGTGGACGAGGGCCAGCCCCGCGTTGAGCAGGCGACGACGCACGTCTGGGTTCGGAGGCCTCGGCATTCCATCGATAGTAGCCGACCGGTCGCTTATCGTCAGCGCGTCCACCGTCGTGACGACGCCGCCCCGTAGACGGACTCGGCCTCCACCGCCGCGACGCCGAGTTCCGCCGCGACCGCGGCGATGGCGTGCCGGGCGACGTCTAGGTCGACCTGGCCGTCGGCGGTGAAGTAAGGGCCGACGTAGCGTTCGTAGTACTGCTTTGCCTCATCGTGGGTCACTCGGTTCAGGAACCCCCCGATGTCATCGACGGTCAACGTGGGCTGCTCGGCAAGGGTTCGGAGGGCACGGTCGTTGGCTCGGACCAATGCGTGCAGCGCGGGACTGTCCAGTGGGGTGTGGATCGGATCCACCGCGACGCCCACGGTCGGGATCTGGAAGTGATCGCCGACCCACGCCAGCAGGTGAAAGCCTTTTTCCTGAGCGACCTGTTCGGGCGAGAGCGTGCTGCCGACATAGGCGGCGTCGATCGCGCCTTCGCGCAGGCGGCGCAGATCCATCTGGTAGTCCCCCGGGTCGCGCGCCACGCACTCCAGATCGCGGTCGGGGTCCAACCCGTGCTTTCGCAGGACGATTCGGGCGAAGCATCCGGGTGCCGTGTGGGCAGCGTGGACCGCCAGGCGGCGGCCGCGAAGATCGGGCATCGACGCGACTTCAGCGCTGCCGAGAAACCAGAACGGCGGACGGTGGGTGTTGACGCTGAGCACCGTCCAGCCGATGTCATCGGTCAGTCGCGACAAACAGTGACCGGCCGAGGCCGATCGTCGCGCCGCGGCGCAGACGCTCCGTCGGCCAGTGGACGCCGTCGCGGATGGCGGCGTGGACGTGCGATCCTGGACGCGATGCGCGCGGGCGAGCACGCGGAGGTCGGGCGCCTGATGACCGAGCAACTCGCAGCGGCGATCGAGACGAATCCACGATTGAGCAACATGCTGCTCAACATGTTCCCGGTCGGGCGGCGAGCCCTCCTCGGGTCGATCGGTGGCATGACAGGACGATCCGCCAAAATTCGGGCCGCCGAAAATGGACTGTAGTCGACCCGGACGTCGTGTCAGCGCCGGGAACGGTCGGTGACCCCGGGTCCGGGTGTGGGTCACGACGGCTTCGCCGGCTGTCGACGGGACCGTGGAGTCCGCCAACGGGTTCGAGGCTGCGGCGCGGGTCGGGCAGGAGGAGCCGATCACCCGCAGACCTCTCCCGCGACGGGATCGCGGGCCGATGGCCCGACCCGACCGGACAAGACCGGCACCGTCGCCTCACCGGGGTTCGGGTGCTGATCGGGAACGACGCCCGCGATCGTGCCGATGACCTTTCGCCGCACGACTTTCTCCTGCCCGCCGTGGGCGGTGTGACCACCACCCGCGGTGGCCGTCCGTGTCCGCTGCCGACGAGCCGGGGCCGCGAGGGAAACCCGCTGCATGCCCCTAGCCTATCCAGGGTGGGATGCACTGGAGGGCATCGTGGCACCGACCAGATAGAAGCTGCACCGTTACTGCATCCCCTCCCGTAATCGAGGTCGTCACACAGGACGGACGGGCGGAGCGAGGCGTGCGCGCGATCAGTCGACGACGTTGGCCCGCCGTTGCTGTTGGCGTGGACGACGATGTGCACCACACCGCCGACTCCGGGAATCCGGTGGATCAGGACGGGGGCGAGGGCGGCGGTCGCGGCGGGCGGAGCCGAGCCCCTGCGCCCAGCCGACCGGTACGCAGCCGAGGAACTGGCTGACGCCCGGGGTGCTGATCAGTGCGGCCATGGCGGCGATCGATCCGAGCGAGGTGGCCACCACCAGGGGGCTGCGGGAGTCGAGCAGGATCTGGCCGAGCTGAGTGCCGACCACACCCCGCATGAATGATCAGGAACCGCGGCCGGGTTGCCAGTTGCTGAGACAGGCTCCTAGTCCCCACATGCCCGCGTGCCTTGACAGCGCAGGGGTGGGAACCTACCGTCGGAACTATGGAAACTGGAGCAGTTTCACAAGTTTCCGAGCGTGGCGGGTGGCGTGCTGACGTGATCGTGGAGGCGGCCGGCCGGCTGTTCTTCGCGCCGGGTTTCGCGCCGGTGAGCATGGACGATCTCGCTCGTGATCTCGGGATGAGCAAGAAGACGATCTACCGTCATTTCCCGGACAAGCGCAGCCTGCTGGCCGCGGTGCTGGATCGGCTGTTCGCGGCGGTGGAGCGCACGCTGGTGGCGGCGGCCGAGGACGCAGAAGGGCAGCCGTTTGGTGTGCGGGTACAGCGGTTCTTGATCGCGGCAGGCAGTGAGCTCGGGCGGATCGGCGCAGCTCAACTCGCGGCGGGGCGGGGCGGCGATGCGATGCTGCGCCAGTACGTGGAGCAGCGTGTGGACGCGGTGGTCTACCGGCGGCTCGACGAGCTGTTTCGGGACGGGCACCAGCGGGGACTGCTGTCGGTGCCGCCTGAGCTGCTGAGTGAGATCACCCGCGGCGCGGTGGAGCGGCTGCTCACCTCGCAGTTGCCGCGCGAACTCGACTGGACCGCAGCCGATCTGCTGCGGGCGAGCGTCGACACCGTGCTCTACGGGGCGATCCGTCCGGCACGCCCCGGTACCGACGATGAACAACTCGGGGTGGTCATTCCCACGGCCCGCGATGACGAGGAGGAGGTGGGCTCATGACCGGGGCAAAGGGTGGCAATGGTGACCGGCGCACGCCAGCAGCGGAATCGGTGCGGCCACCGCAAAGCCGTCGTGCCCGCAATGACCGAACAGGGCTGGGGACGCATCATCTCTCTCAGTACCGGCCTCAGCCGTAGCCCCCGGGAGAACATAATCGCACTGGGCCGCCTGGCACACGCCGACGTCGCCCAAGCGGCGCCTTCTACGCCAGCGAGGACAACGCCTTCATGACCGATACCACGGCCGCGGTCAACGGCGGAACGTCCATGTACTGACACACACGGGGTTATGCCGTCCCGCCGGCCGACGGCCGGACCGCATCCGTCACACCGTCACCTCAAAGGAAGAACGTTCATGCACACAATCGATCTCGCCTACGTCGGGCGGGGCCCGCACGAGGAACTGGTCACCTACATCGCCGACCAGCAGGACTTCTACGCCGACGAGGGCGTCCACGTCGCACTGCGCGACGGCTGCACCTGGGACGCGGAGCGGCTGCGCCGCGGCGCAGTCATCGGGCTCGGCCGGACACTGCTGTCCCGACTGAACGATGGCATCCCCTGGGTCGCGCTCAATGTCAACACCGCCCGCCCGCTGTTCTGGTTCCTCGCCCGCCCCGGCCTGACCTCCCTGGCCGACCTGGCCGGCCGACGGCTGGCGGTAACCCCCCCTCACACCGGTCCCGGGTGCTTCACCCGGATCATTCTGCGCCAGGCCGGCCTCGACCCGGACCGCGACGTCCAGACCATCGTCCGCTGGCCCGGCGACTACAGCATGGACCTGCGCTGGCTGCGCGACGGCAAGATCGACGCCGCCGTGGTCGGCGACACCATGGCACCGGAGGCAGTAGCCGCCGAGCACGGCTGGCAGGTGCTGGCCTTTGTCGGCGACCACTTCCAGATTCCCACCGTAGGCGTGGCCGTCGACCCCACCTACACCGACCCGGAGGACCCCGCGGTCCAGGCCGTCGTACGAGCCCACCGGCGCGCCCTGCAGGTGATCCAGAACGATCCCGACACCACGGTGCGGTACATGCAGACGTTCCTCGGCCGACACACCGCAGACGAAGTCCGAGCGCACTACGAGAAGTTCATCGCACCATATTTCACCACCGACGGCCAAACCGACCTCGCCGTCGGCGACATCGCGATCACCGCGGTCGCCGCTGAACTCGGTGTCCCTGCCACCTTCACCGCCGCCGAGTTCTACCGCACCGCAACCATCACGTCTTAAACAATTGTCCGAAGACGTGTAGTGCAGGCGGTCAGCGCGCGGCTGACCGCTTGGCCAATCTGGTTGCGCCACACCGCGGCGGCGAGTGCCAGGACGCGCTGGGCTACACCTACGGCGACACCTCGATGTGCTGCGCGGTATTGTTGCAGGTCGAGGTGCCCTTCCGCAGTGTCGTGGACCGACTCGATTAGCCGACGGTAGGTCTCCGGCATGCCGGTCACCGCGACCCCCTCGCCACCGAGCCGGGTCGAAGATGCAGTCGTAGACCTCCGGGCGGCGGGCGGACTTCACAGTCGTAGGGGTCCCTCGCAGACGGTTGCGAAGCCCTGCCTCCCGAAGAAACAAGACCCGAAGAAACAAGACCCGAAGAAACAAGAGGGGAAGAGACCATGAAGGAGTTCCTGGTCGAGCTGACCGCCAGTGTGCCCGAGGGGACCGAGCAAGCAGAAGTCGACCGGCGCCGCGCCGCCGAAGCTGTGCGGGCCAAGGAGCTCGCCGCCGAAGGTCACTTGTTCCGACTGTGGCGTCCCGTCGGGGAGCTTCGCACCATCGGCGTCTGGCGCGCCGACGACGAGGCGGAGTTGCGTGAGAAGGTCCTGGGAAGCCTGCCCCTGTGGCCTTGGGCGACCGCGGTGATCACCGCCCTGCAGTCGCACCCCAACGATCCGGGCCAGACCGGCGGATGTGGGGAAAGCCATGCCTGAGGGGAACCACCCCACGGTAGCGGTCACCGGGGTGACCGGGGCGCTGGGCAGCCGGATCGCGGCGCGACTCGCCGACCATGGAGTCCCCCAACTCCTCGTCGGACGCAGCCCCGACCGCATACCCGAACTGCCAGGCGCCCAGCGACGCGGTCCGGCCGCCTACGCCGACGCCGCGGACATGCGCAGGGCGCTCGAGGGCGCTTCGACCCTCATCCTGGTCTCCGGACACCGCACGGGGCGCCGGCTGGAGGAACACGCCACCGCGGTCGAGGCCGCGATCGCGGTCGGCGTGGACCGGGTCCTGTATGTGTCCCTCGTCGGCGCGGCGCCCACCGCAACCTACATCAACGCCCGCGACCAGTGGCTGACCGAACAGTTCCTGGCAGGGGCCGGGATCCGCCACACGGTGCTCCGGGCGGGCTTCTATACGTCGACGCCGGCCGCCCTCGCCAACGAGGAATTCGTCGTGAGCGGCCCCGCGAGCACCGGCCGGGCCGCCTTCGTCACCCACGAGGACATCGCCGACGTGATCACGGCCGTCGCCCTCGACGAGGGTCCCCGCTCCGAGCACGACGGCGCGACCCTGGAGATCACCGGTCCCGAGGCCCTGACCCTCGACGAAGCGGTCACCCGGATCGCCGCGGCCACCGGTCGGCCCTACCGCTACGAACCCGAGACCCTTGAGGAAGCCTTCGCACGGCGATGGCGACTGGGCATGAGCGGGGAACAGATCGAGACCTGGATCTCGTGGTACCAGGCGATCGAGACGGGCGAGGTTTCCGTGGTCACCGACGTCGTCCCCCGGCTCACCGGCTCACCGGCGACCCCGATCTCAGACGCAGCCTGGTGGCCCCCGCCGAAGACGGCGCGTGGTGCCCGCTGAGGGCCCCTTCCCGGTCGCGCGCTCGTCGAACGGTCCGCCGACCGACAGCGATACGGCAGGGGTCGCGCATGCGCTCCTCTTGTCGAAGCGCTCGCGTCAGGACTGACCTAATGCTCCAGCCGGACTTCTAGATCTTTCCTGGTAAACGGCCTGGCAGCGGGGAGTGTAGCGGGTGTGCGGCGGTCGCGGCCGCCCTTTCCGGGCGTAGGTGTTCGACCTTGTCGACCGGTTCGCGGCCGCTCTCCCACGATCCGAAGAGCTTGCACAACCGGGCGGGTCATCATCAGTTCAGACTGTCAGAGCCAGAGCGGGGCAGCCTTCGTCGCGGTGAACGTGTTACCGACCTGCCTTGGGTGGACGGGCGGATCAACTAGCACGGGGGCTCGGCGCGACCCGACACCGAGGTCACGGCGGTTAGATCCGCTTCGCCGCAGCATCGAGCGACGCACGGCACCCCTTGACCAGGCGCTGCACCACCTCGGCAGCGGGCCGCTCCTTCGCGAGCTGGTAGGCCTGCCCGGCCCAGAGATTCACCGCTTCACTGTCTCCGCTCTCACGCGCGGCCTTGCGCAACGGCGACGTCGCGTAGTGGATCTCGGGATAGGCAGCGGGTGCGGTGGCAGTGTGCTCGTCGAGGAATCGGTTACGGATGCCACGCGCCCACCGTCCGGTGAACGCACGAGTGAGCGCGGTCGGCCGCCCCCTGGTGAGTGCGTCGCGCACCACCGCCGAGGTACCCGCCTCCGGGCAGCGCATAAAGACCGATCCGAGCTGCGCGGCGGCCGCACCAGCCGCCAGCGCCGCGGCCAGTCCAGCGCCGGTGGTGATGCCGCCGCTGGCCACCAGGGGGACCGGGAAGACGGTGCCGCGCAACAACTGCATCAACGCGATCAGGCCGATCGGGTCGGTGAGATCGTCGCCTGGACGGGAGAGGAAGGTGGCGCGATGGCCGCCGGCTTCGGCGCCTTGCGTGATCAACACGTCCGCGCGCGCAGTCACGGCGACCTGAGCCTCGATTGTCGACGTTACGGTGACCCACACCTCGGACCCGACGCCGTGCAGTCGCTCGATCTCTGCCGGCGACGGGCAGCCGAATGTGAACGACACCACCGCAACGGGGTCGGCGGCGAGTTGGTCGAGCTTGGCGGACCAGTCGTCGTCGTCGTAACGCGGCTCGCCGACTTCGGCTCCGGTCGCGGCGAGCTCGTCGAGGTACGGCGCGATCTGCTCGACCGGTGTCGGCTTCCCCGGCGCGAATAGGTTCACACCGAACCGCGCCGAGGTGAGCTGCCGCGTCTTCGAAATCCTTTGCGCCAGTGTGCCGGCGCTCAGATACCCTCCTGCGAGGATGCCGAACCCGCCCGCGTCGGCGACGGCCGCCCAGCGCATCGAACTCCAACCACTCTCCGAGGAAGAAACCGGCGAACTCGTCACCGCGGTCCTCGGCGGCCCGCTCGACCCCACAGCCATCCTCCGGTAGGGAGATCCCCGAGACGCAGCTGAACCTGTTCGTCCACGCGCACCGGTCGAACGACACGGCGACCGTCGATGAAGACCCCGTTGGTACTGCGCCGGTCGGTGAACACCCAGCCGCCCTGCCACGACAGCTCCGCGTGGATCCGGGACACCCAGGGACTGTCGACGGTCAGGCCGACCTCGGGTGCCCGGCCGATCGTGACGGCCTCGCCGGAGTCGAATATCCGGTCCACACCGTGGATGCGGACGGTAATCGCGTACACCCCCGGTGGGTTCATACACCAAATCATATTCCCGTCGGTGCTTCGCCGACGCCCACCACCTGCGGTTTCACGCCCGGGAGCGCCGAGCGAACGCAGGTCCCGCCGCGAACGGTCACCCCGACCTCCGGGAGCTCCTAGGAGATCCGAACAGCCGGACTCGGCCGTCGAACGGCGCGGTGCGCCAACCAGAGTCGCCAACCAGAGCCAGCGAACCGAACGGGTCGTCAGGCGGTGGCACGCACCGACCACCGGTGTCGTCCACGGTGCAGCACCGTCAGGGCGATCCGCCTCGGCGAACGCGGATGCGGGCCACCTACACGGTGCCCACCCCCCGGCTCCCAACACGCGTTCGACGGTGTACCCCGGCATCAACGTGCCGCACTCACCCATGCCGTGACCGCCTCAGCCGATGAGTCGCCGACCCTGGTCAAAACCGACGCCATCCACCATTTCCGGGGGCATCGGCCGCCATTTCCGCGGGTCCGGGGGCTGGGCGATTCGCCTCCACACCGATATCGCGATCCTCGGTGCCGACGCGACGGGGCCGGCCCGTTTCATGATCCGTACCCGGGCCCCGACAAGGCCTCTATCCCGCCGCCAGCCTCAGCACGCGGTCATTGTCGCGGTCGACGACGTACACGGTCCCCGCAGTGTCCACTGCCACCCCCACGGGGCCATCGAGGCCGGTGAAGGGGAGTACGGTCGGAGTGCTCGACCCCGCGGCCAGCCTCACCACCCGGTTGTTGTAGCGGTCGGCGATGTACACGTACCCCGCGGCGTCCACCGCCACCCCGAGGGGTTCGTTGAGGCCGGTGAAGGGGAGCACGGTCGGGGTGCTCAACCCGGCCGCCAGCGTCACCACCCGGTTGTTGCCAGAGTCGGCGACATACGTGTTCCCCGTAGCGTCCACCGCCACGCCCCAGGGGCTGTCGAGGCCGGTGAACGGAAGCACGATCAGCGTGCTCGACCCGGCCGCCAGCTCTACCACCTGGCTGTTCGTGTAGTCGGTGATGGGCGAGCGACAGCACCCGGGTAGCCTTCGCCGGGTCGAACGGACCGGCGCTGATCACCTTGAACGAGCCTTCCTCGAGGCACTCATCCCAGATGCTGACGAGGTGTCGCGCGATTGCGGCGTAGTTCGACGGTGTTTCCGTGAGACTCACGGGTTGATGTTATCGGCTGGGTGGGACCGAATGCGCTGGTACACCCCAGTGAGCCAGTGGAGCCGGTCCGCCGAAGTATCGGCACGCAGTACACCGTCGACCGCAGTAGCGCAGTGCGTTTCGGTATGCTGATGCGTGTTCGGCCGCAGGGCCGACCCCACGCGCGGGGAGCGAATCTCTGGTTTGGTCACCGGATAGGCTTTCCGCGGTAGACCCACCCTCGGGTTGGGTCCGAGCGTGGCAGGCCGTCAATTGGGACATTAATGCCTGCCACGCTTCGTCATATCTGGGGTGTGTTCGACGCAGCGGGAGGAGATCTGGTGGCGTACAACGTGAGCCCGGACGTGCCTCCCACGCGCCTGGACCCGGAGGCCGGCACCAGCACACGCCCGCATCGAAGCCGGCTGGCTATCGTTCCGCCGATACGTACAAAGACCGCGCACAGGAGCGTGATTCGGTGCGGGAGCTTGACCGGATGGTCGAGGACGCCGAATTCACCCGCGCTCGGAAAGACCTGGAGCGGGCCTTCCCGCGAGCGACGGTGCCCGAGGTCTCCGAACGTAAACGCCGGGACTTGCCGATACCGGATTCGATTCGTCAGCCGCCGAGTTCGCGTCAGCGCAAGGTGCGCTCGGTGAATAAACGCAGGGCGCAGTCGCGGTTGCCGGCCGTCGGTTACACCGCCGTGCAGACACTGATTACCGACCCGGACCGGTGGAAGACGGTCGGGGAGGCGTTGTCGACGGCACGCGGTGACGCGCAGCAGCTGGACGAGACGATGCGGTCCCAGGTCCAGCGCGTGGACCGGGCAATCCAGACCGCGGAACGGTTCAACGACCGCGGCCACATCCTCTACTGCGCGGTCACGCTCCCGCACACGGTGCCGCAGGAAGCGGTCAACCTGCCCTCGACCCTGCAGCCGGGATCGCGGCTGGACTTCGACCGGCACATAATGGCCACCCATGCCCTGCACGAACTCGACCCGACGGTCGGAGAGCGGGACGTGGTGTTCGAGATCGAAACCGGCCGGGGCATGTATATGGGGAGGTCGGACACGGTCGACGACACCGCACACCTGCTGCCGCGCGGAATGCGGTTCGAGGTGGTCTCTGCCGGTGAGGGGCGATACCGTCGCCCGGACGGAAGCATCGGCCGCCGGATGATCGTCCAGCTGCGGGATATCACCGAAGACTGAGGAGGTGCGAGATGGGACTGTTCACCGACGACAAGGGCCGACCCGAGTTGGTCGTGCACCCGGACATCAAGTTGGGACGCGCGCACTTCCGGCCCGTCGACGACCAACCCGAGAGCGAACCCGAGGAGACCCCGAAGCAACGCGCCCGCCGGGAACTGAAGAAACGGATGACCGAGGAACGGCTCGCGAAACAGAAAACCGAAGGCACCAACCCCGAGAAGGGGTAAACGCCTCCGGCTCATCCTGTGCATCCGCAGTAGACAAACTCTAGCCCAATCTTGCCCACGCACTAGACAGCACGCCCTTGTTCGAGCGGCCCCGACACCGCGATCAGACGATCGGGGGGACGTGACATCATCCCTGGTGAAAACCGCACTCCGTCGCACTCGAAGAGGCGGCCAGGAACGGTCGCACCTCGAGCCACTCGTGGATCGGCTTCCCACCCGCCCCCGGGGCCGCGGACAACTCGCCGGCCAGCTCGAGCGCCCGCTCGTGGGTCTCGACGTCGATCACCATCCAGCCGGCGAT
>SEEV01000554.1 GCA_004211695.1 Rhodococcus sp. (in: high G+C Gram-positive bacteria)
GCCCCGGGCTTCTTCGCCTCCGAGATGACCGACCAATATCACGACGGCTACCTCGACAGCCTCGCGTCACGGATGGTGCTCGGGCGCACCGGCGATGCCACCGAACTCGCCGCCACCCTTATCTGGCTCGCCTCCGACGCCGCCGGCTACGTCACCGGACAAACACTCGCCGTCGACGGCGGCATCACCATCACCTGACCGCACCACACCCCGCAAGCCCATCGCGTCGAAAGTAACCACCATGCCCACAACCACCACCGTCGACGGGTTGAAGAACCTCGTCGGCACCACACTGGACCCCAGTGACTGGTTCGAGATCACCCAAGACCGAATCACCACCTTCGCCGACGCCACCGACGACCACCAATGGATCCATCTCGACCCGGAACGGGCCCGCACGGAAAGCCCGTTCCGCCGTACCATCGCCCACGGTTACCTCACCCTGTCGTTGCTCAGCGTCATGTTCGCGCAGGTTCTCGAAGTTCAGGGCACCTCCCTGGCGGTGAACTACGGCCTGAACAAGGTCCGGTTCCCCGCCCCGGTCCCCGCGGGATCGAAGGTCCGGCTCAACGCCGAGATAATCTCGGCCCAGGACGTCAGCGGCGGCGTCCAAATCGTGGTCGCAGCCACCGTCGCATGCAGCGCCACCGACAAACCCGTCTGCGTCGCCGAACCGCTCTTCCGATACCACCGTTAATCTCGGATCGGGAATCAACGTCGCGCTGCTCGTCGGATTGGCGTTGTCGATCGCAGCGAGCGCGAACTTTTCCGGCTCTCAGGTCAGTACATCTAGCGCTCAGTCTGGGGTGGAAACGCTTCAACACCCTCGGCGCCGTGACCGCAATCGACACCGGACCGGCCTGATCACCACCGTCACCCTGATCATCCTCGGCCCTCAGGTGTGGGTACCCCGAGGATGACGGATGCCTTCGGTGAATCGCTCCCTGGCCGAACAAGAACCGCCCAACGGGCGGATCCCTTTGCGGTGATTCGCAGAAGCGTCACCACCCTTGACGAATTTTCCCTTAGCGCTAAGGTAATTTGTCAACGGCATTCGCGCCGTGCGCATTGCGTGTGACCAGGTATGTCCGTTTTGTCCGTTGTTCACCGCGGTGAACAAACCGTACCCGAAGCCGGTTTCGAGGATGCAGAGCGATGTTCCAGGGGCGCGTCGCTGACGGCGCCCGGTGAGGATTGGTTATCGTCGGAGGCCGGTAGAACCAAGGGGGTGCGGCGACCATGACATCTTCGACAGTCACCGACGTGTCGACGCTGCTGATGATCGATTCGGCGTCTGCCCGGGACCGGGACGACGCCTTCACCGTCACCCCGCTCGCCGGTGGCCGCGGGTGGGCGGTGGAGGTTCATATTGCCGGCGTCGCCGACGTCGTAGAACTGGGGTCGGTCGCCGACGAGCAGGCGTTCCTGCGGGCGGAGGCGCGGTATTTGCGCAGCCGCACCATTCCGATGCTCGGCGAGACGGCGGAGCAGGCTGCCACCCTGAGTTCCGAATCCGTGCGGACCAGTCTGCGGTTTGCCGGCACGATCACGACCGGCGGTCGGTTGGTCGATGTCACCGTCGGCCGCGGGCAGATTGCGGCGGGTCGGTGCGTGGCGGTTGATCACGCCGAGGTGCCCGCCGTCCTGACCGACTCGGCACATCCGCTGCATCCCCAGTTGGTCGCGGCGGATGCGGCCGCTCAGGCCCTGCTGACCGCCCGCCGCGACGGCGGGGCCCTCGCGTTCTACGACCTCACCCGCGGCTGGGCGGCCAACGAGGACGGGGCCATCGTGGCGATCGCCGCCGAACTCCGGACCGTCGCCTACGTCATCGTCCAGGAGCTGATGATCGCCACCAACGAGGCGGTCGCCCTCTGGTGCGTCGAACAGGGTTTGCCGATCCTGTTCCGCAACCACAGGCCCAACCCGGTCGCCGGCAGCACCGATGAGCTGATGACCGAGATCGCCGCCGCGGCCGGGGACCCGGACCTGTTCGCGAAACTCCGTGGGCGACTGCTGTCGACGCTGCGGGCCGCGACTTACAATCCGACGGTCCACGGCCACTACGGATTACGGTTGAGCGCCTACAGCCATGTCACCTCCCCGCTACGGCGGGTGGCCGACCTGATCAACCAGCGGATCATCTTCGCCCACCTCGACCGCTCCCCCGCCCCCTACACCTCGGATCAGTTGGCGGCTCTCGGCACGGACCTGAACCGGCGCTCCCGCGCCGCCCGGGAGGCGAAGAAGAATCACTTCAAGCACGCCGACCAACGCATCGTCGCCGAACAGGCGGCCACCGCCGATCTCGCCGCCCTGGACAGTCGCCGATTCCACAAGGTCCTCAAAGCCGAAGCCGCCGGACCGCTTCGGGGCGAACTCGCCGCCGAGCTCGTGCGCCGCGTCGACGCCGACCTGATGACCGCCCCGGACGTCGCGGTCCTGATCGACGCCGCCGACCCGTCCTGGCGTCCCATCCAGCTCCGCGTCCTGGACACCCTCGCCGACACCCATCCGGAGATGGGCCCCAGCGTGGTGTCGGTGTGGCGGCAAGCCCACCCCGATCAACCGCCGACCGACGTGGAGATCCGGCGCAACGGTGCCGACCACAACCCACTGTTCGCCGCCCGCGCCACCCACCTGAACATTCGCGGACCGTGGACCACCGGAACGGCGAAGAAGCCGGCCGAACAGGCCGCCCTCTGGGCGGCAGTGCGCGCGCAGCTGACCGGCACCGACAACCCCGACACGGACCCGGACTGGCCCACCACCGAGCCATCCCCGCATCCAACGACTCCCCCACCGGCGCCGCAGGATTCCGGTCCCGCCCCGTCCGCGAAACCACACCGAACGACGACTCCGGCCGCGCTGAATCTGGACGGGGCGAAGAAGTCCAAGGCACTGTCGAACCCCACCGCCTGGCTGATGAGTCTCGCCCAGAAAAACGATCAGGCCCCGCCCGTGTGGGATTTCCACACCGACGGGCCCGCACACGCACCCCGGTTCACCGCCACCGTGCACCTCGCCGGCCACACCGCCACCGCCGACGCGACCACGAAAACCGCGGCGAAGACCGCATCGGCCACCGCGCTCGTCGAGATGTTCTTTTACGCAGCACTGAACTAACAGTGTCCGGTTTGTCCGTTGTTCACCGCGGTGAACAACGGACAAACCGGACATCATTAGGTGCGTTGGACGATCAGCGCATCATTGCGCCGCCCGGCCGCGTGTCGGACCTGACCCGCCCACCATGTGCCGTACCGTGCATCCCGTCCGAAGTAGCCCACACAGGTGGGTGAAGCAAACGGAAAGGGTCCCATGACCATTCATGT
>SEEV01000555.1 GCA_004211695.1 Rhodococcus sp. (in: high G+C Gram-positive bacteria)
CCGTTGATCTCCTCGTAGGAGGCCGCGGTGAGGAACCCCGCGGCGAGTAGGTCGGGTAGATGCTTTTCAGCTATCCAGCGCCGGACGTACAACGATTCCTCGGGATCGACATCGAAACGAGAAAGATAAAGCATGGGACTCCAGTCATAGGTGATTGAGTGCTGGTAAGGCGCGTTGTCCGGGTCAGCGCGCGGTATGCGTGAGTTCTCCGTCGGCTACTGGTTCTGCGTCGTCCAGACTGTTGTTCACGGTCTCCTTCAGGGTCAGGCAGACCAACGCGGTGACCAGGGCCGCGGCCGTGATGTAGATCGCCGGCGCCAAGGTGGCACCCGCACGGGCGACGATCAGCGTGAGAACGAATGGTGCTGTCGCGCCGAAGAGCGCAACCGCCACCTGGTACGAAATTCCGAACGCGGTGTACCGAACGCGGGTCGGAAACATCTCGGCGAACGTAGCCGGCACAACACCGTTGAAGGTGGCAACGAACAGTCCCAGCACGGCGAGTCCTGCCGCGATACCCATAACGCCGGTGTTGAACAGCATGAAGATCGGGACCGCTAGGACAACGAGGGTCCAGGATGCGGTGAGCAGGATTGGGCGACGTCCGATCCGGTCCGAGAGTGCGCCGAAGTACGGGGTAAATGCCATCGCCACGACCAAGGCTGTGAGGGACAGCGCGGATCCCTGCCACATCTCCAGTCCATGTTCCTTCGAGAGGAAGGCGGGCATGAACGAGATGAAGACGTACGTCAGGATTGTAAAGACAACCACCATCCCGACCACCTGCGCCATGCGTGTGTACTGGCCCGACAGTGGCGGACGCAGGCCGTTGTCCTTGGGAAGATCGGCTTCAACGGCGGTTGCCGCTGCGACGAAGGCCGGTGTCTCCGGGATCTTGAGGCGCAACACCAATCCCGAGATGCCGATCGGGAGGGCCACGATAAACGGGACACGCCAGGCCCAGTCGTTGAGCACCTCGGTCGGAACGAGTAGTTGCATGAGCAACGCGGTGATCGCGCCGACCGCCATGCCGACGTTGGCGGTCATCGTGGACCAGGAGCCGTAGAACCCGCGCTTGCCCTCCGGTGCGTACTCGGTGAGGAAGGAAACCGCTCCCGCGAACTCACCGCCGATGGCGAGTCCTTGTACGACCCGGATCACGACGAGCAGAATCGGTGACGCCCAACCGATGCTTTCGTACCCGGGTAGCACACCGATCAGGAACGTGGCGACACTCATCGTGATCACGACGATCGAGAGGATGTACTTTCGACCGTATCGGTCGCCGAGCCGCCCGCAGATCGCCGCGCCTACCGGCCGAAAGAAGAAGGCGACACTGAAAGTGGCGAAGGTCGCGAGTAAGGCACCGAGGTCGTTGGTGGCGGGGAAGAAGACGTGCGACAGCGTTACCGCGAAGAAGCCGAACAGTGCGAAGTCGAACCACTCACCGAAGTTTCCGATACACGCGGTGACCACTGCCTTCTTCAACGAGAACGGTGGCGAAGTTGTGTTCATAGGGTTTCCTCTTAGGTCGCTACGAGCGGATGAGCCGCTGGCCTGATACCGGGGTAAGGCCAAGTATCGGCCGTGACGCACTTCCCGCCGAAAATCTGCACTTATCTTGCACACCTTGGGCATTTATGATCGATTCATGCAGAATGTGTCGATCAGTGAAGGTGATATTGCATTAGTGCACGCGCTGGAGGTCAATCCGCGGGCGTCATGGTCGTTGCTCGGAGAGGTACTCGGCGTCACTCCGATGACAGTGGCGCGGCGGTGGGCGAAGCTGTTCGACCAAGGCGCCGCGTGGATCGCAGTTTTGCCTGGTCCGGTCGCGTGGCATTCGTTCGCAATGATCGGAATCAACTGCGCATCGCCACGGATAGACGAGGTTGCAGCGACCATCGCGCAGGATCCGTTGGCGATCACCGTCGAGGTAACTGCGGGCAGATACGACCTGCTTGTCGCAGTACTCGCACCGGACATGGCCACGTTGAGTTCGTACATTACGGACCGACTCAACCGCATCCAATACATCACTTCGACGACGTCAGCGATCGCAACAGAAGTGTTCAGCGAGGGAAGCCAGTGGCGAATTGGTGCGATCTCACGCGGTCAAGAACACGACCTCGCGCCAAGCTCGACTGGAATCAGGCCAACCACTCCGGACGTGTCGGACGTGGACCGCGAACTCATCAACGCGCTGAGCCATGACGGGCGTATGAGCTTTGGCGATCTCGCATTGCGGATAGATCGAAATGCGTCGACCGTCATGCGACGACTCGATCGGCTGCTCAAACATGGGCTTGTGACGTTGCGATGTGAGATCGCAAGTTCGCTGTCGGGATGGCCCCTGCACGCCAGCCTGCAATTCCGAGTGTCCCCTCAGCATCTCGGGGAGGTGGGCCGTGAACTCGCGAAATGGCCCGAGGTCAGGATGTGCGTCGCACTGGCCGCAGAGCGAAACCTCATGGTCAGCATATGGATTCGGAACGCCAGCGAGCTCACACTCTTCGAGATGAAGGTACTTCGGGAATTTCCTCACGTAATAGTCGTTGACCGGACTCTGGATCTTCGCGTGATGAAGCGAACCGGCCATATGCTCGATGAAGCAGGCCGTTCGATTGGTGTAGTTCCTATCGATCTGTGGTCACCCGTTCAACCCCGCCAAGCGCCATAGACAGACACGACCAGGGCCACCCATTTCGAATCCGTCGGCATTCGGCGGCCGCCGGTGCTCGCTCTACGGCTAGGCCATTGATGCGGGTGCGAAGACGGTGGCGAGGCGGCTGATCGTCCGAGCTCGGGCCAGCTTGGGGAGGTCACTGCCGTTTTCGATGCGGGCGCCGTCCGCGCCAAGTTGGTCGATGACCCCACGGGCCCAGTCGATGTCGGTCGGAGTTGGGCTCAGCGCGTGATTGATGACAAGGGCCTGCTCGGGGTGCATGCACAGCTTGCCTGACATGCCCATGGTGCGGGTCACGGTCAGGGCGTCGGTGAGCGCATCCTCTGCGGTGGTGACGGTGGGGCCGTCGACGGGGCCGGGCAGACGCGCTGCCCGGCTCGCCACCACCAGTCGCCCTCGTGCATAGGCAAGGGCAGGTGCGAGGTCGGCGGCGCCGGTGTCGCGACGGAAGTCGCCGCTTCCGAAGGCGAGCCGGGAAGTGGGCTGTGCGGAGGCGATGTCGTAGGCGCGTTCGATGCCCAGTGCCGATTCGACGAGTGCCATAACGGGGGTCCGAGCCGGCAATCGGGCGGCGGTCGCGGTGACGTGTTCTGCCGACTCGCATTTGGCGAGCATCACACCCAAGAACCCGGGTGTTGCCTC
>SEEV01000556.1 GCA_004211695.1 Rhodococcus sp. (in: high G+C Gram-positive bacteria)
CCTCCGGGGGTCACTCCCCCCGGCCCTTCGGGCCTAGGGGGGAGTGTACTACTAGAAATTGCGCCGCGCCAACATGTTTCGGAACGCCCATGTCACACGCCTGCGGTGATGCTGTGTCGACCGCGCAGCGGGACGCCGGTACAGCGCGCCCTCCGTGGACCCGCCGCGCCGGCATCGGGACCACTTCGACCGCCACCACCGACCCTGCCCGTACCGCTCGCAGATCGGCGTCTCACACGCGTGCTCGGTTGGGTGTCGGACATGGTCGCCGCAGCGGTCGGATCACCGTCGAAACGCCCGGCACTCGACCGCTCATTCGAGCGCTCTGCGACGCGGTCCGCGACTGCTGTTCGGAGCGCTGCGGCGGGCGGGTCCACGGCCGCACCCGCACCGCTCCGCCAAGTGCGGCGAACACCGCCTCGAACCTCGCCGACACGGCGAACGAGTCCCCCCGAATGCCCCTACCTCGCCCAGGCTTGCGATGCGGCACAGATCGGTCTCGGTGAGGAGGCGCAGGACCGCGGTGACCATCGGTGCGATTGGTGGGTCGATGGGATGCCCGAGTGGAGCACCAACCGGCTAGGACCTGAGTTATCCACAGACCCCGTTGAACCCGGCGCGCGTCTTTTGCCACAGTGCTCCCGCATCACTCCCGCAGTGGTGTCGGACCGAGCGAAAGGAGCCCGCGGTGAACGCACGTCGTGACCCGGTCAAGGACTGGGTGGTTCAGCAGTACCGTGAGATCGTCGGCGACTGCGACACCGCACGCGGAGGCAAGCAGGTCGATTCGGACGCCCAACCCGACGCGCGTCGGCCGCTTCACGCCCACCTCACCGATCGCTGTCGCTGGCGCTGCCGCGGCGGTGTACGCGCCACGATGCCTGCACTCCGGCACCGTTATCCGGCCCAAGGCGTTCGACGAGCTGACCCGGGCAATCGAGGAGACATTCCCTGGCCGCGGCAAGTGGGAGGTGCGCCTCGAGCATGAGGCGCACAAGAATCGAATCCTCATCACCCGCGCCGAGGTCGTCCCCGACACTCGCTCCCCTCGGCACAAGGCGCTGCAGGCGGCGCTCGATGCCGGCGCGATCCTCGAAGACGCGAAGGTCACCGTCGACTCGGTCGACGAGAACAGCGTCGAGACCGGCTGAAGATCACGTTCGAGCCGTCGATGAACTCCGGTGCCCGCGGCTTCCAAGCGAAGGTCGACGAAGCCCTCGCATCTCTTGCGGGCGTGCGCGAGTCCGGCCGCACCTGGACCACCGAGTGGACCCCCTCTCAGGGCCACCTGGTGATGCGGCTCGTGGCTGCGATGCCGACCAGGGTGGACCACCCGCTCGACCTGGTCGATGAGGACCTGCGGCACCTGCCGTATGCGACCGGTGCGGCGGACCTGACGATGTTCTGGGATGTGTCGACGAGCTCGAATAAACCGCATTGCTTGATCGTCGGCCCGACCGGCGGCGGCAAGACATCCGCCATCCGCACGTTGCTGACCGAGGCGGCGCGCCGTGGCATCCCGTTCGTCGGCGTCGATCCGAAGATGATCGAACTCGACGGCCTCGAGGGTTACCCCGGCTGTGGCGCGATCGTGTACGACGCGCTCCGCGCGGCAATGTTCGTGCGCGCGCTGCACACCGAGATGATGGCCCGCAACGACGGGCGGCAGGAGTTGAACTGGATGGCCCGGGAGGTCGGTGAGATCACCGAGCAGTACCGCCACGGCATCGACTGCTGCGCGCAGGCACCGTGACCACCTCGCCAGCGGACCTTGGACGGGGACGTGATCACCGACCTCTGGAATATCTGAACTAGTTCTGATGTAATGGTGGGTATGAGCAAGTCGACCGCCACCGCCACGTTCTCCGATTTCTTACGGGCACCGAATGACGTTCTCGGCGCGCTCGAGGACAACGGTGAGGTCGTGCTCACGCGCCGGAATGCCCCGGCTCTGCGGCTGACCCAAGAGTCGACGAGCCGCGCCGAATTGAGCACCCTCGGCGTCGTCGGGCAGCTCTTCGCCGCCTCTCTCGACGAGGCGGCCCTCGATCGCGTCGCCACCCGCCTCGCCGTCGCATTGCCGTGGATCGGGTTGCTGCCGACCGCATTGCACGCCGAGTTCGTCGCCGCGTTCCAGGACACTGCCCGTGCCTGCATCGCGGTGGCCCGCTTCGACCGACTTGCGATCTTGCTCGAAGCGTGGCAGGCCGCCGCGGAGGCGTACGCCGACCCGCGCCTGACCGCCGACGGTTCCGACCTGGAGTACCTCGAGGTCCCCGAGGTGGTCGCGGCGCCGGATCTGGACGCGTGAGCCGGAAAGGCGGCGCGGTTCCCCGCCCGATCACACGCGCCGAGTGGCAGATCGTGTTCGCCACGCGTGACGCGGAGAAGGGCTGGACCGATCTGCTGGCCACTGCACGCAACGCCACGGTCGATGCGTGGGACACCCTCACCCGAGAACCGACGGTACAGACGCGGCGGCTGTATCAACTCAAAGGCGACTACGCCTACGGGACGTACAACGGGCAGAACTACGCCCGATACCAGTACAAGGTGACCGATGGTGGGCGGATCTGGTTCTTTGTCGATCCTGCACAGAAAGGCGCCAAGATCGCGGGCCGGGTCCTGCTCGAACGCTGCGAACCCGGCCACCCAAAGGAAACCGAATAAGTCACGCACAGGTATGGGCCTGTGCGCGTTGGCGTCTGCCCGTTCTTCCTGGCGCACCCTGGGCGTCGTCTCCGCCGCTGCCGGAGCAACACCGGGACGAGGATCCGATGCGCTGCTGCTTCTGGTTCATGAGCTGAAATCGAGATCTCTTCCGCAGCAAGGTAATACATGACAGCGAGGCACCTCTGTCGACTGTCGCTCGATCGGGCACGGACTTGGCCTCGATCGCAGAGATCGTCGGTGCGGCGCGGGCGATCCTGGTCACGAAGAGGCGGAGGCGCTGAACGCCGTCCTGGCGGGCGTGGGCCCCGGCACGCCCACAGGGCCGTGTCCAGCTCCCAGGCACGCCCCCAGCGGCGAGCCCGTCCGGTTCCTGATCCGGCCCCGATCCGGTCATGATCGGGACTCCGGGAGCAGGCAGAACCTGGACCGGGAACCGGCACGGCAGTATCAGCGGCATGGTGGAGATGCGGCCGTGGCCTGCGTGCGTGATGCGGGGGTGTGGTCCTGCTGCTCGTTGGGTGCAGTGATCGCTCGATCAGCGGCACGAGCGGATAGGTGCAGACGCGGAAGCTTCCCGATCGGTGGAGCAGAATGGGGTGCCATGGACGATGTGGAGTTGGTCGAGCAGGTGCGGCGGCGTTGGGAGCAGGGTGTC
>SEEV01000557.1 GCA_004211695.1 Rhodococcus sp. (in: high G+C Gram-positive bacteria)
ATCGAGGTCCGGCACGTCCGGGACCAGAAAACTCTCAGTGGTCGCCACCGCGGTCTCCCTTCACATTTCGAACCAGTTTCACGCACAAATCAAGACACATCAAGATAATTCAACACGATTCCACAGGAAACCGGGCGAACATCGGTCGGATACCTATGTATTCAGACGTTCGACGCGCCGTTTCGGTTCCCCGGACCGCCGGCGGACCTCCTGCAGCCCGCCGTCGACCGCCGCGAGGTCGCGTTCACAGGAGGACAGCTGCGCGTTCCGCCGCGCGACGAGCCGCCGGAGTTCGGCTTCGATCTGCGCGACCCGCTCGTCCACCTTCCCGGCGCACACCCGGCTCTCGGCGATGATCGCCTCACTCACCCGAGTCTCTGCTGCGAGCAGTCGGCCGAGGGCGAACTGCTCCCACCGGGACCGGACGTGGACCAACGCATCGGTGGCCCACTGCCGCACGTGGGCACGCTCGGCGACGTGCCCGCGTGCCCGCGTCAGCCACCACGCCGCGACGGCTCCCAGCGCGAGGGTGAGCGGGATGGTCGCGATGTCGAGGGCGGGCACCATCGACAGCGGCGAGACCACCAGCCTGCCCAGGCCGAGGCCCGCGGACGCACCGATCAGGATCGTCATCCGGTCTTCGAGCCCGCGGTGCCGCGGTTCGGGGCCGTCCGGCGCGACGGCGTCCGGCAGCGGAACCTCCGCCGCGTCTGCCGACCCGGTGACGCCCAGAGACGACGTCAGGTTCTCGAGCCGTGCGGTCACCGCGGCGTCGACCGCACCGCCCCTCTCGCGCACCACCTCGGACAGCCGGTCGGGGTAGCCCGCGAGGGTTCCGCGACCGGCGCGATCGATCTCGGCGCGCGCGGTCGTTCCGGCCGCACGGACCTGCGACGCCACCTCGTGCATCAACTCGACCTTCGCGAGCTGGACCTGACCGCGTAGCAGTGCGACCCGTTCGGTGCGCCCGCCGTCACGCTGCATGAGCGAGCGCACCCGTTCGGCGCGCAGATCCGCGCCGGGCTCGGAGTCGCGCACCGACCGCGCGGTGGTGACGATCATGCGCCGGGTCTGCTCGAGCACGGTCTCGACGGCGGTACGGCTGTCGCGTGTCTCGTCACGGGCAGCGGACAGCAGCGCCGCCAGCACGGCCTCGACTCCGGACCCGCTCGCGGCCACGGGGTGGATCTTCGAGTCGGCGAATCGCGCCGCATGATCGGCGAGGAGCGCCCGGTTGCGTTCGCTCACCCGAGCCCAGTCCCGGTGGACGTCGGTCTTGGTGAGGGCGAAGACCACGGGACAGGCCGGTCGCGCAACGACCTCGAGGACGGACAGCTCCTCACGTCCGAGCGGCGCCGCGGCGTCGAGCACCATCAGCACGACACGGGCGTCGATCGGATCGTCGACGAACGCGAGCGCGGACGCGTCGAGCGCGCGGAGTCCGCGCTCGAGGGTGGTCTTCCCGGCGCGGCGTGGTCCCGCGACGAAGACACTGCGCCCCGGATCAGCACCGGACTGCAGACGGGCAACGGCGTCCGGGTTCCACCGCGTGACGACGTCGACCGTCTCGGCAGGCAGATCCGACAACTGGTGCGTGGTCACGTGCCGCGACTGCTGCTCAACTGCTGCCAGACGCGGACGTAGTGACGCCGCACGTCGACGACTGCACGGCGTCGGCGGGCCGTCGGTTGCCGAGCCTGTTGCGTGCGCCACCAGTCGGCGCACCTGGCGGCGTCCTCGGCGTTTCGCGGCGAATCCGGCGCCTCCGCGAAGCAGTCCGCGAGATGGAGCCGGGCCGCGGCGGCCCCGAGCGCGACGGCGTCGTCGCCGGCGAGATAGGTCTCCAGCACGTCCCGGGACGCCGCGCTGCGCGCCGCCAGCGACCGCAGCGAGATCAGCAGCCTCTCCGCGCGGACCGCTCGCACTCGCGCGACCCGATCGGCGACCGCGGTCGACACCGCGTCGATTCCGCTCATCGGATCGCGCGCGACCGCGAGCGTCCCGATCAGGGGCAGAGTAGGAAGGCCACCCTCGTCCGCGCACTCGGCGGCACGCGCGATCGCCGCCGCCCACGCGTCGGCCTGCGTCCGCGACTCGCCCACCGTGTCCGATTTGTTGAGTGCGCCGGATCGAGCGTCCGCACCGCATCCCGGTCGGCGTCGCGCACGGTTTCGACGAGGACGTAGACCACGACATCCGCGTCCAGCGTGGGGTCGGGCGCACCGGGCACGTCGACGGGGTCCGATTCCTCCACGACTGCCCCGAGGATTGCACTCGCGGTCAGCGCCGCGGCCACAGTGGACCGGCCCACACCGGCTCGACCGGCCGTTTGGACGCGAATCGGCGCCCGGAACGCTGCCACGGCCCCGCGCACACGGTCGCCGGCAGCCCGGTCTCGTGCCGCGACTTTTCCGGCGAGTTCCGCCAGTTCCCCGCCCCCGGCCTCTGCTGTGCCCATAACGCAGCCACCCCCTTCGTACCGCGCCGATTCTGTCAGACCCGGACCGAATCGGCGTGCGCAACCGTGCAGGCTGGGCACCTGATTGCCAAAAAAGTCTCAAGGTGAACTTCAGACCCGTATGCCGGAAACGCCCCTCATGCGTGACAATGGTCCGGTGAACCACGCTGATCAGGATGCACCCGCCGTCCCCCAGGAGGGGCAGACGAAGGACTCGAAGGGGTCCCGTCTCCACCCGAGGGTGACAAGTTTCCGCTCGCGCAGGGGCGCTCTGACCGCCGCCCAGCAGGAGTCCTGGGACCGGCAGTGGCCGAAGATCGGCGCGGACGTCTCGGACGATCGCCTGGATGCGACGTCGTGGTTCGGCCGCGACGCCCCCCTGATCCTCGAGATCGGCTCGGGCACGGGCACCGCGACCGCGGCAATGGCGAAGGCCGAACCGCACGTGAACCTCATGGCCGTCGAGGTCTACCGGCCGGGGCTCGCGCAGTTGCTTCAGCAGATCGAACGGGACGAGATCCCGAACATCCGGGTCCTGCGCGGCGACGCCATGGACGTCCTGGAGAACATGATCGAACCGGAATCGCTCACCGGAGTCCGTGTCTTCTTCCCGGACCCGTGGCCGAAGGCCCGGCATCACAAGCGGCGTCTGCTGCAGGCCCCCACTTTCGCCCTGATCGCGAGCCGACTGAAGGCCGGCGGTGTGTTGCATGTCGCAACAGACCATGCCGAGTACGCCGAGGCCATTGCCGAGGCGGGCAACGCGGAACCCTGCCTGACCTCCCTCGACTGGGAATCGCCGATGACGCACGAGCGTCCGGTGACGAAGTTCGAGGACAAGGCCCACCAGGTCGGCAGTGCGATCAC
>SEEV01000558.1 GCA_004211695.1 Rhodococcus sp. (in: high G+C Gram-positive bacteria)
CAATGCCGCAGCCCTGAAGGCAGCTTTCGCCGCCGCAGACGAGGGGAACCCGGTTCCGCTCGTGGAGCTGTACTCGGACGAGATGACGTGGGCCGGTTTCACCCTCGAGGGAACCCTCCGCCTCTACACCAAGGCCGAGTTCCTCGAGGCCTTCGGCGTCCTGGCCAAGCTCGACGAATCGCGCAACGAGGTCGTCTCCGTCGACGTCGTCGGAGACGACCTGGTGACCGCCAACGTCCGGGCGTACCGCCGCCTCGGGGAACTCGAACTCGACACCACGATCGTGATGACGCACCGCTTCGAGGACGGCAAGGTCACCCGCGGCACCGACATGTGCTCGGCGACGTTCGAGGAGTTCTGGGCCAAGACAGGGCTGTCAGCCTAGCTCTGCGTTCCAGCCGCCGCGGCAGAGCGGCGGCTGGCGGCTCTCCCCCACACCATCTACTTCGACTTCCCGACGGGGCGTCCCTCCACCCTCAGCCTGAAGAAGGTACCGATGCGAACCACCACGTCACCGCACATCACCGCCACCACCCCCGAAGACATCCGCGACGCCTACCGCACCGTCCTCGGAAAGTTCTGCACCGGCGTCGTCGCCGTCACCGCACTCGCCGACGGTAATCCCGTCGGACTGACCGTCGGCTCCTTCAGCTCCGTCTCCCTCGACCCCGCCCTCATCGCCTTCTTCGTCGGCCGGGGCTCCACCACCTTCCCCAAGGTCGCCGCCTCCGGCCGGTTCTGCGCCAACATCCTCTCCGCGGACCAACACCAACTCGGCCGCACCTTCGCCCGCAGCGGCACCGACAAATTCCACGGAATCGACTGGACCCCCGCCACCACCGGATCACCCCGCCTCGCCGGCGCCCACGCCTGGATCGACTGCCACATCGACCTCGTCCAACCCGTCGGCGACCACGACCTCGTCGTCGGCCGCATCGTCGAACTCGGCGCCACCGACACCCCCGACCCGCTGCTGTTCTACACCTCCACCTTCCACCAGCTCACCCCCGCGAGCCCCGCATGAACACCGTCGAACAGTGCCTCGAACAGCTTCGCGCCGAGAAGCCGATCCTCATCCTCGACGACGAAAACCGTCAGAACGAAGCCGATCTCGTGATGGCCGCACAATTCGTCACCACCCAGGACGCCGCCTACTTCCTCCGGCACACGTCCGGCTTCTTCTGCGTCGCGATGCCCGCCGAACGAACGCGGGCTCTCGGTCTCCCCCAGATGGTCGAGAATCCCACCGACCCGCTGGGCATCGCGTTCACCGTCAGCGTCGACGCCGCCACCGGCACCTCCACCGGCATCAGTGCGGCCGACCGTGCCCGCACCATCCGCCTGCTCGCCGACCGCGAGACCGTCGACACCGACCTCACCAGGCCCGGCCACGTCCTACCGCTGCGCGCCCGCGACGGCGGAGTCCTCGTCCGGCCCGGCCGCGCCGAAGCAGCAGTCGACCTGTGCACCCTCGCCGGTCTGTCCCCCGTCGGGCTGATCTGCGCGGTCACCACCGCAGACAAACGCAACATGCTCCGCGGCGAAAGCGTGCACGCGTTCGCCGCACACCAGAACCTGCCCGTCGTCACCATCGAAGAACTGGTGGACTACCGGCGCCGCACCGCGACCATCGAACGCTGCGCCGACGCCGAAATCCCCACCGAGCACGGCACCTTCACCGCCATCGCCTACCGCTCCGCCAGCGGAATCGAGCACCTGGCCATGGTCTTCGGCGATCCGGCCGGCACCACCGCCCTCACCCGCGTCCACAGCGAATGCCTCACCGGCGACGCCCTCGGCTCACGCCGCTGCGACTGCGGCGCACAACGCTCCGCCGCACTCGAGCGCATCGCTAACGCCGGCGCCGGGGTCCTGCTCTACCTGCGCGGACACGAAGGCCGCGGCATCGGACTCGCCGCGAAGATCGCCGCCTACCAACTCCAGGACCACCTGGGTCTCGACACCGTCGACGCCAACCTGCAACGCGGGCTGCCCGTCGACGCCCGCGACTACACCGACGCCGCAGCAATTCTCCGCGACCTCCGCATCGATCGCATCAACCTGCTCAGCAACAACCCCGCCAAAGCCACCGGACTCACCGCAGCCGGCATCACCGTCGCCGGCACCACGCCCCTCGAAATCGCACCGAACAACCACAACACCCAGTACCTCACGACCAAGCGAGATCGACTCGGCCACTCCCTCACCCGCACCAGACTGACCGTCGCCCCCTGAGGTTGTCGGATCGAACGGACTACCTCAGGGGAGTCCCTTCTTGTCCTTCGGTTCGCCTGCGAGGAGGACGATGCCGTCGATGACGGGCCAGATCCACGCGACGACGAGCCACGTTCCCAGGCTGACGACCGTGAGCACGATGTTCACGATCAGCATCGCAAACCCCAGCCCGGTGTAGCCGGCGTAGAAGCGCCCAGCACCGAAGTATCCGAAGAAGATACTGAGCAGCCCGGCAGCAAGCTTCGTCTTGTGCGAGTACGGCAATCCCGTCACGGAGTGGTAGCCGTACGCCTCCGGCTGTTGCATCGCCGATCCCGGCCCGCAGTTCTGACCTGGATGCGCCAATGGCTGCTGGCCCTACGGCTGCTGCGCACTACACGGCTGCTGAGGTTGGTCGCCGTACGGGTGCTGAGGCTGAGTCATGGTGGGCTGTCCTTCGCCGAAGTGGGTGCGGTCCGAATGTGGGCAGGCGAACGGGGTTAGCCAGCAGTACCGACATCGCCCACTGCGACCGAACTTATCGCAATTTGTTCACCGCTCACGCGATCGTGGCACTCGTGACGATTTCCTCTTCGACGCATCGGTTTCCACAAGAAGATGACGGTAGGCGACGTCGACCGCATCGGCACGATCACGCTACGGCCCGGAATAGTCAAACCCAATCGCCGACGGCGGTGAGGGCACCGTCGAGATGGTGATCCGGGAGGGCTAATCCAGGGTCCGTGCACGGTGACCGGGCAACTCGCCGACAATCAGCTCCACCTACGCTCCGCACGGTGGTACGTCGGTGAGCAAGATGGCTACGGCCGCGGGCCTCGCCTCCCCCTGCACAGCTGGACGCCACGCGCACCACTGAGGTTGCCCCTTGAAGGTGGACACCCGATTTCATGCGGCAACTGATGCGTAGACGACGCGATCAGCCGTTGTTCGAACTCCACCGGGGTGAGGTATCCGAGGGCGGAATGACGGCGACGTCGATTGAAGTACGAGAGCCACTCGAACAGCTCCAGCCGTGCCTGCGACTTCGACGTCCAACTCCGTCCGTGCAGCCACTCCCTCTTGAGTCCTTGGAAGAACGACTC
>SEEV01000559.1 GCA_004211695.1 Rhodococcus sp. (in: high G+C Gram-positive bacteria)
GCGGTGCGCGGCGAGATCACCAGGCGGGCGGCGATGGCCCTGTTGGTCAGGCCCTCGGCGATCAGTGCAGCGACCTGATGCTCTCGTTTGGTCAGTCGCACCGACGTCCCGGCTGTAGGCGGCGGCCGGTTCGGGGCGCGTTCGCCGAGGGCGTAGGCGATAGCGGCGTCGAGATCCAAGCTCCGGCCCTCCATGAAGGCCGCCTCGAAAGCTCGCCCACCGAGCGCGCTACGTGCTGTCCGCTCGCATTTCTCGTGGTACACCTGCAGTTCGGGAAACAACACCGTGAAGATGTCTATCGACCGCGCCAGCTGCTCGGCCGCGCCCATCAGCACGACGGCGCGCTTCGCGTCCTGTTCGGTGCCGAGGGTCCAGGCCAGTGCCTCGAGACAGTAGGCGGCAGTGAGTAAACCGCTTCCCTTGCGGGTCAGTTGCAAGGACTGTTCGAGCAGCAGCGCCGCCCGACCTCGATCGCCCTGCCGCCAGACGGCAACGCCCATGGTCGTCAGTGCGTACGACCGATAGACCACTTCGCCGCGTGCCTCGGTGACCGTCAGTATCTGCTCATAGCACTCGATCTCCCGCTGCATCTGGCCGAGCTGTCCGTAGGCCCTCCCCAGCATTTGCAGAATGCCGATGCGTGCAGCTTCATCTTCCCTGTCGAACGACGCGAGGACACTCTCGAAACGAGCACACGCCCGGGGCAGATCGCCGCTGTACAGCGCCAGGCTGCCTTCGGCGCGGCCGATGAGGGCGTGCATCATCGGGTCGACCGTCTGTTCGGCGAGAGTGCGCGCCTCATCCAGTAGTGCGGCCCCCGCCACGAGGTCTCCCTGCACCCCGGCCAGTACGCTGCCGGTGCACAGCGCTCTGGCCCGTTCGACCGTCGGTTCGGTCGACTGGTGGGCCAGGAGGCGGTCGAGCCAGTGCCGTCCCTCACTGAACATGGCCCGAGAGTTCCAGAACGGAAACAGGGCAGCGGCGATCCGCAGACCTGTGTCGGGGTTGTCGGAAACACAGAATTTCAGTGCGTCCCGCAGATTCGGCTGCTCGCGCCGGAGCCTGGCGATCCACTCCTGTTGCCGGGAACTGATCCACTCGGCCTTCGCGGCCAGCGCCAGACGCTCACACCAATCACGATGCCGCCGACGCAGTTCCAGATTCTCGCCACTCTGCTGCAGCTTCTCCTGGCCGTACTCACGCAGCGTTTCGAGCAGCCGGAACCGTACCGCCGCACCGGACTCTTCCCGGATCAGAATCGACTTGTCCACCAGCGACGCCACAACGTCGAGCAACTCCGCAGAAGCAAGACCAACGCCGCACACCTGCTCGGCTGCATCGAGTTCGAAGCTGCCTGCGAACACCGACAACCGCCCCCACGCCTGTTGTTCCTGTCGAGTGCACAGCTCGAAGCTCCAGTCGACACACAACCGCAACGTCTGCTGCCGCGCGGGCGCCCCCCGACTGCCGCGGGTCAACAACGCGTACCGATCCGTGAGCCGCTGCAGGATCTGTTCCGGCGACATCACCCGCAACCGGGCCGCCGCCAACTCGATCGGCAACGGCAATCCGTCCAGCCGGTGACAGATCCGCGCCACAGTGGCCTTGTTGTCCTCGGTCAATTCGAACGTCGGGACCGCGGCGGCGGCCCGGTCGGCGAACAACGAGATCGCGTCGTATCGAGGCAGGCCCCGTAGCGTCGGCTCCCGATCCGGATCCGGCACGGTCAGCGGCGGCACCCGTAATGTGGCCTCCCCGCCGATCCCGAGGGGTTCGCGGCTGGTCGCAAGAATCCGCAGACCCGGGCTGGTCTGCAGCAGCGTCTCCACCAGTTCCGCCACCGCGTTCACGACTTGCTCACAGTTGTCGAGAAGCAGCAGCAGCTCCCGCGTCGCCAGGAATTCGACCAGCACTTCACGCAACGGTCGTGCCGGGTGATCGGGCAGCCCCAGCGCGGCAGCCACCACACCGGTCAGCAGCGACTCGTCGGACAGTTCACCCAACTCCACCAGCCATACCCCGTCGCCGTATGCGCGTTGCACGCTCTCGCCCACCCTCCGCGCCAGGCGCGTCTTGCCAACTCCCCCGAGGCCCGTCAACGTCACGAGATGTGAGGTCGACAGCATCTGCTTGACGTCACTGGCTTCGGTACGGCGACCGACGAAACTCGTCAACTCCAGCGGTAGGTTCCCCTTCGCCCCCCGAACGGCGTGCGCAGCCGACGAGTACTGCACGAGTTCGGCTCCCTCGACGGGGTCGACAACCGAGTGGGCGGGAGCCTCTCTCCTTGGCGCGCCGGGCTCGGCGTGCAGCGCCATTTCGTCGATCGAGAAGCCGTGCCGGAGCTGCACTTCGCGCAGTTCGTCACCCAGTTGCGTGGCGGACGGCCGGTCCTGCGGACTCGCCGACATCGCTCGTTCGATCACCGCGGCCACGTCGTCCGGGGCGCCGCGCTCACGCAGGTCCGGCACCGGCTGCGTCGTGATCCGCAAGAACTGGGCCACCACCTGCTCACCGCCGCGGCGCTCGAACGCCGCGTGTCCGGTCAGAGCGCTGAACAGAGTAGCGCCGAGGCCATAGATGTCCGAGGCTGGGCTCGCCGGATCCCCCTTCAGGACCTCCGGAGCAGTGTACGCCGGCGAACCGGTCACGATGCCGGTACCGGTCTCGAAGCCGCCGTCGATATGGGCGATCCCGAAATCGGCCAGTGCCGGCTCACCGTAGTCGGTGATCAGTATGTTCGCGGGTTTCACATCGCGGTGGAGGATGCCGAGCCGGTGGGCGGTCTCCATGGCCCCGGCCACCTTCACCCCGAGCCGCAGTACGTCCGCCAACGCGAGGGGACCGTGCCGGCGGATCCGCGTCTCCAGCGAACCATGTGGGTGGTACTGCATCACAAGGTAGGGGTTACTACGTTCCGTTGCCCCGACCTGCAGGACGTTGACGATGTTCGGGTGCCCGCTCAGTCGGCCCATCGCGCGCTGCTCCCGGAAGAACCGAGCCCGATCCTCCTCACCGAGATCGGTGGTGAGCACTTTCACCGCCACCGTGCGGTCCAGGTCGGGCTGAGTGCAGCGGTACACCACACCGAAGCCACCGCGCCCGATCTCCTCCGCGTCGTCGAACCCGGCCGCTTCGAGTTCCGCGACCACCGCGGGAACCACATACCGCTGCGTGTCGAGCGGATCATCTTCGTTCATCAGCTGACCAACTCATCCGTTCGCGACCTCAGGGGAGGTGCAGCACCGCACTCACCTCTCGCCTGGGGTGTCCCCAGGATATCGCTGCCTATCGACTGCGAGGCCCGTTACCGGCGGGCACTGGACAACGCGCATATGTGGCCGGGGCGGACGGCGGGACGGCGGTCGCGGCCGTTGCAATGGGGAACACGGTCTCCGTCCCCGATGCCGGGTGGTGCGCCCGCCGACCCGGTCCACCTATGCTCGCTCACTCACATCGACCCGCTGGGCCAACGCGCGCGCCCGCCGGCAGCCTCGAGTTCTTCGGCGAACAGGTCGGCACCGTCACCGTTGACGTCCAGAACGGCAACCGCGTACCTCGCGACCCGAACGCCGACAGATCGCACTCCCGATACCGGACCCACCCTTGGTGGTCGTCACCCTGCACCGCCCGGCTCATTAGTTAAGTATCATCGCTGAATCATGTCGGTTGCCGAGGCGGCGAGGAATCAGCGGTGACCCACCAGCCACGGACGTCGCCGTCCTGGCTGCGGCAGCGGCCAGGTCGGGGTGGGGTGGAGCCTTCCCAGGAGCGTCAACCGGACGGTTAATTAAGTCACGTTAGCAATAATGACGTCGGAGCAAGGTAATGTCGGGTGCGGGTGGGGATCCGCGGGCTGAGAACGGCTGCGGATTCGGTCCAGATACTCGCAATCAGGCCTGCGTGTAACCGCACAACCGCGTATCCGCGCTCACGGATGATCAGACGAGAGGGGGCGGGACGGCACCGTCGCCAGGATGGTGCGGCCCGGAGACACATGCCTGTAGCACCAGCTGACAAAAAGGCTTCGACCGACGCCCCGAGCAGTAAGGCGGCCGGTAAGGAGCGAGTCAACGCGCGAGGCGACGCGACTCGCCAACTCCTTCTCACCACCGCCGAAAAGCTGTTCGCCGAGCGGGGTATCGCGGCTGTCCCGCTTCGTGACATCGGCGCAGCAGCCGGACAAAAGAACCATGCCGTCGTGCAGTACCACTTCGGCGACAAGGAAAACCTGGTCGGAGAGATCGTCGCCTATCGGGCTGCGATCGGCGAAGAACGCCGAGTCGAGATGTTCACGGACCTGGTGGTGCGCGGGGAGCCGCGGGTCTCCGATCTGGTCCGAGTGTTCGTTCTCCCACTTGCGGGCCACCTGGAAGCGGGTAACCACTACCTGGCCTTCATGTCCCGTTACATCATCGAGCACGGCGGGTACACCGGCCTGGGCCTGAACACCGCAAGCGCCATTCCGTCCACCACGGTCACTACCCTGCGAAGCCTGCTCGGCCGGCTACTTTCCGACCTTCCCGACGAGGTCCTCGATGAGCGCTGGATGCTCACCCTGACGAGCACCGTCCACACCCTGGCGCGCTACCAGGCTGTCCTGGCCTCGGGCAGGAC
>SEEV01000560.1 GCA_004211695.1 Rhodococcus sp. (in: high G+C Gram-positive bacteria)
CCGATGAGGAGGAACGGTGCCTCCCGCATGAGGCGTTCGATCTCGTATTCCTTGGAATAGCCGTAGCCGCCGTGGATCCGGAAGCTGTCCTGCGTCACCTCCGAGCAGAACTCGCTCGCCAGGTACTTGGCCATCCCGGCCGCGACGTCGTTGCGCTCCCCGGAGTCCTTGAGCCGCGCCGCATTCACCATCATCAGGTGTGCCGCCTCGACCTTGGTCGCCATCTCCGCGATCCGGAACGCGATCGCCTGGTGTTCGGCGATCGGCGAGCCGAACGTCTCCCGCGCCTTCGCATACTTCACGCCGAGTTCGAACGCGCGCTGCGCGATCCCGCAGGCTCGCGCTGCGACGTTGACGCGGCCCACCTCGACGCCGTCCATCATCTGCCGGAAACCGCGGCCCGGGGCGCCGCCGAGGATCGTGTCTGCCGCGGCCTGGTAGCCGCTGAACACCATTTCGGTGGTGTCGATGCCCTTGTAGCCCATCTTCTCGATCTTCCCGGGGATCGTGAGCCCGGGAAGCACCTCGCCGAATCCGGCGGGCTTCTCGATGAGGAACGCGGTGAGGTTGTCGTGGGGTTTCGCCGCACCCTCCTCGGTGCGGACCAGCACGGCCACCAACGTCGACGACCCACCGTTGGTGAGCCACATCTTCTGGCCGTCGATCACGTAGTTGCCGTCCTCGGCCCGGGCGGCCTTGGTCCGGATGGCCGCGACGTCGGATCCCAGCCCGGGCTCGGACATCGAGAACGCGCCGCGCACTTCACCCGTTGCCATACGCGGCAGGTAGTGCGCTTTCTGCTCGGGCGTGCCGTGATGCGCGATCATGTGCGCCACGATGAAATGGGTGTT
Organism: Rhodococcus sp. (in: high G+C Gram-positive bacteria); assembly: GCA_004211695.1. GTDB lineage: Bacteria > Actinomycetota > Actinomycetes > Mycobacteriales > Mycobacteriaceae > Rhodococcus_F. Next base: position 852 of record SEEV01000560.1, read on the forward strand.
GATCACCCCGGACACACTCATCCAGCCCCGCGCGAGCTCCTCGACGCACAGCGCGTAGGTGAGGAGGGATTCCCCGATTCCGCCGAACTCCTCGGGGATCGTGAGCCCGAACAGGCCCATCTCCTTCATCTGCTCGACGATGGCCGTCGGGTAGGTGTCGGAATGTTCGAGCTCCTGCGCCTGCGGAATGACGGCCTTGTCCACGAACTCTCGTACCGCCGAGACGATCTCGCTCTGCGTGTCCGTGAGTCCGGCGGTCTGCGCCAGTCGTGTCATCGTTCCACCTGTCCCATGTCCATCATTTCTCCGTACTCTGCTCGGGGTGCGCGTCGTTCAGACGGTCGCGCAAAGCGGACCGCAGGACCGCGCCCCGCGGGGACAGTGGCAACTCGTCGACGAAGACCACTTCGCGCACCTTCTTGTACGGCGGCACCGTGGCCGCCACGAATTCGATCAAGTCCTCGGCGTCGACCTGCGCTGCCGTGTCTGCCACCACGAAAGCGACCGGCATCTCGCCGACCCCGGGAACGGAGCGGCCGACCACCACGACGTCGAGAACCCCGCGCCGTGACAGCATCAGCTGTTCGAGTTCGTGGGGATCGACGGTGTAGCCCTTGTAGAGAAGCGCGTCCTCGGGTCTGCCAACCATGTCGAATACCGAGTTCCATCTCGCCGGGAAATTTCATTGTTCGCGAATATGCCCGCACAATTCCTCCGGACACTGGCACCTATTGAAGTGCCTCGGACCGCCGTGGTCAAAGACGCTGAGGGAAACCGACAGTTGCCCTCTTCCTATGGGTCATAAAATGCCGTCTGTGCTGCGAGTTCTGGGTTGCACCGCTCGCTTGACAGCGCGGCCGGGTTGCTGGATATTCACCTTCATGGCTGAACGTGAAGTGAGTGACGAAGACTTCAAGGACATTCTCGCGCAGACGAGAATCTTTATTCAGAAGGAAGTAATTCCCAGGGAAAACGAAATCGCGGAAAAGGATCTGATTCCGGACGACATTCGCCGCAAGGCGGCCGAGATGGGTCTGTTCGGGTACGCCATCCCACAGCAGTGGGGCGGGCTCGGACTCGACCTCACGCAGGACGTGGAACTGGCGATGGAGTTCGGGTACACGAGCCTCGCGCTGCGGTCGATGTTCGGCACCAACAACGGGATCGCCGGCCAGGTGCTGGTGAACTTCGGTACGGACGAGCAGAAGTCGGAATGGCTCGAGCGCATCGCGTCCGGTGAAGTGGTCGCGTCGTTCGCGCTGACCGAGCCGGAGGCCGGCTCGAACCCGGCGGGCCTGACCACCCGCGCCGTCCTGAAGGACGGTAATTGGACGATCAACGGCACCAAGCGGTTCATCACCAACGCGCCGTTGGCCGATCTGTTCGTGGTCTTCGCACGCACCCGCCCCGCCGACGAGACCGGCACCGGCATCGCGGTCTTCCTCGTCCCCGCCGACACCGCCGGTGTCGTGGTCGGGCCCAAGGACAAGAAGATGGGCCAGGAAGGCGCCTGGACGGCGGAGGTCGCGTTCGACGACGTCGTCGTCCCCGAAGCGGCCCTGGTCGGCGGCAGTGAGGAGGCCGGCTACCGCGCCGCCATGACGTCGCTCGCCCGTGGGCGCGTCCACATCGCCGCACTTGCGGTCGGCAGCGCCCAGCGCGCACTCGACGAGTCCGTCGCCTACGCCGCGGTCACGAAGCAGGGCGGCAACCCGATCGGTGACTTCCAACTGGTGCAGGCCATGCTCGCCGACCAGCAGGTGGGCGTGTCCGCGGGCCGCGCGCTGGTGCGGGACGCGGCGCAGAAGTACGTCAGCGGTGAGGATCGTCGGATCGCCCCGTCCGTGGCAAAGCTGTACTGCACGGAGATGGCCGGCAAGGTTGCCGACCTCGCGGTGCAGGTGCACGGCGGCACCGGATACATGAGAGATGTTCCGGTGGAACGGATCTACCGCGAGGTCCGACTCCTGCGCCTGTACGAGGGCACCAGCGAGATCCAGCGTCTGATCATCGGCGGAGGCCTCGTCCGCGAAGCCAAGAAAGCACTCTGACCCATGTATGACGCAGTGATCTGTGAACCCGTCCGCACCCCCGTCGGCGGATTCGGCGGCATGTACCGCGACGTCCCCGTCACCACCCTCGCGTCGACGGTGTTGAAGGGCCTGATCAAACGGACGTCGATCACGTCCGACGACATCGACGACGTCATCTTCGGTCAGGGCTACGCCAACGGCGAGGCGGCGGCCATCGGCCGGATCGCTGCGCTCGACGCCGGCCTCGACGTCACCGTGCCCGGGATCCAACTCGACCGCCGCTGCGGCTCCGGGTTGCAGGCGGTCATTTACGCGGCCATGCAGGTGCAGACCGGGATGAGCGATCTGGTGATCGCGGGCGGCGCCGAGTCGATGAGCCAGACCGAGTTCTACAGCACCGGAATGCGCTGGGGCGTCAAGGGTGCGTC
>SEEV01000561.1 GCA_004211695.1 Rhodococcus sp. (in: high G+C Gram-positive bacteria)
CCCGGTGTCGGTGCGGCGGGCGGTTTGGCCTTCGGAATGGCCGCGGTACTCGGGGCGCGGCTGACCTCGGGCATCGAACTACTCCTCGAACTCACCTCCTTCTCGGACGTCGTGCAAGCCGCGGCACTGGTCGTCGTCGGTGAGGGCTCCCTCGACGAGCAGAGTCTGCGGGGTAAGGGGCCAGTCGGCGTCGCTCGGGCCGCTCGGCGGGTCGGGGTACCCACCGTTGCCGTGGCAGGTCGCTCCCTCGTGACCGCCGACGACGCGCACGCGGTAGGCCTCGGCGCCGTCTACACCCTCACCGATCTCGAACCCGATGAACGCAACAGCATGGCCAACGCGGAAAGCCTCCTCGAACAGATCGGTTCAGGCATTGCCCGTGACTACCTCTCGGTCCACGCGCACCGCTGACTCGACAACGTGGCTGGATGCAGTGCGATTTACAAGGAGCCCAATGGACACCACCCTCGACCCGACCATCGCGAAAGAGAACTCCGCGACCGACCTTGATGCGCCGGCCTCGACAGCCCTTCGCCGCGCGAAGATTGTCTGCACACTCGGGCCCGCGACCGCAACCGATGACCGCATCCGAGAGCTCGTCGACAGCGGGATGGATGTCGCCCGCCTCAATTTCAGTCACGGGGACCACTCCGATCACGAGGCGAACTACCGTCGAGTGCGGTCGGCATCCGGGGACTCCGGCAAGGCAGTAGGGATTCTCGCGGACCTGCAGGGTCCGAAGATTCGGCTCGGCCGCTTCGCCGACGGCGCGACAATATGGGCGCCGGGCGAAGAGGTCCGTATCACCGTCGAAGAGTGCGTGGGCTCCCGTGACCGGGTATCGACGACCTACACGCAACTCGCCCAAGACGCACGCCCCGGAGATCGACTCCTCGTCGATGACGGCAAAGTGTCGCTGACCGTCACCGCCGTCGACCGCAATGACGTGGTGTGCCGAGTCGTCGAGGGCGGCCCGGTCTCGAACAACAAGGGCGTGTCCTTGCCCGGGATGAACGTGTCAGTCCCCGCCCTGTCGGACAAGGACATCGACGACCTCGAGTTCGCACTTCGATTGGGGGTGGACATGATCGCACTCTCGTTCGTGCGATCGCCCGCCGACATCGACCGGGTCCACGAGGTGATGGACCGCGTCGGACGCCGGGTTCCGGTCATCGCGAAGATCGAAAAGCCGGAAGCCGTAGACGCTCTCGAAGAGATTGTGATCGCATTCGACGCGATTATGGTCGCCCGAGGAGATCTCGGGGTCGAACTTCCCCTCGAACAAGTACCGCTCGTGCAAAAGCGTGCCGTGCAGATCGCTCGGGAGAATGCCCGACCGGTCATCGTCGCCACGCAGATGCTCGAATCGATGATCGACAATGCCCGACCGACCCGAGCGGAAGCCTCGGATGTCGCGAACGCCGTGCTCGACGGTGCTGACGCGGTGATGCTCTCCGGAGAAACCTCAGTGGGCAGACATGCGATCGAGACGGTCCGCACGATGGCCCGGATACTCGATGCCGTCGAACGGCAGTCCACCCACGTCCCACCCCTGACCCACGTCCCCCGAACCCACGGCGGAGTGATCTCCTTCGCCGCCCGAGACATCGGCGAACGATTGCACGCGAAAGCGCTCGTCGCATTCACACAGTCCGGCGACACCGTTCGGCGGCTGGCCCGCCTCCACACACACCTACCGTTGCTGGCGTTTACTCCTACGCCGCGGGTCCGCAATCAGTTGGCGCTGACATGGGGCACCGAAACCTTCGTCGTCGACCCAGTCGACTCCACCGACGAAATGGTCCGCCAAGTCGACCGCGCACTCCTCGCCTTGGATCGGTACCAACCAGGCGACCTCGTCGTCATCGTCGCCGGATCACCGCCCCATACCGTCGGTTCCACCAATCTCGTCCACGTTCACCGGATCGGTGAGGACGACTTCACCACAGCCCGCCGGCCCACCGACAGACACCGGCTCGAGCCAGTAAGGACAACACCGTGAGAATTTCTCTGACCGCAGGCGATCAAAACATCGCGAAAGATGTGTGGATCGCACCGAATGCCACCGTCGTCGGGACTGTGCGCATCAGACCACAAGTAAGCATCTGGTATGGCGCAGTGGTCCGCGGCGATGCGGAAAGCATCGAGATCGGGGAGCGGACAAACATCCAAGACGGTTGCGTTCTTCACGCCGATCCTGGATTTCCGCTTGTCATCGGTACAGGGGTATCCGTGGGCCACAACGCGATCCTGCACGGCTGCACAGTCGGAAATGACGTTCTGGTCGGAATGGGCGCCACCGTTATGAACGGGGCACGCGTGGGGGCCGGAAGCTTGATCGCAGCCAATGCCCTGATCCCCGAAGGTGCGGACATCCCACCCGGATCGCTTGTCGCCGGCATACCCGGAAAAGTCCGCCGCACTCTTACCGCCCACGAGGAGACCGCAATCCGCACGAACGCGGACATCTACGACCACGCTCGTGTGCGGCACGCGGCAGCCACAGAAGTTACAGACCTGGTTTGATCGGGACACCGCGAGACCACGGTCAGGTCGGTGCGGGGCAGTCGGGTCAGCAGCACGATCCGGTAGACGGTGCCGTCGTCGCCAAGCTTGCCAGTGCGCCGAGGGCATCGGTGACCGGCGCCCAGGCCGCGTCGACGGTCTGGGAGTGTGCCTGCGCCGACTGCTGCCCACTCCAGGACACGGCGGTAGCCCGGGAAGGAGCTGTAGGTTCCAACGTCCGGTGTCAGTCGTTCATGTCGGCGACCTGCTTTCCACCCATTTAGTCGGAACGGGCATCCCGGAATTTCGTCGGATTCCTCGGCGCCTGGGCAATAGCAGATCGGTCAGCCATCTCGTGACCTGTGGAAACGTGTCTTGTTAGGGCTTCCTACCGACACGAAACTTGGACAACCGACACGCCACCGACACGAAATCTGGAAACCGACACCGAAACGTGTGGAACCAACAGCAGGCTCTCCTTACCGCTGTTTCTGCGCCGCCCCGTGTCACTCATGGTTTGCGCGCACTCGACGACGACAATTTCAGTTATACGCAGTTATCCCCCCGAAACTGCGTCGTCAGCGCGTTTTTGCTCTGCAACGTGTCGGTACGGCCAGTTACCCTGCGCCGGCGACCCTCGAACAGGTGATCGTCCTCCGGCGTAACAGCCGATCTCGACAACCTGGCCGGCGCGCCCCCGCAGATCGGAGAACGTGGCATCTCAGATCGCCGCGACGGTGCAGCGGTCCCGCGGACTAACGACGCGCCTATTCCATCCCCAAAGTCCGCGCCTGGACCCGCGAC
>SEEV01000562.1 GCA_004211695.1 Rhodococcus sp. (in: high G+C Gram-positive bacteria)
CGCACGGGTACTCGGCGTCGGCGGTGATGCCGGACAGCGCGACCACACCGGTGGGCAGGTTCCCCATCACGTTGCGGTAATGCGCCTGGTCGATGGTGGAAGTAAGCATGGTGGCTCCTCTTCGGGCTCATACGCTGGCGCGGTCGCCGGTCAGGTCAAGGACGGGGTCTCGATTACGTTCATAAAGTGGACGTCGTGTTCAAACTAACAACAGTATTGCGTCCTAGGTCACACCCTGTCAAGGGCGTGAGGGTCGCCGGTCGAGCGCGCAAGCGGTATGCGGCCGGGCGGGTGCCCCCACCGGTCGGCGACCAGCCGAGTGTGGAATCCTGCGCTCGAACCCATTCTTGAACTGAAGGGTTCAGATATCTCGCGCTCCAGCCGCCCGGGCCGACGTGTGCGGTCCAGAGCGAGCCCGACGTCGGTCACCGCGGCCGGCGTAGGCGTGACCCCGAACCGCCTTGACGACCAGTGAGGCCTCTGCCACACTTTCAACCACTGCGTTCGGAATATGAACACGCGGTGCGCTTCTCGTCTTGCTCCTTCTCCCCGGTTGCATCGAGCCAAGCCTCGGTCTCGTCTACCGGTGCAACCCGTCACGAATGCCGTGACAACCCCGTGCCAACGCGTCTCACTGTCCAGGCGATCTTCCCGACCGAGATCTGCGGTCTCGGTACCGGTTTCGCAACCGCATTCAGCCGGATAGGTGCTGCGCCGGAAACGATGAGCCGCAAACTCAGCGAAACCTCGGCTGAACCACAACGTACGAGAACCGATCAACAACGAACAAGGAGAACAGGTGAAGATCTCGCAGATCGAACTCTTCCAGGTGGACTTGCCGTACTCGGGCGGTGTCTACCTGCTCTCGGGCGGCCGTTCGTACACCTCCTTCGATGCCTCCATCGTCCGCATCACCACCGATGACGGTCGACAAGGGTGGGGCGAGAGCACACCGTTCGGCTCCACCTACATCGCCTCCCATGCGCTCGGCACCCGCGCCGGGATCGCGGAGATTGCGCCCCATCTCCTCGGCCGGGACCCGCGCCAGGTCGACCGGATCAACGACGCCATGGACGAGGCACTCGTCGGCCATAACCACGCCAAGACCGCCCTCGACGTGGCGTGCTGGGACCTCTTCGGCAGGTCCGTCGGACTTCCGGTCGCCGAACTCCTCGGCGGCTCGACCGGTGTTCCGATGCCGATGATCTCGTCGATCTACGCCGGCGAACCAGAGGAGATGCGCCGCCGGGTTGCCGACCACCGTGCAAAGGGATACCGCGGTCACTCCATCAAGATCGGTGCACTCGACACCGAGGGTGGACCCGCGCTCGATGCGGAGCGGATCGCCGCATCCCTGGCCGACAAGCAACCCGGTGAGTTCTTCCTGGTCGACGCGAACGGTGGGATGCTGCCGGAGACCGCGCTGCGGATGCTGCGGATGCTGCCGCCGAACCTGGACTTCGTGCTCGAGGCCCCGTGCGCCACGTGGCGGGAGACGATCTCACTGCGCCAGCGCTGCCCGTACCCGATCATCATCGACGAACTCGCGCAGCAGGACGAGGACATCGCCTTCGCCTCGGCACACGACGTCGCCGACGGAATCGGACTGAAGATCTCCAAGGCCGGCGGATTGACGCGGGGCCGTCGCCACCGCGACATCTGCCGTTCCGCGGGGATGACCGTCAGTGTGCAGGACACCGTCGGCTCGTCCATCGCGTTCGCGGCGATAGTGCAGCTCGGTGCCACCGTCCCGCCGCGCACGCTGCGGTGCGTCCTCAATTGCGAGGACATGGTCACGCTGCAGACGGCGAGGTTCGACGTGCTGACCGAGGACGGTGGCATCCTGCCCCCTACCGCCCCCGGCCTCGGTATCGAGGTCGACGAGGCCGTGCTCGGCGACCCGGTCGCCGTGTGGAGCGCTTGAGGTAGCAGCGGGCCCGTGTCGGGGTGGGTGTTGCCACTCACCCCGACACGGGCCTCGCTCCACACAAGAATTTGTAAGGCAACAGTTGTCAGAGCCGGGCACCTTGTGCGGCATACGATGCGCGCGCCAGAGCCAAGGCCGCTTGCGCTCCTTCATGAAGCACTTCGTAGTCGGCGGCGAGAGCGACCGTCCGGATCCCGTTTTCGGCGCAGGCCGTCGTCATCTCCTGACTTCCCCCGTAGGCGGCGACGTCCAGGCCGTGGCGGGTGCATGCCTCCACGATGGCGCGAACGGCATCGAAAGTGGCTCCGCCCAGCACATCCGAGGCGGAGCCGGCCAGGGACAACGTGAGATCTGCGGTACCGATGAGGATCCCGTCGAGTCCGGGCGTTGCGCAGATGTCGTCGGCTTCGACCAGGCCATTCGTGTCCTCGATCATCAGGTAGACCCGTTGAGGGGGTGCCGAGGCCGGGCGCAGTGCTGCCCGAACCGGTCCCCACGAGCGGTGCCCCTCGGGGGCGTAGCGGCAGAAAGCCACCGCCTCGCGGGCCTGGGCGGCCGAGCTGATCTGCGGCACGACAACGACGTCGGCGCCCATGTCGAGTGCCCAGTTCGCTTGTGCGTAGTTCGTCGCCTGCGTCCGTACCCAGGCCTCGACGCCAGCGCCCTGCACGGCAGAGAGCAGGGGCACGACAGAGTCTGTTCCTATTGCGCCGTGCTGCAAATCGATTACGGCCCAATCGAATCCTGTTCGCACCATGAGTTCGGCAGCGAACACGGAGTCGAGTGTAAGCCATGCTCCGAGCGAAGGCGACTGTGAGTTCGAGGTCATTCTGTTGTACTCCATTCGGTGGATTTACCGGCGCCCGTCCGTGAATGCAGTTCTGTACTGGTAGCGGGTGGAGCAGCCGGGGTCGGTGGAACCAGCACCAGCTTGCCGGTGTGCTTCTTGGCAAGGAAATCTTCTTGCGCGCGAACGATGTCGGACAACGGATAGGTGGCCGAGACGACCGGACGGATTTCATCCCGCTCGATGTATCCGATGAGGTTCTCGAACACCGCGTCGTCCTGGAAGGTGCATCCGCACAGCGTGAGGTCCCTGAGGTAGACCGTGCGCAGGTCGATCTCGGAGATCGGCCCACCGATGGCACCGGCGATGGCGTAACGCCCGCCCGTGCGCAGCACGTCGAGCAGTTGGGGCCACTGCGGTCCGACGACGAGATCGATCACCACATCCACCGATCCGGCACCGAGCGCTCCGATCAGATCGACTCCCCGCTCGATGGTCTGATCGGCGCCCTGCGCCTTGACCTCTGCCGCCTTGTCGGGCGAGCAGACGGCGATCACCGTGGCGCCGCGGCGTTTGGCGAGTTGCACCGC
>SEEV01000563.1 GCA_004211695.1 Rhodococcus sp. (in: high G+C Gram-positive bacteria)
GCGCGGTGGTACCGCGTGGTGGAGACTGCCGGGTGGAGTTCTGGTCAACCGGGACGGTGTGTCGCGGTCTTCGCTCGCAAAAAATCTGTGCACGAAGCTCGCCCAGAAACTCATCGCAAGGGTCTGCGGATCTGTATTTCGACGAACACGTCTGCACTCGACGGGACAACGGAATCCGCACGATCAGGTGCAAACTACGGTACCCGTTCGCCTCTGTCGAGAGTACGTGAAGCGCATGCCCCCGTGCTTCCTTGCCTCGCCGAACTCGTCCGACGGCGCAAATCCGCCCCGGTCCAAGTCGGCGTGGGTGTCACCCGGCGGTGAGGCGACCCCTCGACGCCCCACCGGTGTACGCACGGTCTAACGAACCGGTGAATGCGGCCCCGCGTACTCCCGATGCAGCACCAACAGGTCTCGCTCAGGGAAAGACCCGAGCGGTCGACGCTCACCTCGGCGGGAACGGTTGGTGTGCTTTCGTCGGTCCGACTCGGTCATGCCACCCCACACGCCGCAGATTCACCCGCGGTCAGCGCGTGATCGCGACACCGCACCAGCCCGGGGCAAGCCTGACAAATCTGCCGGGCCCGCGCTTCACGCCGATCCCGAGCGCCGCGCCGTTCACCGTCGGGGGAGAAGGAACACCGACAGTTCGGCGCCGCGGCACGCCAGCCATTCACCGGAAGCAACGGTGTCCGCCGCCGGGAACGGCTCCCTCGAGATCGGCAATGGCGGATTCCTATCCATTGACACCGTCGGCGTCGCGGCCCGGCAACGCTGTGGCACCGGGATGCTGCTTCTCACCGCCACCGCGATCCGCAGACGGCCGCGACAGGACACGGACAGCTGCGGTGGTGACACTGACATGGTTCCGGCGGGCCACATCGAGGAGAGCATCGAAGCCGGCGTCATCGCTACAGGCGCGTTGCTCGGCCAGGACCGCCGCCGCGGCGGACAGCAACTGCGCGTCCGCAGGCTGCGGCGAATGTCCTCGTCCGGGTACTGCGGAGGTGTCGGTCGGCATGAGGGTCCTTTCGCTACATCGGCCCGTACAGCGGGACAGGTGAGGTCGGCGCGGGGGCGAGGTCTCGCGTCACACTGTTGACGCCGCCTGGTCTGGGTCTGTCACTCCAGTCTCCAGGAACGGACATCCGGAGAACACAGGCCTTTACCTAGGCCTTACCTAGGCCTTACCTAGGCGAAGGCAGGTCTCGTGGGTGAGACCGTTGATGGGGCGCTCGGTCTTGTGTCGCGGACCGCGCACGTCGGGCGTAGCCGAGTGGCACGACACCGACACGCCTGGCGTCTACGAGCGGTTCACTTCGGCGAAGGTGCGGATGACTCTGGTTGTGCAGGAGTAAATCCGATGAACCCTCAGGCCGCGGCAATAGCTGGCGCCCCTACCGATCGATCGGTTGCATTCCTTGGCGGCGCGGTGCCGATCGATGTGAAGTGTTCGTCGCAGTGGTCGGACTCCGGCGCGGCACCCGCTCAGAGCAGTGCGATGCACCCTCGCCTGGTCGATCGGGAAGCTCTCGACCCGAGCAAGGAACCGGAATGAGTGCGCCCGATCTGCTGAATTCAGCCTCCGGCCCACAGATCCCAGCCACAACGACATGCACCACAATCTTCGGAAAAAGCGAAGGCTATTCGATGAGTCATCCTGCGTCTCTTATACTCTCAAGGCGAGCGTGCGGTGATGCACCTGGGCCGAGGTAGATGTGGTCGAGGTTCCGGTGCGCATGGACATCGGGTGTGCGCCGGATTTGGTGCCCACCGTCGCGGCGAACATCCAGCGGGGCGTAGACCAGGTGTACCGCGCGCACCAGGGTGCATCAGCCTCGACGGTGCGGGCAGCTCTCAAACGCAAGTTCGGCAGGGCGATCGGAACAACGGCAATCGAGATCCTCGTCGGGTGCATCTCGGACGGGAACACTCCGGTGATCTCGTGCTCGCCTCCATAGCGATCGGGCCGCAGACAAGAGGAGGACCCGAGCGATCTCAACGTCCTGGTCTCCATCACCGCCACTCACAGCTGCAGCCTGTCCTGGCGCCACACGAGAGGCGCCCCTACGCAGCTGTATCCGGGAGACCCACGTGCGGACTGGCGCAGGGGTAGTGATCAAACGGTCGTCGGCGACTGGCCACCGCGCAACTTCGGACGCTGGCACCCTCGATATCGTTGTCACAGACGACGTCTCCGGGGATCAAACCTGGAGGTGTACCTCGACGTCGCGCAGGGCCCCTTTGGCACCGCGGGCACTCTCCGCGCAGGCGGTGTTCGCCATCGTGGCGAGATTTTCAGTGCTATGGATCGACGAGGTCGGCATGGCATCTGTCCGGGACCGCACGCACCCGGCGGCACGTTTGCACTTCAAGTGCGCCGGCACGGGATCCGCGGGAGCGCCCGTACCAGACCCACCCCATCGCATGATCGTTCACATGCATGTCCTCTTGACCCCGTTGGGCCGGGCTCCGAGAACGTTTGATCAGACGTTGACGTGGAACGCCGCACGCCGGCCGCGGTCGGCGGCACGGCGCAACGCGGCCTGGACGGCGGCGGTGCCACCGATTCCGCCGGCGAGAACAAGTAAGAGCAGGGCGACATTGAGGTTCACGGGATAGGTCCTTCTCGGGTGGGCAGAATGTTGCTGCCGGTGCGGCTCGTGATGTGGTGGGGCTCAGTTCGCTCGCAGCCCGCGGGGTCAGCAACGAGGGCGAAGGAAGGTCGGGGTTGTCGTCACCGCACATCCGGCGAGTCGGGCCTTGATCTCCGGGGTACTGATCGACCGGGCACCGGCGAGGGGCGACGATGTCCTGTGGTCGGGTGTCACACTCATGATGGACGTCGATTCCTGCCTTCGTCGAGAAGTAGTTGGTTGGCTCCGAGTGCCATCGGTCAGATCATCGGCGGGCATGCAGTCACCCCACGAGAAGGGCCGCGAAACCGTCGCCGACCGTTACACCCTCATCAGCGAACAACGTGCCCATCGCCGAACCACGCGAACGGCGATGGCCGGCGAAACTGTCAGCCGCTCTGCGCACCTCGGCCGATCCTTCCAGCGTCCACGCTCCAATATCCGGAGCACCTCGAGTCCACTAGGACCTAAAGTGAATCCTGCTATCGTTCCGACTTTTTCGGTGATTCACCCTGGCCAGCCGGCGCCGACATACGGGCGAGACCGCACCGATCGCAAACTAAAAGATAGTCGACCAAGGTGGGTCGGGGCTTCGCGACGCAGTACGCGTACGCGCGACACCTACCTTGTGGGACGCGACCGGACTGGTGACCGCGTCGGTGCGGG
>SEEV01000564.1 GCA_004211695.1 Rhodococcus sp. (in: high G+C Gram-positive bacteria)
ATCACCGGGTCCATGACCGGTAACGACACGCAGTATTAGTGGCTACATACGCGGGGGCGGAATCCACAGTTCTCCCTGGCAGACCGCAGGGATTCGGCCGAAAGCCGCCGTAACTTGGGCCTAGACGGCGAACCGGGGGTCCTGCTCCTGATGGCGGGGCCGCGGCCGCCGCAGATCACAGCGGTGGTGGTGGGCCGCGAGTGCAGTGCGGGAGACCCTGCGACACTCGCCGTCACCGATATCGGTTGACGGTCAGAGTTTTTCGCTCTCCGAACGTGCGACCGGCATGAGCAGTTCCAGGATCTTCGCGCGGAGTTCCGGAGTGTCGTCCTCGACGGCGATCAGGCTCGTGAACAGTGCGGCGCCGGCGGCGAGCACCAGCACGGCCGTCGCGGTGCTCGCCTCACCCGGGCCCTCCTCGCTTCCGAACAGCTGAGTACTCGGCCCGCTGAATCCCCGCCAGAGCGCGGTGCGGAGATCGTCGTGATCGCGGATCGCGGCCAGCAGCCCCGGCGTGGCCGCTCGCACCTCCGGGCGGGAGAACAGTTCGGCGCTGCCGGTCACCACCCAGCGGATCCAGCCTTCGCGATCGGTGCCCTCGAACGGCGTCAGGTCCGGTGTCGCCCCGAGGATGGCGTCGAGCACCAGGTGTGCCTTCGACGGCCACCGCCGGGTGATGGACGCCCTGCTCACCCCGGAGCGGGTCGCGATGGCCCGCATGCTGAGTTGCTCCCAGCCCGATTCCACGAGCATCGCCCGGGTGACGGCGAGGACGTCGGTGTCGATCCGCGGGTCGCGCGGGCGGCCGGTTCCAGTTGCATTCATTGGTTTGAATTGTGGGACAGAAGTGCCTTCCGCGCTATATCGTACCTATTACGAGTCCAGTGGCATCGTAATTCGAACAGGACGGACACATGAAGATCGCGGTCACCGGCGGCGCCGGATACGTCGGCGCGCACACGACGCTGGCGCTCCTCGCCGACGGCCATTCGGTGCGGTTGCTGGTCCTCCCCACCGAATCTTCCGACGCCCTGCTCGACGCGGCCGGTGATGGCGCCGCGCGAATCGAGCGGGTGGTCGGAGACATCCGTGACCCCGACGTGGTGGCACGCCTCCTCGACGGCTGCGACGCCCTGCTCCACGCCGCCGGGGTGGTGGGCACCGACGACTGTCGCGAACAGTTGATGTGGGAGATCAACACACAGGCCACCGCCGCGATCCTGACCCGAGCGGCGTTCCTCGGACTCGACCCGATCATCCACGTGGCGAGCTTCAGCGCCCTGTTTCCGTCACCCGACGCCATCATCGGACCGGACAGTCCGACGGCGTCGGGGCGCAGCGCGTACGGCCGCACCAAGGCGGCCGCCGACCGCATCGCCCGCGCACTCCAGGACGCCGGCGCCCCGGTGGTCATCACCTACCCGACGAGTGTCGTCGGTCCCGGGCTCGGCTCCACGCGAGGTGTCACCGAGCAGGGCTGGGGCGCGCTCGTCAGCGGCGGCGTGGCACCCCGATTCGACGGCGGCATGCAGATGATCGACGTGCGGGACGTGGCCGCCGTCCACGCCGCCGCGATGCAACGCGGCCGCGGCGCCCGGCGATACGTCTGCGGCGGCGAGCTCATCGAGTTCAACCAGCTCATCGACATCCTCGAACGGTCCTCCGGACGCCGACTTCGCCGCATCCCGTTGTCGGGTGGCACGTTTCGCACCATCGGCCGGGTCGCCGACGTGATCGGCAAGCTCACACCCCTCAGCGCCGGACTCAGCTACGAGGCCGCGTGGCTCCTCACCTCGGCCACCCCGACCGACGATTCCAGAACCCGTGAGGAACTGGGCCTCACCTGGCGTCCGGCCCGCGCCGCGCTGGCCGCGACCTTCGGCTGAGCACCGTCCCACCAACTCCACTCGAAGGCAGACCACCATGACCGTTCCCGCACCGCGCCCCGACATCTGGGAGCCGGCTCGCCTGGGCCCCCTGACTCTGCGCAACCGCATCGTGAAGGCGGCGACATTCGAAGGTGTCATGCCGCGCGGCCGGGTCACGGACCAGCTCGTCGACTTCCACGCAGAGGTCGCGCGCGGCGGCGCCGCCCTGACCACAGTCGCCTACTGCGCCGTCGCACCCGGCGGACGCGTCCACGCGAACACCCTCGTGCTCGACCGCGCACACGTGACCGACCTGCGCCGGCTCACCGACGCCGTCCACGCCGAGGGGGGACTGGTCGCGGCCCAGATCGGTCATGCCGGTCTGGTCGCGAACACCCTGTCCAACCGCACCAAGACGCTCGCACCGTCCACTCGTCTCAGCCCGCCGGCAATGGGCCTGGTGAAGGGTGCCACCAGCGACGAACTCGACCAGGTCACCCGCGACTACGAAGACGCCGCACGCAACGCCGTCGATGCCGGCTTCGACGCGATCGAGGTCCACCTCGGGCACAACTACCTCCTCAGCTCGTTCATGAGCCCGAACCTCAACAAACGCACGGACGAGTACGGCGGCAGCCTCGAACGGCGGGCGGCCTTTCCCCGCCGGGTGATCGAGAGGGTGCGCCGCGCCGTCGGCGACTCGGTGGCCGTGACGGCGAAATTCAATATGGCGGACGGTGTCCCGAAGGGACTGTGGCTCGACGACAGTCTGCGCATCGCCCGGTTCCTCGAAGCCGACGGCCACCTCGACGCGTTGCAGCTCACCGGCGGCAGCTCGTTGCTCAACGGAATGTACTTCTTCCGGGGCGAAGTGCCGATGGCGGAATTCGTTGCCTCACAGCCCAAACTGGTCGGCTGGGGCCTGAAGGTGTACGGGCCGCGGATCTTTCCGACCTACCCGTTCGAGGAGGCGTTCTTCCTCCCGATGGCCCGGCAGTTCCGTGCGGCACTGTCGATGCCGCTCATCCTCCTCGGCGGCATCAACCGGCTCGACACCATCGAGAACGCACTCGGTGAAGGATTCGAATTCGTCGCGATGGCCCGGGCCCTGCTCCGCGACCCCGACCTCGTCAACAAGTTCCACGACCTGCACGTGCCCGAGGGGCTCTGCACCCACTGCAACAAGTGCATGCCCACCATCTATACGGGCACACGCTGCGTCATCCGGGAGACTCTGCGCTGATCAGCGGCCGTGAGAGGGGAGCGACCGGTATCACCTGCAGTCCGGGAACAACACCCTTTAGTCTGGTGTTGATCCATACGACTGAGCACCCCTCACTACTGGAAGGCCCGCATGACCACTCCATCGACGGTTCATGAACTCATCATCGTTGGTTCGGGACCTGCCGGATACACCGCTGCCGTCT
>SEEV01000565.1 GCA_004211695.1 Rhodococcus sp. (in: high G+C Gram-positive bacteria)
GCGCCGTTGTTCATCGTGGCGCTCGGCATCAACACCTCGGCGAAGGTTGCGTTGGCCTCGACGCTGGTCTTCTTCATCGTGATGTCCGGAGCGCGCGCCGGGGTGCGCTCCACCGACGCCGAATGGTTGCGGCTGTCTACGGTACTGGGCGCCAACAAGTATCAGATGTTTCTGAAGGTGCTCATTCCGGTCGCGACGCCCGCGATCTTCGCGGCGCTGAGGTTGGGACTGATCTACTCCCTGCTCGGTGTGGTCGGTTCCGAACTCATTTCGGCCCGCAACGGATTGGGTCAATTGATCGCCACATATTCGGCGACGTTCCAAATGGAAGCGGTGTACGCGATCTTACTGTTCCTGGCGGTGATCGCGGTGGTACTCAACCAGGTGATGAGTCACGCGGAGCGCCGGTTCCTGCGGTGGCAGCCCCCCGTTGACCGATGACCAATTCTGTCCTCGGAAGAGACAAGTCTGGAGCAGACGAGATGACCATGATTTCTACCGCACGGCATGCAGCAGGTTCCGCCGGCGGCGGCTCGGCCGCGAATCCGGGCAGGAACGCGATCGAGTTCGAAGGTGTGGAAGTGACCTATCCGGCTCCACAGGGCGGGACCCGAACCGTGTTGTCCGGGATCGACCTACAGATACCGGCCGGCGAATTCACCGCCATCGTAGGCCGAAGCGGGTGCGGCAAGACGACGCTGCTGAACATGGCGGCCGGTCTGGTCGACCCCGCCGCGGGATCGGTGTCGGTGATGGGAAAGCCTCCACGGGAGGCACGATCGCACCTCGGGTTCATGCTGGCACGCGATGCCCTGCTGCCGTGGCGCAGCGCGTTGCGCAATGTCGAGTACGGGCTCGAGTTGCGGGGGGTGAGCCGAGCCGAGCGTAAGACGCTGGGACGGCGGTGGCTGCAAGCGGTCCACCTGGAGGAAGCGGGGCACCTGTGGCCCTGGCAGCTGTCCCAGGGAATGCGTCAACGCGTCGCACTGGCACGAACCTGGGCGCTCGACCCGGACGTGCTGCTGATGGACGAACCCTTCGCCGCGCTCGACGTCAACACCCGGATGTCGGTGCAGAAAGAATTCCTCGAGTTGTGGCAGCGCGAAGAGCACCGCACCGTCATCTTCGTCACCCACGATCTGGGTGAGGCGGTGGCGCTGGCCGACCGGATCGTGCTGATGGGGGAGGGGAAGATCCTCGACGACGTCCAGGTGGACATCCCACGGCCACGAGAGCTCTCCACGGTGTCCGCCGACCCGCAGTACCAGGCGATATACGAACGCCTGCGCGAACGACTGCACTGAGTCGACCTCGGCAACCAAGCGTCCCGACAAGCAGGAGAACCCAGATGCTCGACAAACGTTCCGCCATCACAATCGCAGGGGCACTGGCCCTGCTCACCTCACTGGTCGCGTGTGGCACCGCCGACACGGCCCCCACGTCGGAAAACGGTCTCACTTCACTCACGATCGGCAGCATGGAGAGCAACTCTCTGAGTTTTCCCTACACGATCGCGCAGGAGCAGGGCTTCTTCCACGGTGCCGGCCTCCAGGTCGAAACCGTCACCGCGACCTCGGGGCCCCAGCTGACGGCGGCCCTGATCGGAAACACGACCCAGATCGCGATCGGAACTCCCGAGAACGTCATGGGCGCGATGAATCAGGGCCAGCGCATCACCGCCATACCACCCTTCGGGCACATCGACATGTCGCTCGTGACTCCCGCCGACAGCGGGGTAGCAGATGTCAAGTCTTTGCGCGGAAAGCAGATCGGAGTCGTTCAACGGGGGAGCGCCTCGGAGAGGTTCGCCCGCACGGTCCTTTCCAGCAATGGTGTGGATCCGGACAGCGTCACCTACGTTGCGGTCGGGTCCGGCGCGACGATGGAGCCGGCGGTGCGCAACAAGAAGGTCGACGCAACAGTGGGGTCGACCTCGACCGTGGTCATGATGGAGGACCACGGGATCGAGTTCCGCACCCTGGCAAGCCCGTTCGACGGAACCGCCGGCGAGCTGGGTGATGTCGGATTGCAGACGTTCTGGACGACGACCGAGGAGTTTGCGCAGCAGAACCCGGACGCGATCGGCGGATTTTGCACGGCCATGAACAAGGCCGCCGAGTGGATCGCGGACGATGCCAACCGGGGTCCCGGCACGCAGTCCCTGGCAACCCTGCTGCAGATTCCGACGGAGAGCGCCGGGCGAATCTGGGACAGGACACACCTGTCCTGGAGTCCGACGATCGATGAACCCACGTGGGCGGCCAACGTCGACTGGATCCTCGGCGACGGGAGTTCGGGCATCCCGTTCGCGGGAGCCGTCATGCCTGAATGTGGTTGATCTCCAGCGACGTCGGTGGCAGGGGCGGAGGTGGGCGTTCGACGCCCGCGTCCGCCCCTCGTTTTCTGCGTAGCGCGGCGGTCCACCACGGGCGGCCCAAGTCCACTGTCTCCACCCCGCGACGTCGGCAGTGCAGCCCGACATCGGTCTGGCGCGACCGCTGAGCGGTCGCGCCAGGAATCGAGATGATCACATCTCCATTGAAGATTGGAATTGTAGTGCACTGGACTGATTCTCGTGGACCGAGGACGTGTCTGTTCTCTGTGGTGGGAGGGCTACAACGTTCCCGCGGCGAGCTGGAGGCCGAGGGAAGCGAGGGAAACGATCACCCACAGCGTGGCACCGAGGATCACCGGGCGGGGACCGGTGCGACGCAGCCCGGGAAGGTCGGTGGACAGGCCGATTGCGGACAGTGCAACGGTGATCAGGAACAGGGAGGTCACGCTGAGTCCGTGATGGGCTCCCGTGGGAATCAACCCCGCACTGTTTGCGGCTGCGGCCAGCAGGAATCCGATGAGGAACCACGGCACGAGCCGGTGCACTCGAACCCGTATCGCAGTCGATGCGCCGGCCGTCCCGTCGACCGCGCGGCGAGCATCGGCGCGGGTCTTGCGCTCCACGATAGCGGCGAGGCCCAGGCAGATCGGGATGATCAGCAGAGTCCGAGCCAGTTTGACCACTACCGCGTAGTTCGCGGATTCGGCACCGTAGGTTGTGGATACCGCCACGACCGAGGACATGTCGTTGACCGCGGTCCCGGCGAACAGGCCGAAGCTGTGTTGACTCATGCCCAGTGCGTGGCCGATCACCGGAAACGCGAGTACTGCGGCAATGTTGAAGAGAAAGACGGTCGAGATGGCGTAGGTGACCGCTACCTCGGCCGCTCCGATGACGGGAGTGACCGCTGCGATCGCCGACCCCCCGCAGATGCCGGTGCCCACCCCGATCAGGGT
>SEEV01000143.1 GCA_004211695.1 Rhodococcus sp. (in: high G+C Gram-positive bacteria)
CTCGCCCTCCAAGGCGAACCCGTCGGCGCACCCCGCCGACCCACCGCCGAACTGCCCGCCACACAGGTCGAAAGGATCGCACAGGCCCTGAAAACCCTCGCAGGACAGACCACGTAAACAAACGGCAGGAGTCCGCCAGGGCTGGCACGCTGTCAGTCCTGGCGGACCTTGGTTGGTAGCCACTGTCGTACGTCGTGCCAGGCCGCGGGGAGGCATTCGCCTTCTCCCCCAAGCTATTCAATTCCGACGCTTCCTTTCCTGCCTCCGATGGTCACTCCATTAGAGGCTGAATATCGTTGTCGGCGCGCTATTCTCGAGTATCAGGCGGGGTGAAATGCGATGCGACCCCGCCTAGAACTTCTGCGAGTACGGAAGTGCATCGCCCGGGCCGCTCTCGATTGGCAGCGGGCGACAGACGATGCATGTGTGCACGGATCCTCGCCGCGGTGTCTACATGAATCCGAAGTGCTGGTCGCGGCGCGGATTCTGCGCGGTTCTTCGAATGTATCTCTGATGTAAATATTCCAACCAGGGGTTGTGCGATCTGTGATCACATTCTAGAGTAATCAACGAGACGCACATTACATCGCAACCCAGCACACCCCGCACGGCAGCGGCTTCGGAGGGAGCAGCTCACCGTTCGGAGTCCGAAATCCTCGCTGCCCCTTCGCATCACCGGTACCACTTGGTCCGATGTCTCCCTAGGCCGCATTCACCACTTCGTGAGCGCTGGGATTCCTCGCATGCGCACCGCCGTCTACACCTCTGTACAACTAGGAGTTCGATATGACAACCAATCCGTTGGACGACGCACCGTTGTCCCGCTTCCACAAGAAGCTCGCGGTGTTCTCCTCGGGAGGGCCGTTCCTCGATGGTTACGTGCTGTCCATCATCGGTGTTGCGATGGTGCAGTTCGCCGATCAACTGAGTTTGTCATCGATCGAACAGGGTCTGGTGGGCGCATCGTCGCTGGTCGGGATTCTGCTCGGCGCCTATGCCGGCGGATGGCTGACCGACAAGTTCGGCCGAGAGATTTTGTTCACGATCGACCTGATCGCCATCATCATGTTCTCGGTGGCTCAGTTCTTCGTTCAGGACGTTGTCTGGTTGATCATCTTGCGACTGTTGATCGGTATGGCCGTGGGCGCGGATTATCCCATCGCGACTTCGCTGCTCACCGAGTTCACGCCACGCAAATACCGCGGCCCGTTCCTCGGCGCATTCGTTGCGATGTGGTTCGTCGGCGCGGCAGCTGCCTACGTCACCGGTGAAATCCTGGCGCGAATCGGAAACGACGATGCATGGCGCTGGATGCTCGCCAGTGCAGCGGTACCGGCGATTCTGATTGTCGTCGCCCGAGTCGGCACACCGGAGTCCCCCCGCTGGCTCATCAGCAAGGGAAGAATCGACGAAGCGAACGAGGTCCTGCGAAAAGTCTTCGGACCGCATGTCAGCATCGCAGACCTGCCCGAGGAAGAGGGATCGAACGTCAGTGTCAAGGATCTGCTGCGATCGGGTTACGGCAAGCGGATGGCCTTCATCACCTTGTTCTGGACATGTTCGATCGTCCCCCTGTTTGCCGTCTATGCCTTTGCCCCCGCTATTCTCGGTGCACTCAAGCTCGAGGGCGACGCAGCGCACTTCGGATCGGCGTTCATCACAGTCCTGTTCCTTGTCGGTTGCATCGTTGCGCTGCTGTTGGTGAACCGGATGGGCAGGCGGCCGCTTCTCATTCACAGCTTCCTCTGGTCCGGGATCGCCTTGCTGATCCTCGGATTCTTCCCCGAGGCGCCGTCGACGATCATCATGGCTCTGTTCGCGGTGTACGCGGTTGTCATCGGTGGCAGTCAGATCCTGCAGTGGGTGTACCCGAACGAGCTGTTCCCCACCGAGATTCGTGGTTCGGCTGTCGGTATGGCGTCTTCGCTCAGCCGGATCGGAGCAGCCGTCGGAACCTTCCTGGTGCCACTGTCACTCACCGGTCTGGGGATCGGAACCACCATGCTGATCGCCGCTGCTATCACCCTCATTGGCGCAGTTATCTCGCATTTCATGGCACCTGAGACCCGCGGGCTCACTCTCGCTGAGAGCGCAGGCTTGACCTTCGAGGCGGAAGCGAAAGTAGCCGCGTCGTCGTAGACCGCAGTTCCGCGAAGCTGGAAGATAACCGGTCCTCGACAGGTCGCACAAGGAGATTCCCCATGGGCATCGTCAAGAATGACGATCGGAAGTTCAAGCTCGGTATGCACTCGTACACGCTCCACCTGAATGGCTGTGGTGAGAGCTGGGGGTTCAAGCAGGATTACGCATTCGAGAAGAAGATCGACCTGTACCAGATGATGGACCTTGCGGTGGAGTGGGGATTGGACGTCCTGCACATCACTTTGGTCGATCTCGACAATGACGTCAGCGCCGAACATCTAGCCGAGGTCAGTGCGGCCGCACGCAGTCGCGACCTCGAGCTCGAGCTGAATGTCTCGATCAACGCGCCCTGCGATCCGCGTGTGAACGCGTCGGTCGAAGCGGCATTGAACATCGGGCATGCCATCGGTGCGCCACTGGTGAAGTTCAGCTTGGACATCGAGCGTCCCAAACCGATCTACGGTTCCTGCATGCATCCCGATGTGGTCGTTCAGCTCGCGGAGCGCGTACGTGAGTTCCAGAAGAACATTCCACTCATCGAGAAGTACGGAATGAAGATTGCGCTCGAGAATCATTGCGATCTGTTCGCAGACGAGGTCATCTGGCTCGTCGAGCAGTTGCACCACCCCTTGATCGGCGCGTGCCTCGACACCATGAACTCGCTGGTGCTGATGGAGGGTATCGAAGAATGCGTGAAGAAGATGGCGCCGTATGCCTACTGCTGTCATTTCTGTGACATCGAGATCGTGGTCGATGCGGACGGTACTCATTCCATTGGCACAGCGATCGGGCAGGGCGACATCGATTGCGTAAAGCTGATCCAAGAGTTACGTGCGAATGCACCCGAGGCTCTCGACACGATCATCTTCGAGATCGAGCTTCCGATGAACGGTCGGCCCATCGAGGAGGGACGCGAACTCGAATTGAAGGCTGCGAAGGAGAGCATCGACTACATGCGGAACGTCTTGAACGTCGGCTTGAAGGTCGGTGCCGCGGACGACACGACCGCGGAAGCGATGATGTCCACCTGAGAATCCGAAGACCTCGGCCGCGACTACCGCGGCGAGTTCTGATTCTGATGCAGTCGTTTCTTGACACGACCCGGCCGGTTACTCGGCCGGGTCGTGTTCGTCGTCGGCGTCCTCATCACGTCGGCCGACAGGCAACCGAGGGGCGCATCAGCTGTTTTCCAACCGTATGGTCAGTCGAATACTGCCCGGAAACCTACCCGAACGGGTAGGGACCCCGCCCGTCGTCTCGCGGCATACTTGGCCGACTCGGGGGTCCGAAGACGATACGGAGAAACTGATGCTCGACCGGCTGTACGCCGCTGTCCTCGCCGTCGCCGGCCTCGGCTACGGGGGATACATCCTTCTCGACGAGCTGACCGGGCATTCGGACACACCGGGCGACGACGACCATCATCTCCGCGCAGAAACTTCCGATCAGTTCGTCGTCCTGTCGGAGGCTACCGGCTCACCTGCACGAGTTTGATCGCCGCCGCCTCGATGGTGTCCTCGGAGAGCAGGACCTCGAGTGCGGCGTCGCCGAGCGGGATGAAACTGTCGTCGCTGGTCACGCGCGCGACGGATCCGGAAAAACCCTCGTCGACCAGTGCGGCGACGATACCTTCGGACACACCGCCGGATCTGCGGGTCTCGTCGACGACGAGAACCCTCCCGGTGGCCTTCGCTTCACGCAGGACGTCCCGCACGGGTAGCGGTGCGAGCCACCGCAGATCCACCACGCGTATTGCGATGTGCGCCTGCTCCAGCCGGCGCGAAACGCGCAGACTCATCCACACGCCGTTGCCGAACGTGACGATGGTCAGATCGGTTCCCTCACCGTAGGTGCGGGCCGACCCGATCGGCACGTGGTTCGACGGAAGCCGCGCCGGATCCGGATACGGTGACAGCCACTGTTCGTCGCCGTCCTCGTAGAGATCTCTGGTGTGGTACAACGCAATCGGTTCGAGATAGACGCACAGCGCACCCGCGGTGCGCGCCGCCGCGGCGCACGTGAGCATCATGGCCGCGGCGTCGTCCGGACGCGCGGGCGACGCGACGACGATGCCGGGGATGTCGCGCAACGCGGCAACGGCGTTGTCGTTGTGGAAGTGCCCGCCGAACCCCTTCTGATACCCGTACCCGGCGACCCGCACCACCATCGGATTGCGGTACTGTCGGTCGGAGAAGAACTGCAACGTCGCTCCCTCCCCGCGGATCTGGTCGGCGGCGTTGTGCAGGTACGCCAGGTACTGGATCTCCGGGATCGGCAGCAGCCCGGACACCCCGGCGCCGAGGGCGAGTCCGAGAATGGCCTGCTCGTCGAGGAGCGTGTCGAAGACGCGCGCCGACCCGGCCTTCTTCATCAGGCCCCGGGTCACGCCGTACACCCCGCCCTTGCGGGCGACGTCCTCACCGAACACCAGCGCCTCGGGGTATCGGGCGAGCACGTCGAGCAGCGCCCGGTTGATCGCGAGACCGAGAGTCAGCCTGCCCTCCTGCTCGGGGAGCGGGGATCCGATCACCTGCGCACGACGGGCCGGGTCGACGCGCCCCGGCACGGCCGCGGCGGCCTCCTCGGCACTGTCGGTGAGTGGCTTCGTCACCGCGGCGGGACTGTCCAGCTGAGGTAGCCCGCTGACCTGCTCGGCCAGTTCGAGGACCTCGGCGCGTGTGTTCTCGTACCGGTCGAGCACCTCGCCGGGGGTGAGGTGCCCGCCGGCGACGAGCAGTTTCGCGGTGCACAGCAGCGGGTCGCGGTCGAAGTCGGCGACGATCTCGGCGGACGTCCGGTATGCGGACTCGACGTCGGATCCGGCGTGGCCCATCAATCGGACGGTGCGCAGGTGCAGGAACGCGGGCTTCCGGTGCCGGCGGACCCAGTCGGCGGCATGTTTCGCCGTCGCGTACGCGGCCGGCAGGTCGGATCCGTCCGCCTCGAAGTATTCGAGTCCCGCTCGGTTGCCGAAGTTCGCCGCGATCCACCCCGCCGGGGTTTTCGTGCTGATCCCGATCCCGTTGTCTTCACACACGAGCAGCAGCGGCAGCGGCAGCCCCTGGAAGGCGGCGTGCACCGCGGTGTTGATCGCACCGACCGCGGTGGAGTGGTTCGCGGACGCGTCCCCGAAGCTGCAGACAGTGACCGCGTCGGCCGGCCACGCCGAGTCGACGTGCAACTTCTCCGAACGGGCGATGGAGAACGCGACACCGACCGCACGTGGGAGATGGGAAGCGACGGTGGAGGTTTGGGGGATGATACTGAGGTCGCGGCGACCGAACACCTTGTGGCGGCCACCCGATATCGGTTCCTCCGTCGCAGCCACCAGACCGAGCAGGACGTCGCGCACCGGATCACTACCGTCGACCTGCTGCGCCCGCGCGAGGAAGAATCCGCCGGAACGGTAGTGCAGCAGAGCGGGATCGGTGTGTCGTAGCGCGGCCGCGACCGCCGCGTTGCCCTCGTGCCCCGAGGAGCCGATCGTGTAGAAACCCTTGCCCCGCGACCGCAACCAGCGGGCCGCCAGATCGAGATGCCGGCTGCCGAGCTGGGCGTCGAACAGGTCCAGTGTGCCCTGCACCGACAACGGCGACGGCGGCTGGATCGGATCGTCCGGGCGCACTCCGGGGCGGAGTGCACCGGGCGCCAATTCCGACACCACGGAGGTGAAATAGTCGTCGATCTGTTCGGCCATCGATCCACCTCCTGATGTGCTGGCGATGATAGTCGCCGAACAGGCCGGCTGCGGGCCGATCGGAGCACCGGAGAACGCCGAGCGCCGGGCCGCGCAATGTTAGAATCTCCCGGACGCCTGCGAAGTCGACCACCGGGCGAAGGCGGTGATCCCCACGATGAGGGTTTCCCGGGCGGCGAACCGATTCCGTGCGCGCTGCAGCGCCCGTCATTCCCCTCGCATCGCCGCACTCGTGGCGTGCGTCGCCCTCGTGATCGTGAGCTGCTCGACCACATCTGAACCGACCACATCCGAGCAGGCAACCGGAATCGACACCACACCAACACAGTCCGCGTTGAATTCCCTCGATCCGGATGCTTTCCAGGACGCCGTGGAGAGTGCCGCCGAGGAGTTACTCGTCCCCGGGGCGGTGGTCCTCGTGCACACTCCGGAGGGCAGCTACACGGCAGCGGTGGGCACCACACAGTTGGACACGCAGTCGCCGCCGGACGCCGACACGCATTACCGGATCGCCTCGAATACCAAGACGTTGACGGCGGCCCTGACCGTCCTGCTCGCCCAGGACGGAAAACTCCGGTTCGACGATCCGGTATCCGATTACGTCCCAGATGTGCCCAACGGCAACAACATCACCATTGCCGAGCTGTTGAAGATGCGCAGCGGACTCTACAACTACACGAACGCCCCCGAGCTTTCGGCAACCATGGATTCCGACCCCGCGAAGGCCTGGACTCCGCAAGAAGTACTGGATATCGCGTTCCGGCATCCACCGGGATTCCCACCCGGCACGTCCTACGAGTACAGCAACACCAACTACGCGCTGCTGGGTCTGGTAGCCGAGAAGGTCGGTGGCCGTCCCCTGGCGGACCAATTCCAGGATCGGTTACTCCGCCCACTCGGTGTGCAGCAGACTGCCCTTCCCGCCGCCGACGACACATCCATCCCGGATCCCTACTCGCACGGCTACATGTACGGCGGATCGGCCTTCGCCATGGTCGACCAACCGTATCCCGCCGACATGCAGTCCGCCGCTCGTGCGGGAACACTGCAACCCCTCGACTACACCAACCAGAACGCCTCCTACGCCACGGCGGCCGGTGGCGCCATCTCGACGGCAGACGACATGGCCACCTGGATGCGAGCACTGGTGTCGGGCAAGGTCTTGAATCCCGACTACCAGCAGCAGTGGCTCCAGAGCCTGCAAGCCGAGGACCCGAGCGCGCCCGACGGCCAGCAGTACGGGTACGGCATCAGCTATCAGCGTTTCGGCCCGAACGCATCGATGTACTACCACGGCGGTGAACTGCCGGGCTTCAACTCGTTCATGGGCCATGACATCGAAAACGACGTGACGCTCGTGGTCTGGACGAACTTGACCCTGTCGCCCGAGGGTAAGACGACGGCGAACGCCTTGCTGCCAACAGTTCTCGACCAGATCTACGCCGGGCTGTCGCTCCAGCCGGCGGCGCCGACCACCACGAGGTAGCGCCCCTCGCGGTCAGTCGACGAGGTCGAGGGCGGCCGACTTCCGCAGCAATCCCCTGTTCGGTCGATGGTGTCGGTCATGAGCTACAGCGACTTCGCGATGATGCCCTTCATCACCTCGTTGGCGCCCGCGTAGATCTTCTGGACGCGGGCGTCCTCGTACATACGGGCGATGAGGTACCCACGCATGTACCCGTAGCCGCCGTGCAACTGCACGCACCGATCGATGACGGCACACTGCTGCTCGGTCAGCCAGTACTTGACCATCGCCGCCTCCGACGGGTCGAGCTCACCCCGCAGATGCGCCTCGATGCAATGGTCGAGGAACACCGCACACGTACGGGCAATGGTCTGACACTCGGCGAGCTCGAACGCCGTGTGCTGGAACTCGAACAGGCTGTGCCCGAACGCCTCCCGCCCCTTCGTGTACGCGACGGTGTCCTCGACCGCACGGTTCATCGCACCGGACGCCTGCGCACCGATGATCAACCGCTCCTGCACCAACTGCGCCATCAACTGCCCGAACCCCTGCCCCTCCTCGCCGAGCAGATTCGACACCGGCACCCGGACATCGGTGAACGACAACTCCGACGTGTCCGCGCCGTGCTGACCGACCTTGTCCAGAACCCGGCCCACGACGAAACCGGGGCAGTCCCGCAGATCGACGATCAACAGCGCCACCCCCTTGGCGCCGGCCTTCGGATCGGTCTTCACCACCAGGACGATCACGTCCGCCGACGCGCCGTTGGTGATGAACGTCTTCGACCCGTTGACCACGTAGTCGTCACCGTCCCGGATCGCGGTGGTCTTGATCGCCTTGAGATCCGAGCCGGCGCCGGGCTCGGTCATCCCGATGGCGCCCAGGATCTCGCCGCTCGCCATGCCGGGCAGCCACGCCCTCTTCTGCTCCTCGGTGCCGTACTCGTGGATGTAATGCGGCACGATCCCCGAGTGCACGGCGATCCCGAACGCGAGGTCGCCGGCGTACCCCTGGGCCTCGAACACGGCGAGGTCGTGGGCGAACGTGCCGCCCCCGCCGCCGTACTCCTCCGGGATCGAACAGCACAGCAATCCGAGCTTGCCGGCCTCGATCCACACCTCACGATCGATGCGGTGCTGGGCGTCCCACTTCTCGTTGTGCGCGACCACCTCGCGCTGGAAGAACCCGAGTGCGAGCTCCGACAGGGCCTTCACCTCGTCGTCGTGCCAGGACGGACTGTGCTTGTTCATGGTGTTTCTTTCTCGGATGGTGTCGTTGTGTTGGCGCCGCGGATTCGAACTCGTCAGACCTCCTCGACCTGGGCGGCCGGTTGCGGAGAGACTTCCACCGCGGTTGCCGGCGCTTGTCTGCGCTTGGTGATGGCAAAGACGACGAGGAGGACGGCGAGGACGATCAGCACGACCCAGGACATGGCGTTCGCCGGCGCCGGGGGTGGGTTGATCACCCCGTTGATGTACATCCACGCGGTCGCCACTGCGCCGAAGACAGATGCACCGATCAGGAACGGCCGGTACTCGCGTGCCCGCACGGTGAGGACGATGGCGCCGATGGTGATCAGGACGTATGGGAGCACCCACAGGTACACGACCAGAGGTGCGACCGTGTAGTACGCCGACACCACATCACCCGCGGCAAAGACCAGGGCGGCGATGAGGACGAACCCGGCGACGGACATGACCGCGATGCTGACGAACGGGCTGTGGTGGCGAGGATGGATCTTTCCCAGCGGACCGGGCAGGACACCGTCGTCGGCGAGGGTCATGGCGAAACGCGCGCCGTAGTTGATGAAGCCGATCAGTGCGGCGAAGGTGGCGACCGCGAGGACGAGATCGCTGGCAGTGGCGACGCCTGAGCCGAGTCCGGCATGCAGCGCCAGCGCCGCGGGAGCCGACATTCCGGCCTCCAGTTCAGCGGACGCCGCCTGCAGCCCGGGGACCTGGAGGATCGTGACCAGGGGAAAGATTCCGCCGAGGAGGACTGGGACGGACATGACCGCGAGAGGAACGTTGCGGCGGGGGTTACGGGTCTCCGCGGCGAGTGCGGTGCAGGATTCGAAGCCGACCAGGAAGGCAGCTCCGACTGCCATGCCCTGGAGCGTTCCGCTGAGGCTGAACTCGCTGAGGCTGAACTGATCGGCGAGATCGAGTCCGGTCTTGGCGGCGCTGGCGACCGTGATGACCAGGACGAGGGGGAACGACAGCACGGCGAGGGTGACCGCGATCCACACCGAGGTGTCGAGGCCGCGGTAGGCGATCGCGGCGGCGAGGGCGAGAGCGACGAGGAAGATTGCCAGTTGCGGCCCGAAGGACAGGGCGTTGTCGACCCCGTGTGAGAGCAGGAAGCTTCCGGCGAAGATCCCGACGACGGCGGCGAGTGCTCCGATCGCGGCGATGAACCCGGCGAGTAGAGCGGCCGCGGTCAGGTACCGGGCCCAGGGGCCGAATACCTCTCCGATGTAGGAGTACAGCGATCCGGTGGCGATGTATCGCCGGGCGAAGGCGGTGACTGCTCGCCCGACGCAGATGACGGCGATCGTGGAGAGTAGTGATGCCTGCCATGCATTGGCGCCGGCGGTGCTGAACACGAGCAGGGGCACCAAGGCGATGCCGACTGCAGGGAAGAAGGACGCCAGAGACAGCGACACGAGTGAGGCCCGGCCCAAACGTCCCGACTCGAGATGCGCCTCCGCTGCGAGGTCGCCGCCGGTTGTGGGCGTAGCAGTTGTGGGCGTGGATGGGTTCGTCATGTCACGCCGCCTTCGTCGCCGTGCCGAGGCACGCCGTCCTCAGACAGTTCCGTCCACTTCTGTCGACGGTGGATTGCTGCTCGGTCATGTGAGCTCCTTCGGTGAGGGTGACTGACCGGGGTGTGACGACACGCACTCCGATCGATGAGGGAGAACGCTACTGCCGCAATACACCTAACACAAGAGGTTTTATGTTAAAAGTTTGAGCGGTATGCATTCCCCCGCCCCTCGCGCAGGCACCGCCATCCGTGCGCCCGACGCCCTCTGCCCGGTGACACGGCATGCCGGTCACCACTCTCGTCAGTTCGGGCGTGCTGGAACGAAGCTCACGGGAAGCTCGATCGGCCCGGTGTTCCCGGTCGGCGGCCGATGGCTGGGCGGCGCGGAGAATCGCGGCTGCGTGAGGCGCTGCGAAAGGGCTTGCAGCGCTTCACGGATGTCGAGGCGGGCAACGAAGTGCCCGAGGCAGTGATGCCGCCCTCCCCCGAAACCGAAGTGGGGGGCGCGCTTGACTGCGATGTCGAAGCTTGCGTCTCCGACGGCGAGGGGGTCGGTGCCGGCGGAGTAGGACATGAGGTGGAGCACCGTCCCCTCCGCGATGTCGACATCCTGGAAAGAGAAGTCCTCGATGGCCATTCGAGTGGTCCAGTGGATGGCCGGGTTGAAGCGAATGACTTCCTCGACCGCCTGGGCGGCGAGTTCCGGCCGGTCGGCGAGCAGCGCCCATTGATCGGGGTGCTCGACGAAGGTCTGCATCATCAGTCCGAGTTGGCTACGCGTGGTGTCCATGCCGCCGAAGATCAGGCTGGCGATCAGCTCCCGAAGTTCGTGATCGCTGAGCTGGTCCCCGCTCTCGTCCGTTGCGGTGACCAGCGCCGAGACGAAGTCGTCGGTGGGCTGAATGCGGCGCTGGGCGACGAGTTCGTCGGCGCGGGCGTAGAGGCCGAGGATCGCGGCTTCGATCGTGGCTCGCTGCTCGACGATCTCGGGGCCGAATGCCAGCCCCATGTCGGCCGCGAGCTGCGTGAGCTCGCGCCAGTCCTCTTCGGGCAGGTCGAGCAGGCGGGACAGGGCACGAGAAGAGTACGGTTCGGCGAAGTCCGTCATGAATTCACATGCGCCGGAGGCGGCGAACTGGTCGATGACGTCGTGGGCGAGCTCGCGGAAACTCTCGGTCATCGTCGCGATGACGGAGTGGGAGAACGCGGGGTTGACCAGCTTGCGGATCCGTCCGTGGTCCCCACCCTCCATGCCGACCAGGGAGTTCTTCCACCAGTCCGAGAGCACACCGTCGGTGATGCCGTTCTGCGCAGGCCACGACCAGCTTCCCTGCCGGAGGCGGCGATCCTTGAGCAAGGCACCCACCTCGCCGTGACGTAGTACCGCGAGACCGTAATTGGTTCGGGCATACCAGTTTCGTTCCCTGGCCGCACGGATCTCCTCGCCCATCGCAGAGAAGCCGGGGTCGGTGATCTTCAGCAGATTGCCGTCGGTGGCAGATTCGATAGTCATTCTTTAACTCTAACATTAGATGTTAGAGGTGCAAGTGATCGACTTGGATCCCTCTAGACCTATATGATGTGAAGATAATGGATACAAATGACTCGGCGTCCGATTCCCGGACCCCCTCACCGGCGTCCCTGCTCGTTCGCAGTGTCATCCTGTCCCCGATCGGCGGTGAAGGGCTGGTAGCGCAGACCGTTCGCCGGCTCGGCGAGGCCATCGGTCTGGGCATCTTCGATGTCGGAGCGCGACTTCCCTCCGAGTCGGAACTGGCCGACCAGCTGGGGATCTCCGCGATGACGTTGCGCGAGGCACTCGCGGTGATGCGCGAAGCCGGCTACGTCGAGACCCGACGCGGTCGCCAAGGCGGCACCTATGTCAAGGAACTGGCACTCACGGTTCCCGAGCGCGAGGCGCAGAAGCGCATCGCGACGATCACCGACGAGTACATCACCGACCTCACCGATTACCGCATCGCCATCGGCGGGGAGAGTGCGGCACTCGCCGCCGAACGCGCGACGACCGAGGATCTCGCCGGGATGCGGGAACTGGTCGAACGCATGGATGCCGCAGAGGCATTCGAGGAATTCCGCAAGTGTGACGCAACCTTTCACGTCACCATCGCGTCCTGCACGCGGTCGCACCGGCTGGCGCGGGCAGAGACGGAACTGCAGGCCGAGTTGACCCCATTGATGGGGGTGTTCCGAGTGGGTCCGCAGGCCCGGCACACCACCAATGACCAGCACCGCAAGATCTTCGCGGCGATCGAAGCCGGAGACGGCGAGCTGGCACGACGCCTGATGGCCGAGCACGTGACCAGCAGCGCGGAAGCAATTCTGGGATTCACCCGCGCCGCGGCAAGCACCGGCAGCTAGCCCGATCTCAGTCGGCCGCACGCGAGAGTGCGCGTGCGCGCCACTGCGTTTCAGGGTCTCCCGGCCCTTTTCGGTTGCCGGGTCCTCCGAAGCCCAGGCGCACGTGGGCAACGAAACACGCACACCTGGGCCGACCGAGGCTCCGGGTGGAAGGGTGTCTTTGCCGGTCAGAGCCGATGCGTGCGCTCCGGCCGGCTCAGCGACCACAGGTCGACCTCGCAGTCCGGGAGGGTGCGCACGCCCCAACTGCGCCGATGCAGGCCCTCGTCCCGGTCGGCCCAGAGCAGCAGGGTGCGGTGCCGGAGCGTGGCGTCCCCGGTCAATCCGAGGGCACCGTGCAGTTGGTGTGCCTGCGTGGCGACATCCGAGGCGACATCACAAGCGAGCGCTCGGGCTGCGATGGCAGCGAAGCGAATCCGATCGGGGGCCGCGGTGTGCAGTCGGCGAGCGAACTCGGCGATCGCCTCGTCGAGTTGCAGCTGCGCGATCGTCAGCCTTCCCAGCTCGTGCGCCACTGCAGGAAGCTTGATCAGGGGCCGGCCGAACTGCACCCGGCTGGAAACGTAGGCGCGCGCCTGCTCGATCGCGCCGTGGGCCGCACCCGCGATTTCCTGGACGAGCAGGAACTGGGCCAGCACACCGTCGGGTCGGTCCCCGAGGTCCTCCGGGTGGTCGGTTCGGTGCAGCGGCCGAGCAGCGACGTCGCGGTCCACCGAGCCCTGCGCCGCCCGGTTCCGGGTGGTGCCGTCCCGATCGACGAAGGCGGTCGCGATCGGATCCCAGACCCCGAACGAGTGCGCGCTGACAACGATCGGCCCGGTGGCGATCGGCTCGGAGGCGAGGGCGCGCGCGACCAGAGTCTGGCGGACGGGAAGGGCGGCGCCGGCATGGGCGAGGGCGCGGGTGACGGCGGCGGCGGCGTCGATGAGGTCGGCCGACTCGGCCAGCCCCTCGAAGCTGGTGCAGTCGACATCGTCGAGAATCGTGGTCCATCCCAGTTCCTCGGCGACCTTCCACTGATCGTGGAAGCGTTCGGCCTCGGAGACTAGGCAGCCCGCGGCCGGGAGGTCCCAGGTCGCCACCACATCGGCGACGGTCGCCGCCAGTTGTGCGGCTTCGTCGGTGAGAATCGTCGTGCTCATTGCATTTCCTTCGTGACTATGGACAGCATGACCGGGGCGGCACCGCCGCGCAGACCCGACTTCGGGGAGGCGAGCACGGCCGCATCGAACAGTGCCCGTACGCGCCCGTCGCGCCGAGCCAGCAGGGGCCTGACGAAGTCGAGCGTGGCCAACTCGAGCCGGTTTCCGAGGTACTTACTGGTGGCGGCCTCCGCCACCGGGCTGCGTCCGGCGTCCAACGCGGCCGCGATGTCCCGCGCGAGTGAGCGCAGAACCGTCAGCTGTGCCGTCAACACGCGAAGTGCGGCGCGGTCGGTGTCCTCGAGTACATCGGCGTCGAGGACCGCGCCCAGGAGCGGATACATCGACAGGAACCGTTCGGGGCCACCGCGTTCGAACGCGAGCTGCGAGATGACCTGTTGCCAGCCGTGTCCCTCGGTGCCGATCAGCCACCGGTCGGGCACGTGCACCTCGTCGAAGACGACTTCGTTGAAGTGATGTCCTCCGTCCATGCCGATGATCGGTTGCACGTGTACCCCGGGCGCGGAGGTGTCGACCACGAACTCACTCAGACCGGCGTGCCGGTCCTCACCTTTCGAGGTGCGGGCCAGGACGTAGAGGTAGTCGGCGAAGTGGGCGCCGCTCGTCCAGATTTTGCGGCCGTTGATGACCCAGCCCTCGTCGGTGCGGGTGGCCGTGGTGCGGACCGCGGCCAGGTCGGAGCCGGCGTCCGGTTCGCTCATCCCGAGCGCGAAGCTGATCTCGGCCCTGGC
>SEEV01000144.1 GCA_004211695.1 Rhodococcus sp. (in: high G+C Gram-positive bacteria)
TGCGCGGTTCGGTCAACGTCGGCTTCGACGGCCGGTTCGCCGAAACCGGCGGCATGGTCGCCGAGGTCGGCGAGGCGATCGTGCTGATCACCTACCCGGGCGAGGAACAGGACGCGGCGGTCCGCCTGGCCCGGATCGGCTCGGACAACGTGATCGGCTACCTGGGCACCGACACCGACGGCATCCTCCCCACCGCACTCACCGACCTCGTCCAGACAGCACCACGCACCACCGTTCAACAGCTCGACCGGCTGCTCGCCGACGATGCGATCACCCTGGTCGACATCCGCAACCCCGGCGAACGCGACTTCGGCGTCATCCCCGGCGCGATCCCGGTCCCGCTGGCGCAGTTACGGTCCCGTGCCCAGGAGCTTCCAACGGGCAGACCGATCGTGGTGCACTGCGCCGGCGGATGGCGTTCGAGCGTCGCCGCATCGCTGCTACGCGCCCGCGGTATCGGGCAAGTCAGCGATCTCGTCGGCGGCTACAACGCATGGGCCGCACAGCAGGTTTCGGCCTGATGCTCTCTCGCGGACACCCCCACGGAAAGGACCCCTCATGACCACCAAGAACCTCACCCACGCGGACTTCGAATCCACGATCAACAACAACGCCATCGTGCTCGTCGACTTCTGGGCGTCGTGGTGCGGCCCGTGCCGAGCCTTCGCGCCCACCTTCGAACAGTCGTCCCGCAGACACCCCGATGTCGTGCACGCCAAGGTCGACACCGAAGCCGAGCAGGGAATCGCCGCGGCCGCGGGCATCCGGTCGATTCCCACGATCATGGCATTCCGCGACGGGGTGCTCGTGTACTCGCAACCCGGAGCCCTGCCGCCCGCCGCCCTCGAGGAGTTGATTTCCCAGATCAAGAAACTCGACATGGCCGCAGTACACGACACGATCGCACAACGACATGCCGCAGCAGGGCAGGCATAGCCGTCATTCCCGGGGATCACCCACGCCGACACGGTCGGTCAGGTGAATTGCCGCCCATGCCGTCCCACTACGTCGCCAAACTCTTCAGCGAGCAGACCGATGACGGTGCACGAGCCGACCCGATCCCCCACGGGTGAACTGCACTGCAACGGGCGTGGCCACCTGCCGGACCCACCTACGCGGCGATCTGGTTCCCCGATCGGTGGGCGTCGCTGGGACGAGCCTCCTCCCGGGCGATGTCCCCGGTCGCTCCCGGGGACCAACGGCCCTGGCGCGGTCCGTGGTCCCCTGCCACCCTGACAGGAGCAGGAACCTGGTGTCCCGCCGGAGGAGGGGCACTTCGATGACGACGGCAGATTTCGTCCACACCGATTGCACCGTCCCGGTGGTGCTTTCGATCCCGTCCCGTGCCGTGAGCCGATGAGATCTATACCGAACGCGACCACCTATAACCGGAGGTAGAGCATGGACTACGGCAAGGCCGTCCAACAGGAACTTCGGGGACCCGCCCGGGCACTGCGCCAAACGATCCCGCAGGTCTACGCCGGTTACGGGCAACTGCACGAAGCCGCCCTGGCTCCCGGGGCCTTGGACGCCAAGACCAAAGAACTGATCGCCCTCGCGATCGCCGTGAGCACGCAATGCGATGGCTGCATCGCCGCACACGCGCGCGGCGCCGCCGAGCAAGGCAGCACACCACAGGAAGCAGCGGAAGCAATCGGCGTCGCGATTCTGATGAACGGTGGGCCCGCCACCGTCTACGGCCCCCGCGCATTCGCCGCGTTCAACGAGTTCCACACCGATCAGGAACCCGGCAACGAGAACAATCCGGCCGGACGATAACTGGAGTCACGGCGATTCCCGCCGAGCGCCCACCAGGCGGCTGGGCATCCTGAGGCACTGTGTGCCACCGCAGATCCTTACCGGAACCGCCGCAACCCGGATCACGTGCCGCTCAATGCCCGTCGAAGCCGAGGCGGGAAGAAACCGGCACAGGACAGGTGTGGCCATCCGCACATCTCCCGCGGATAGATACCCCTAGGGGTATAGTTCGTTTCGTTAAGATCAGCGGCATTCCAAGGAGGAGCCCACCATGTGTTATCCAGTTACGTGCCCCGGCTGCGGAAAGACAACTTGGGGAGGCTGCGGCGCACACGTCGACGGTGTCATGAAGGCCGTGCCCGAATCCCAGAAGTGCACCTGCGAGGACAATGCCGCTCCCCCGGCGAAATCCGGATTCTTCGGCACACTCTTCGGCCGCTGACCGCACGACCCACCCGCCCGGCCAGGAGACCCTCGCCACCCCGACTGCCGGCCACCGTGCACTCGAGGATGCCGTCGACGAGGACCAGGCTTCGTTGGCGGAGCAGGGATTCGGCGCGCACCGAGATCGACATGCAGCCCGGCGCGCCAGCGAAGCTCGGCGAGAGGACGGAACGCAATGCCATCCTCGGCGCCTGCAACTCCCCGCCCGCGGATCGAGCGGTCAGGCCCAACCGGCCAGATCGGGCTGCTGCCGCGCGGTAACCGAGGAGCCCGCACTCGCGCCGGTGGTCAGGGAAGCCGGTATGCGCCAGCGGTGCGCACCAACGTCGCCCGTGCCCGCCGCCCGAAGGATTGTACTGATAGCCCCCGTGAAATCGAGATCGGTGAATTCGCCGACGCGTGGGCGGACGGGAGCACCCGTCGTCGACGTTCGCGAGCCGTGGGAATACCGGAATGCGCACGTGCCCGGCGCGCAGTTGCTGCCGTTGGGACAGCTTGGCGACCGGGTAAGGGAGATCCCGGCCGGCGTGGTGGTGGACGTGATCCGTGCGTCCGGGAACCGGAGCGTGCAGGGGGGCACGAATCCTCATGACTGCCGGACGGCTTGCGGTGTCGGGGGCCGAGGGCACCTCCGGGTGGGCCGCGGTGTGCCGGCTCCTCGACACCGGTGATGGCGGCTCATGCGCCCACCGCTGATCGCCCCGCCCCTATATCGACCAGATTGTTCCTCTCAGATCGTCAAGGAGACCGCAGATGACGCGCAGTACCACCGTCGACGGCGACCAGCCCACGACCACCGCCGAGAATGGGGTGCTGGGCCGAATGGGCGTGGCGATGGCCACCCATACCAAAATGGTGTTCGGGGTGTGGGTGATCGTGCTGGTCGCGCTCGGTGCGGCGGCGCCGTCGGTGTTCTGCTCGCTGGCTGGTGCCGGGTGGCAGGCCAACGGCTCGGAGTCGGTACAGGTGCGTCAACTCGCCGAGCAGCACTTCGGCGGTAACTCCTCGGCGGCGGTGCAGGTGGTCGTGCACTCGGACACCCAGACGATCGACAGCCCGCGGGTTCAACAGGCCCTCCGCGACGTCGGTGCCGTCTTCGCAGGCGATGCCCGGTTCGGGGCGGTGATCGCGCCGCAGCTGGGAATGTCGATCAGCCCGGACGGGCACACACCGGCATTCTCATTGCGGGCGCGAACGCGAGCACCGACGACATGGTCAAGGCCGTCGACGTACACAAGGCGGAACTGACCGCCCTCTCCGGCGGTGGGATCGAGGTGTACCCGACCGGCGCGTCCGCGCTGTGGAGCGACTTCAACAAGGCCAACCACGACGCGATGATTCAGGCCGAATTGTTCTCCTGGCCGGTGATATTGGCGATCATGGTGCTCGCATTCGGGTCCCTCGTCGCCGCCGGACTGCCACTGCTGCTGACACTCGCCGGACTCGTCGCCTCCGCCGGAGGCCTGGTCCTGCTCAACGAGATCGCTCCGATCTCGGTGTGGGCGATGAACTTCGCGATGATGTTCGCCCTCGCCCTCGGCATCGACTACGCCCTGTTCGTCGTCTCCCGCTTCCGGGACGCCCTGAAGAACGGTGGTAACCCTCGATCGGCGGTGGCCGAGACGATGGACACCGCGGGCAAGGCGGTAGCCGTGTCCGGGCTGACCGTGCTCGTGAGCCTGTCCGCTGTGCTGTTGGTGCCGGCACCGGCGGTGCGCACGATGGCCGTCGGGATCATGTTGGCGGTGTTATTCGTCCTGCTGGCCACACTGACGTTGCTGCCCGCCGTGCTGAGCAAGCTGGGCGGCAAGGTCAACGCCGGCTCCCTGCCCTGGGCGAAGAGGCAGCAGCACCGCTCGCCGCGGTTCGCGGCCTGGGGCGAGCTGCTGCATCGCCACCCGTGGCCGTTCGCGATCGGTTCGCTGCTCGTGCTCATCGCGCTGTCAGTCCCGGCGCTCGGGCTGAAGGTCGCAATGCCCTCGATCGAAGTCGTCCCCACCGATGCCCCGGTCCGCCAGGGCTACGAACTCGTCCAGGCCCAGATGGGCGAGGGTGCACCGGGGATGTTGCAGATCATCGCCCCCACTGCGGAGGGTACGGACACCGCGACGACAGCCGCCGCAACCGACGGAATCGCCATGGTGACCCCGCCGCAGCCCGCACCGGACGGCAGTGGCTACGTGATGCTGCAGGCCATGCCCACCGTCGACCCCTCCGACGCGCAGATGGGCACCATCCTCGACACCCTGCGCGCCGACCTACCCGATAGCGCTCTCGTCGGGGGCGCACCTGCAGAGAATCTCGACCTACAGCAGGCGTTGAACGACTATTTCCCGCTGATCGTGGGCATCATCTTGATCCTGGGGTTCGCGCTGCTACTGGTGGCGTTGCAGGCCCCGTTGATCGCCGCCCTCGGCACGGTGGTCAGTCTGCTCTCCGCCGCGGCCGCGTTCGGGGTCGCGAAGCTGATCTTCCAGGACGGTCACGGCGCGAGTCTGCTCGGCTTCAACCCCCAGGGGTTCCTGGACGGGTGGGGACCGGTGTTCTTCTTCGCGATGATCTTCGCGATTGCCATGGACTACACCGTGTTCCTGCTGGCCACCGCGAAGGAACACTACGAACGTTCCGCGGATCCGAAGGTCGCGCACGTCGACGGTCTGGCGCATTCGGGACGGGTGATCTTCGCTGCGGCCGCGGTGATGGTCGCGGTGTTCTTCACCTTCGCCCTGGCCGACCCGTTGCCCCCGAAGGAGATGGGCATCATCCTCGGTGTCGCTGTGCTTCTGGACGCGGTGCTGATTCGGCTGATCCTGCTGCCGGTACTACTGCGGCTGACGGGGCACGCCGCCTGGTGGTCACCGGCCTGGCTGCGCAAGGTCCTGCCGAAGATCAGCTTCTCCCACTGAGTGCCGGGACGTGGCGCGCGACGGGGTGGGGCGTTACACAATGCACCCACCTCACCGCTGGTACCCCAGGGGGTATACTGGAGCAGGTCTCAGGAAAGGAACCATGATGGTCGGCGACGAAGACAGCATTGCATTGGTACTCAACCGGCTCCGTCGGGCCCACGGGCAGCTCGCCGGGGTGATCTCGATGATCGAACAGGGCCGCGACTGCAAGGACGTCGTCACCCAGCTCGCCGCGGTCTCCCGCGCCCTGGACAAAGCCGGGTTCAAGATCGTCGCCACCGGCCTACGCGAATGCCTCACCGGTGAGACCGAGGAAGGCAAGGAGCCGATGACCGAGGCCGAACTCGAGAAGCTGTTCCTCGCCCTCGCCTGAGGCTCTGTCCGGTGCCCCTACCTCCGTTCGACGTCGGCGAAAGGCGACCATGACCGACGCCCGCCGGCGCGGCTGGACGATCGACAGGATCGTGCCGCTGCTCGCCGGAACGGTGGTGCTCACGAACATCGCTCTAACACTGGCCTCTGCGTCGTGGTGGCTGCTGCTCACCGGGTTCGTGGCCGCGAGCCTGCTGCTCCATAGCGCAGTGGGCTGGTGCCCGGCGAGCCTGCTGCTCCACCGCCTCGGTGTGCCCCGGCGCACCGCAGCATGCCCGACCTGATCCCAGGTCTCCGTAAGAAAGGCAGAACACACTCATGACACTCGCATTGTCGACCACCCTGCGCACCTCGTTCGGCGACGCGGTCGAACGGACCCGTCAAGCTCTGGCCGAGCAGGGTTTCGGGGTCCTCACCGAGATCGACATGAAGGCCACCCTGAAGCAGAAACTCGGTGAGGACATGGAGGACTATCTGATCCTCGGGGCCTGCAATCCGCCGCTTGCCCATCGGGCGGTCAATGTGGACCGGCAGATCGGACTGTTGTTGCCGTGCAACGTCGTCGTGCGCACCGACCCCGCTGATCCAGGCGCGGTGCTGATCGATGCGATGAACCCGCAGGTGATGGTCCAAGTGGCCGACCAACCCGGGCTCGGCGCGATCGCCGACGACGCCACCGCTGCGTTGCAGGCCGCCATCGACTCCCTCGACCGCGGCGCCGGCGACCGGTAACCAGACCCGGACTCGCGCACCTGGGTTGGCGGCGGAAGGCGGATTGTGGACATAGCGGTCGCACTTGCGCTCGGGGCGATTGTCGGTGTGCTGCTCGGCCTGCTGGGCGGCGGCGGGTCGATCCTGGCCGTCCCCGCGCTGGTCTTCGGCCTCGGTCTCGACCTCGACCAGGCCATTCCGATCTCGCTGCTGGTGATCGGTGTCTCCTCCCTCGTCGGAGCTGTCCCGAAAATTCGCGAGCGCCAGGTGAATTGGCGTATGGGTGGGGTCTTCGCCGCGTGCGGTATTCCCGCCACCTTCGCCGGTAGTGCGGTCGGGCGTGTGCTGCCGCAATCGGTGGTCATGATCGGTTTCGCTGCCGTGATGGTCGTTGCCGGGATCCGGATGCTGATGGACCGGGGTGAGACCGGCACGGCCTGCGAGGTCGGGGACTCGGGGATCGACTGGCGCCGCTGCGCCCCCCGCTCCATCCCCGCCGGGGTGGCGGTGGGCTTTCTGACCGGCCTGTTCGGTGTCGGCGGCGGCTTCTTGATCATTCCGGCCCTGGTGCTGATGCTCGGTCTGCAAATGTCGGTCGCAGTCGGTACCTCGCTGGTCATCATTGTCGCGAACTCGGCGGCCGGTCTGATCTCGCACCTGAGCGGAACGAGCATCGACTGGGCGATCACCGCCGCGTTCGCGGGCACCGCGATCGTCGGGTCCCTGATCGCCAGTCATTTCGGCACCAAGGTCGACACCGACCGGCTGCAGCGGTGGTTCGCTTATCTCGTCTTCGTCGTCGCCGCGTACGTTTTGGTCGACACGATCCTTCTCCGCTGAGGAGGGCGGCCACCGACCCCCGACAGCGTGTCCCTATGCCCTGAACTCCAGAGAACATGTAAGGAAGGAAACGAGTCATGGGCGTGTCGGTCATCGAGACCTCGAGCCTGGGCGATCGCAGTTACCTGGTCAGCGACGGCGCTATCGGCGTCGTCGTCGACCCGCAGCGCGACATCGGCCGGGTACTGGCCCTCGCCCACGACCGGGATGTGCGGATCACCCACGTCCTCGAGACCCACATCCACAACGACTACGTCACCGGCGGCCTCGAACTCTCCCGCACGGTCGGTGCCGAATACGTCGTCCCCACCGGCGACGACGTCGGCTACGACCGGCGCGCCGTATCCGACGGCGACCTCATCGATGCGGGACCGATCCAATTGCAGGTCATGCACACCCCCGCCCACACCCACCACCACGTCAGCAACGTGCTGCGGGAGACAACCGGCGGCATCCGCGGAGTCTTCACCGGTGGATCGATGCTCTTCGGCACCACCGGTGAACACCGACCTCCTCGGCAAGACCCACACCCGGGAACTTACCCACGCCCAGTACCACTCGGTGCGCCGCCTGGCGGACGAGCTCCCCGCCGACACCAAGATCTACCCCACCCACGGATTCGGTAGCTTCTGCGCCGCCACTCCGGCCGCCGGCGGCTCCTTCACCGCCGGCGAACAGCGCACCACCAACCCTGCCCTGACCCAGGACGAGCAAAGCTACGTCGAGGAACTGATCGTCGGTCTGTCCGCCTACCCGGCCTACTACTCGCACATGGGCGTGATCAACACCCAAGAACCGGCTCCGGTCGACCTGTCGCTACCCGAACCCGTCGACCCGGACGAACTCCGCCGCCGCATCGAGGCCGGGGAATGGGTGGTGGATCTGCGTGAGCGCACCGCCTTCGCCGCCGGCCACCTCGGCGGCACCCTTGGCTTCGAATTGTCGGACTCGTTCGTGACCTACCTCGGCTGGCTCTATCAGTGGGGTGCACCGCTGACCCTGATCGGCGGAAACGAAGACCAGGTCGCCGACGCTCGCCGAGGACTGGTCCGCATCGGCATCGATGACCTCGCCGGTGCCGCGGTCGGCGAAATCCACACCCTCGTCGCCGGCACCGAACTGCGGTCCTACCGGGTCGCCGACTTCCCCGCCCTCGCGGAGGCACTGCACGAGAGGGCCATCACCGTCCTCGATGTACGCCAACGCAACGAATACGACACCAGCCACATCGACGGAGCGATCAACATTCCCCTCCACGAACTCACCGACCGCCGGGGCACCCTTCCTGACAGGGAAATCTGGGTGCATTGCGCCTCCCGCTACCGCGCCTCCATCGCCGCCTCGGTGATCGACCGACCCGAACTCACCACCGTGCTGATCAACGACGACTACGACCGCGCAAAGGACACCGACATCACCACCACGACATAGGCATCCGACCGTCCCGGCGAGCACTGGCCGCGTCCGGAAAACCGGGAACCACGACAGCAGACGTCGACCGAGGAGCAGGCGACACGGCCGCACCGCGAACGTGACGCCACCGCCATCCCCACCCGTGGAATCGGGTTGCCCGCCCAACATTGAAAGCAGCTCCGGGCGACCACGAAAATGTGTACGACGGCCATCGACGCTCCGGTGATCACCGTCCCCGCGCACGCGGGGCCTGGCGGGCGCTGGGCCGGCCCCGCGCTGCCGACAGCGGCCCGGATAAGCAGCACCTCCCCCATACCCCCCGGCGTATCGTGGGAGGAGTAGAAGCGGGTGTCCCGACCGAACGGGTGGCCCGGACGGAAGTGAGGCGGTAGATGCGTTACGACAACTGCGGCGGCATGAGCGGCGCCTGGGTATGGGTGTTCGGTGCGCTGCTGATGACCGGGCTGGTGCTGCTCGTCGTGGTGGGGGGACTGCTGGCGTATCGCGCAACATCTCGACCGGACAGCAACATCACAGGCCGGCGCCCTGCGCCGCCTGTGGGGCAGACCCGGGCACTCGAAATCCTCGATGAGCGTTTCGCCCGGGGTGAGATCGACGCCGAGGAGTTCCACGACCGGCGACGCACGCTCGACGGCAGCGATTGATGGAACCGATCAGCCGCCGCCGCGCACTGCAACTCGGGGGCCTGGGCCTGGCCGGCGTGATCGCGGGCGGGGTCGGTTTGGCCTGGCAGGGCTGCCGAGGCACCCGATTCGACGCGGCGGTCGGTGTCGAACTCTCCGAACCGAGCGTGCTCGCGAGCAGCGGCGGAGAACTCGCGCTCGAACTGACGGCGGCCGAGGGGGACCTTCCGGTCGCCGGGGGCCGGGTGCGGGCCCTCGGGTTCAACGGCGGCCTACCCGGCCCCACCCTGCGTGTGTGGCCCGGTGACCGGATCCGGGTGACGCTGCGCAACCGCTTGGCCGAACCGACCAACCTGCACCTGCACGGTCTGCACGTCTCCCCGGCGGGCAACGGCGACAACCCGTTCCTACGGATCGAGCCGGGCCAGGACTTCGACTACGAATACCAGCTGCTCGACACTCATCCGCCCGGGGCATATTGGTATCACCCGCACCACCACCAACTGGTTGCCGACCAGATCTTCGGTGGCCTGTACGGCGCCATCATCGTCGACGACATCGATCCGGTGCCCGTCACCCGGGAGCGGGTGCTGGTGATCTCCGATCTGACCCTCGACGGCGGCGGCCGGATCGCACCCGCCTCGACGATGGACCGGATGCTCGGTCGAGAGGGCAATCTGGTGTTGGTCAACGGCCAGCTCCGTCCAACGATGACCGCCGCACCGGGCACGCTCGAACGGTGGCGCATCGTCAACGCCTGCGTCAGCCGGTACCTACGCCTTCGGTTGGACGGGCAACAGCTGCGACTGCTCGGCCTGGACTCGGGCCGCTTCACCGAGCTGCGACCGGTCGAGGAGTTCGTGCTGGCCGGTGGAAACCGCGCCGACCTGTTGGTGTCCACCATGGCGGGATCGGGGCAGTTGCTGGCCCTGCCGGTCGACCGGGGCGCAATGGGCATGATGGGGCGCGGGGGCAGGGGCGATCCCTCGTTACCGGGCGGGGATGCGACGGGGACGGTCCTTGCCACCGTCGAGGTCGCGGGTGCTGCCGCCTCACAGCCGGCTCCGGTTCCCCCGCAGCCGTCGCAGCGGGACCTGAGACGCGAAACCGTCGCTGCCACCAGGACGTTCACCCTCAGAATGGGAACGGCCATGGGTGCCGGTGGGATGCGGTTCACGATCGACGGCCGCGAGTACGATCCCGACCGCACCGACCACACGGTACGCGTGGGCACCGTCGAGGAATGGACTCTCGTTAACGAGTCGCCCATGGATCACTCGCTGCACCTGCATGTGTGGCCGATGCAGCTCCTGCGCACCGGCGGGCGCGAGGTCACCGAGATCACCTGGCAGGACGTGGTCAACATCCCGACCCACAACCGGGTGACGGTCCGAGTGGCGTTCGACGCCTACCCCGGCCGCACCGTCTACCACTGCCACATCCTCGACCACGAAGACCTTGGCATGATGGGCGTCATCGAAGCGCGATAGCCCCCACCGAGAACGAACCGGAAGGCGCAGCGAGACACGGTGGCGACAGCCGCCAGCTCCCGACTGTCCGCCACACCGGATGGCGGCACACCGTGAGCGGCATGGACCTCACCCGGGTGCGTGAGTCGTCTCCGTGTCGGTATCGATGTCGTCGACGAAGCCACCCCGCCGCCGGTGCGATCGAGGAAAT
This sequence comes from Rhodococcus sp. (in: high G+C Gram-positive bacteria), assembly GCA_004211695.1. Lineage (GTDB taxonomy): Bacteria > Actinomycetota > Actinomycetes > Mycobacteriales > Mycobacteriaceae > Rhodococcus_F. The sequence goes on from SEEV01000144.1 coordinate 10,772, forward strand.
TTCCGCTGCGGAGATCCGCCGGGACCCGCTCGCACGGCTGCAGCTGGAGGCCGGGCGCGTCGGTCGGTCGTTCTGGGAATCGTGGAGCGGCCCAGCTCGAATGCCAAGGTGTTCCTTCGTGGTCGGTTGCCGCGAGCAGTCGCCGGCGACGACCGGAAGTACTTGCTCTTCCAACCCAGCAACTGACATAGGGCTTCCGCGCGCGTGGAGGGATCGCACACCTGTCGTCATCCTCGCGAACTCCCGATTCGACATCTGAAACGACTCTTCGTAACGGCAAACCTGCGGGCACCCCCCCGCGGGGACCACGGATCGACGACTGAGCGCCCCATGTCCCCGGCGGCAGTGAGGCGTCAGCTTGCCCAACGTTCTGACAAGGACGGTCTCCAGGTGCCATCATCAGACATGGGCTACGACACGGATGAGGCAGCCGAGCAACCGATCACCGAACTGACCTCGGAGGAGAGCTGGCAGTTGCTCAGCTCGGGTGCCTTGGGGCGGCTCGCCTTGAGCGTGTCCGGGAGGGTCGACATCTTTCCCGTCAACTACGTCGTCCACGAAGGCAAGGTGTACTTCCGAACCGCGGAGGGATCCAAACTCGTCGAACTCACGATCCACCGGGACGTCGCCTTCGAAGTGGACGAGATAGCGGAGAAATCGGGGTGGAGCGTCATCATCCACGGCACCGCGCGGCGGCTTCAAAAGCTCAGCGAGGTCGCCGCAGCCGACGAGTTGCCTTTGCGGTCATGGCTAGCCACCCCCAAGTTCAATTACGTCGAGATCACGCCCATAGAAATCACCGGTCGCCGCCTCAACTTCAGCGACGAACCGACCCACTGAACCTCCCCGAGCCGCCTCGGCTCTCGTGCGCGCTGCCAAACAACCCTGCAGTGACGGCCGCAGTGCCGAGTACACGGCGAGCGCGAAGAGGGAGTACAGCCACCCCTTCTGTCACACACTGAGGGTCGTCGGCCATGTCGTGACGCAACAACGAGTCGTTCGATGACGGCTCCTACTGACAGCGTCGGTCGAAACACAGTTGTCACTCGATGACCATTGGCCCTAACCGTGAGCTCCCCGAGCGGAAACACTTGAACGGAAATTGTCCCCGGGGCGTCAGCGCAACTCGGGCAGGCGGTCGAGGAGGCAACAATGGAGCCTACTGTCCCCGATGACGATCTCATTCGGATCGCCGTCGAACTTGCCTGCCGAGCGCCATCGGTACACAACACCCAGCCGTGGCGGTTGCGCTACGACTGTGGTGTGCTCGATTTGTGTGCCGACCCCGGCCGTCGACTGGCCGCGACGGACCCAGCGGGGCGGCAACTGGTGGTCAGTTGTGGAGCGGCCTTGCACCACCTGAGCACCGCGTTGACTGCACTGGGTTGGTTGACCGACATTCGACGCCATCCCGATCGGGCGAACCCGAATTACCTTGCCCAGATCCGGTTCCACCACGGCACCCGCGGCCCGCAGCCGCACGATTTCGATCTGCTTACCGCAATTCGTCTCCGCTACTCGGATCGGCGCCCGTTTGATCCGGTCGATCCAAACTTACCGTTAGCGGCCTCACTGAAGGACCTGGTCCGTCAGTACGGTGTTCGCCTGACCATATTGCCTCGCAGCGCCCGACCGACGCTCGCGACCGCTACGGAACTCACCGGCGCCGCCCGCCGATTCGACACCGCATATCAATCCGAACTTTACTGGTGGGCAGGACATTCCCTGCCCGAGGACGGAATCCCATTAGAGGCACTCGCCACAGCAGACAACCAAGCCCAGGTCGATATTGGACGCCGATTCCCCACCGGCTCCGACAGCAGTTCCATCCTCCACCCAGACCAAGCGACGGTCGTCGTCCTCAGCACTAACGGCGACGACCGCGGCGCATGGTTACGTGCCGGTGAAGCCCTGTCGCATGTACTGCTCGAAGCCACGGCCACCGGACACGCAACTTGCCCGCTGACCCACATGACCGAGTTTGCGCAGAGTCGAAGTCTGATCGGCAGCCTGTTGCCGGACTCGGGTGTACCGCAAGCACTGATTCGAATCGGCTCAGCAAACGAGAAGGATTCTCCGAGACAGACACCCCGCCGCCCAATCGAGTCGGTTCTCACCATCGCCCCGCGACGTAGTTAAAGTCGCCGACCGGCACTTTGACCAGCGGACGGTGACTATCCACCCTAATACCCGAGTTGGCCACCAATACACGAGATCTCGGGGTGGCTTCGTTCGCCGGTGACTGATTGCTCGGCGCACTCGCCCTTCCCATCACGTTCTGGCTACGCCAAAACGAGCTGACTACCTCGCGGTGCGATCGGCGAGTTCGCCGCCGGATCCGAAGTCCACAGCAACTACGTCCGCAGCAACTACATCGTCGTCCATATCCGCCAGGATGACGGATCGTGGTTGATGCACCGCGACATCTGGACCAGAGAACCACCGGGCGTCATTTTCGTCGATTCGTTGTCCAACACCACTGTTACATGGAGGTCGGCGGTTAGCTTGTCGTACACACTGCTACTCCGAAGGAGAACGTCGCACGTTCGAGAAGGGAGTCTGCCATTTGGTCGGATCGACAACCGGAAACCGGCGGCCAGTCACCAGGGTGGGAACGAGTCGGATGAAGAGGTTCTTCGTCCCGGCCTGCCACGGAAAGAGCGGCAAATCCACGGTGTCCATCAACTCATCGATTTCACGGATGCCCTCGGCACGTCCCTTGATCACCACGCTCCACGCTTCGCGCGACAGAGCCTCGTAGCCGTCGACTTCCAGCGCAACGGGCGCATCCGTCAGCGCAGCGGTCACCTTGGTTCCTCTCCCGGATCGAAACACGATGGTTCCATGATCGACCGCATAATTGAGGGGAAAGATATCCGGGTGGTCGTCCACCCACACGGCGAGACGGCCGACACTCTCGGTACGGAGCAGCGCCCAACATTCGTTGACAGCAAGTTCCTTGACACTTGGCTCATTGCTTCCCATTGCCTTCGCCTTCCGTCGTGGCATCACGTCCGGTGCCGTTCGTACCGGCGCGCCGATCGCCTTACCAAGAATCATGGTCGCAGTCTCGGCTCTGCGCGTTGTATGTCCGGTAAATGGGTTGATCGAAAGTTGCTTTCTTCGTTCTATCGTCACGACTTCTCCCGCGATAGATGCCAACGGCCTGGCCTCATCCTGAGCGGAAGCGATCCGCGTCCGTCCAAACCTGAGAAACGTACATGACCTTGCACTACGCGAAGAACCGGCAAGATCGTTCGCCGACGCTGGGAGCATGCCATCAAGGGTGAGCGTGTCGAACTGCCCAGGTCCGCCATGACGAGCCCGACGCCTTCCGCTCCCACCTGCAGATCAGCGGCCCCCGCTCCTTTGGTACTGCGGGAGACTGCGGCGCTCACCGGAGAAACCCCGCCCGTAATTGATCAGTTCCGGTGCAGTGACGCCTCGAGCGACCGCAGCTCCTCTTCCATACCGTGGGCGACGACGTCGACCTCGGGACATACGGCACTGTCACCGACGACCGTGATCGTGAACTGCCCCGCATACGAGAACGCACCGGCACCAACGGTAAGGGCGGCCCGGGCACGTCCGCGACATACGTGTTCATCACCCGTTGCCGAGACAGCATCGCCAGGGCACACCACCGCACGATCCGGCCGCCGACCACCGCCCCCCGACGCGGACGGACACACCGCTTACGGATGACGGTATCGGCGGCAATCGACTCCAGTCTGCGGACCGGATCGCCGATCCCGAGCGGAAGCGACACGATCATCTGCCCGAGCAGATTCCCGCGTACCGGACCAGGCACTTCCCGATGCAACGACACCGGCACGACCGCACGCAACTCGAGGTCGTCGACCGGCTCCCCTCGACCGCGCAGCAGTTCGCGCAGGCCACCGGCGAAGACGGCGAGCAGCACATCGTTGACCGTCACCCCGTACCGATGGGAAATCCTCCGCATCGTCCCGAGCTCGGCATGGACGACGGCGAACTCACGAGCAGAACCGATCCGCCGATTCAGACTGCTCCGCGGCGCCCGTCCCCGGGCGACCATCTCCCGCATCGTTGCCCACGCCTCCCGGGCACGGCACACGATCGTCGCAGGCCGCGCACACGCTGCCAGCACACCAGTCGCGGCCGCCCACCGACGCCGCAGGTTGTCGACGATCAGCTCGCCCGCTGCCGGCACCCGTGCCGGCGCCCACGGCTCGACCCGGGGAACCGGACCG
>SEEV01000145.1 GCA_004211695.1 Rhodococcus sp. (in: high G+C Gram-positive bacteria)
CCAGCGGCGACTTCGCAGGCACCCCCGAGGACGCCCTCGACTGCGCCTGCGGGCTCTACCTCGCCGACCCGACCGCCTGGCAACAACCCCCGACGAATTAACGAATCAGACCACTAAGTCAACGTTCGCCCAGCTGGCCGGACCTGTCAACCGAGCCCCACACATCAAGGACGCCAGGCACTCTGAAGGATCGGCGACCGGTCAACGATGGGCCTGTGACCCTGCACCTGACCAGACCAAGTGGGCGAGGCCGGTGCCCGCACGCCGAAGGGACACGTCGAAGTAGGGAACCCGAAGGCGGCGGGTCTCTTCTCGCGTGTCCCCCCGAAGTCACCGGCACCGGCCTGGTCGATCCGCCCTGTCGGTCCACCTCAGACAATCGCGGTGTTCTCGTTCGTCCCACGCAGCGAACAGGATGAGGCGAGATGAGCGAAGTTGACGTCCTCGGTGAACAGTTGGCCGCACGGATCGCGGCGCTGAACAAGGAGAGCGTTCTCGCCGAGCGGCACGACGACCGGATCGAACCGCTAACTCGACGTTCTCGCTCGCCGTCGCGGCGCCAGCGCCGCGGGGGTGAGACTGCGGAATCGGGCAAAGGAGGCGCGTGGGGATTGTCGTCGGCCGAGTGCGGTCAGACGAGGCTTTCCTGTGCGGTGATGGTGGTCAGGGTGCCGGTTTCGGCGGCGTTGTGGGCGGCTTCGATGAGAGCGAGTGTGGCGGCCGCGTCTTCGACGGTGACGAGGGGTGCAGTTTCGCCTCGGACGACGGAGATGAAGTGAGCCATCTGGTTGGTGTAGGAATCGCCGATGCTGCGGGGGTCGTAGCGTGCGCTGAGCGGCTGGGTCCAGTCGGCTCTGCCGCCGTAGTAGTAGTGCTTGAGTTGCGGGAAGGCCAGTGACCCTTCGGTTCCGGCGATCGAGTAGCACGAGGTGTCGGGCCGGTAGGGGAAGGTGGGGTCGTCCTCGGTGACTTGGTCCCAGCCCCAGGGGGCCACGGTCGCGTCCGAGACGGTGAAGGTGCCTACCGCGCCGCTGGCGAAGGTCACGATAACCGCGGCGGTGTCCTCGACTTCGTGTCCGCGCACCATGTTGCTGGTGACGGCCTGGACGGCGGTGATCTCGCCGCACATGTGCCGCATGAGGTCCAGGTCGTGGACCAGGTTGATCAGCATGACACCGGCACCTTTCTCGCGGTGCCAGGAGTGCTCGAAATAGTCGTCGGGTTTTCGTGCCATCCAGACCCCGTTGACGGCAACGAGTTGCCCGATCCCGCCGCCGAGGATGATCTCGCGGGCGGCCGCGACGGCCGGGTGGTGGCGGCGGTGGTGTCCGACGAGGACGACGGCGTTCTTCTCCCGCACCGCTTGGGTCAAGCGGGTGGCCTCGGCGAAGGTGACCGCCACCGGCTTTTCGAGCAACGCCGGGATACCTGCGTGGATACAGTCGAGTGCGGTGTCGACGTGGGCGTTGTTCGGGTTTGCGATGATCACCGCGTCCACGTCGGACTTCTCCAGGAGTTCATGGTGGTCGCGGTAGTGCGGGACGGAACTTCTGGTGGAGAGTAGGTCTGATTGAGGATCTGCCACTCCGACGAGTACCGCATTCTCATCGCGGGCGATGAAGCCCGCGTGTTGGGTGCCCATTCGGCCGGCGCCGATGATGCCGATGCGCACGGGTGTCGATGTCATGAGTTCTGTCTCCAGGAGGGTTGGGGTGGTTTGTGCAGCCGCGGATCAGGACTTCTTTTCGTCGATCTTCCGGGTCAGTGCCTCGAGGGCGGTCGAATAGCCGCGCCAGCCGAGTCCGGTGATGTAGACGGTGGCGTGGGGGGCGAAAATGTCTTGACGCGTGAGGCCGTCGATCGCGTGGAACTGTGAGATGTGCACGATTCCGAAGGGCAGCCCGGTGTCGCAAATAGTGTCGAGCAGTGAATAGGCGTACCCGGTCAACCCGGCGGGGTTGAGGACGATCAGGTCGAGCGAATCCTGCCGCTCGTGCAGCCAATCGATCAGCGTTCCTTCATGGTTGGACTGGATGGTCTCGATCGTGAGTCCGAGCCGTTCTCCGGTGGCTTGGCAGTCCTTTCCGATGTCGTCGAGGGTCGCGTGACCGTATTTTTCCGGCCGCCTCTTCCCGAGTCGGTTGAGGTTGGGGCCGTGCATGACTGCGGCGCGCATTGGGAGTCCTTTCGTGTGGGGTGTGGTGATTTATCGGGTGAGTTGGGCGTCGAGCCAGCCGGTGTCGTCGAGTAGCCGGGTCATGGTTTGGATGCTTCGTTCGACGACCCAGTCGACGGGCAGTTGCTCGGTGGCGTCGGAGATCGCTTCGACGGTGACCGGCAGTGGTTGGTCGGTGTTGGTGCGGATGGTGCTGAGGAACTCGGCGATCGGGAGGGTGCCGTCGCCGGGGAAGGTGCGCAGGTGGCGGGATTCGATGGATGTTTCGATCCGTGCGCGGGGCAGTAGATCCGAGATCTGTACGTCCGCGACGTGCGCGAGGGTATCGGGGGTCAGCTGCTCCATGCGGCCGCCGGAGCGGACGAAGTGGATGATGTCGAGAACGATCTTGGCGTTGTCGGTGCCGGCGGCTCGCACCATCGACAGTGCGGCGTCGAAAGTGTTGATCACGCTGTAGGGCATGAATTCCACTGCCAGCGACGTGGTGGGGACCGCCTCGCACAGTTGAACGAACTCTGCGGTGACTTGGTCGAGGGTGCCGGCGAAGGCGGCAACGTGGATCCGATCCGGCTCGAATACGGTGACAAGCTCGGTGAGGATTTCGTTGAGATGTCGGAGGGGTCCGCCGTCGCCCAGCCGGATCAGCTCCAGGTTGGCAACTTCGAGGCCACGTTCGCGCACGGCCTTGGCCATTTCCTGCGGCGTCATCCCGCGTTCGAGACAGGACACGCAATGCGCGATCGAGATCCCTACCGCATCGAAACCGCTGGCGCGGGCTGCGTCGAGTGACGCCTCGAAATCGCGGCCTCGGAAAGCCATGGCACTGAGCACCAGTTGCTGATGCGACGTCATTGGAAAATCCTTCGATTCGGGTCGGCGCCGACTCGGGCGTCTGTGGGTACGGAACATGTGTGAGGTGCGAGTAGTCCGCGGGTTCACCGTTGCCACCGTCCATCGCACAGTCGTTCTCGGTGGTTCGATCGTGGTGCGGTGGGGGTCGGGTGGTGCGGATCAGATCGCGTGGGCCAGCTGGGCGGAATCGAGATCTAGTTCGGCGAGCTCGGCGGCATGGACGAGCAGTGCGGATGCGAGTTCGTGCATGCGGGCCTCGGTCAGACGGATCGAGGGGCCGGCGATACTCAATACCCCGACGACGTGCCCGCGACGGTGCACGATGGGCACCGCCACCGCCGCGGTTCCCGCTTCGAAGGTATCGGCCGTGACGGCGTACCCCTGCTCACGGGTGGTGTGCAGTCGCGCGAGGAAGTCCTGGACATCGCTGGGGGCCTTGGGCCCGGTGTGACCGCCGGTGGGAAAACCCTGCGCGTAGACGAGTTCGAGTGCCTCGTTTTCGCTGAGCCGGGAAAGCCATGCCAGGCCACTGGCGGAAGAGGACAGGGTGACCTCCTGCCCGCTGTCGGGATCGAATCGAAGACCCGAGGTCGCCCCCTGCTCCTTGGCGACCCAGACGAGCTTGCGGTTGTCGACGAGGCTGAGCCGGGCGAGCTCGCCGGATTCCTTGGCCAGGGCGAGCAACGACGGCCGGACCTGTTCGACGATGCCCTGCTCGGCAAGGTGCCGAAGAGCGAGCGAGACGAGTTTGAGGGTGAGGACGTAGAAGCCGCTGTTCGGCTCTTGGCGCAAGTAACCCTCCTCGACCAAGTGAGTGAGGACGCGGTGGCCGGCGCTGCGTGAGATCTCCAGATGGTCCGAAACCACGTGGAGGGGCAGGCCAGCCGGTTTTCCTGCAAGTAGCTCCAACACCGAGAGTCCACGTGCCATCGCGCTGCTCATATCCCCACTCCAATCCCAGAAAATGAAATGCCATCCGATTTTGGAACAGCTTACCATTTTCTGTTACATTGTGTGGGAGGGGTCACTCTGGCGGCGCACTTCGACCCCCGCCACTACCCGAAGAGATGCCGCCACAGACCACTGGGAATCACCTCCCAGCTGCCGACCCATCGAGGGCTGACGACGAACCCGGCACTCGATGGCCTCACCTCTTATCCCGTGCTTCCGAGGAGAGTCATGCACACCGATACCGATCCCACGGTTCCCGGCGAACCCGTTCACGCCCAGAAGACCCCCAAGAAGGCGGCGCTCGCCAGCTGGGTGGGCAGCGCTCTCGAGTACTACGACTTCTACATCTACGGAACCGCCGCAGCGCTGGTGTTCAACAAGGTGTTCTTCCCGGCCTCGAGTCCCACGACCGGAACCCTCCTGGCGCTGGCCACCTTCGGGGTGGGCTATATCGCCCGGCCGGTCGGCGCGTTCATTCTCGGCCACGTCGGGGACAAGTACGGCCGCAAGAAGGTCATGGTCTTCACGCTGCTGTTGATGGGCGCCTCGACCTTTCTCGTCGGTTGCCTGCCCTCCTACGACCAGATCGGCGTCTGGGCACCTATCTGTCTGGTCGTCCTGCGGCTGATGCAGGGCTTCTCCGCGTCAGGGGAACAGTCGAGCGCGGCGTCGATGACGCTCGAACATGCACCGGAACGGCACCGCGCCTTCTACACCAGCTTCACCCTCAACGGCACCGCAGCCGGACTGGTGCTCGCGAACGCGATGTTCTTGCCGATCGCGGCCCTGCCTACCGAACAGCTGCTGTCCTGGGGTTGGCGCATCCCGTTCTGGAGCAGCGTCATCGTCTTGATTGCCGGCGTGATCATTCGGCGCACCCTGCAAGAGACCCCCGCGTTCCAGCAGGAAGCTGCAGACAACAACACCGAGAAGATGCCGCTCGCCGCCCTCTTCCGCGACTACAAGGCCGACGTCGCTCGCGTCACATTGACCGCACTGGTTTCCACGGTCAGCACCATCTTCGGCGTCTGGGCGCTCTCGTTCGCGGTCAACACCGCCGGGATCGCGCGCTCGTCGATGCTGTGGGTGACGATATCGGCTGCCCTCGTCTCACTGTTTGCCATCCCGCTGTTCGCCGCCCTCGCCGACCGCATCGGCCGCAAACCCGTGTACATCTTCGGAGTACTCGGCAGTGGCGTGCTGATGGTCGGGTACCTCGCGAGCATCACCACCGGAAATCTCACGCTGATCTTCATCGCCGGCATCGCCATGTCCGGCATCGTCTACCACGCACAAAACGGCATCTTCCCCGCGTTCTACAGCGAGATGTTCCCGACCAGGGTGCGCCTGTCCGGCATGGCCATCGGAACCCAGATCGGATTCGCCATCTCCGGCTTCGGACCCACCATCGCCGCCTGGATCGCCGGAGACGGCATCCACGGATGGGTTCCCGTCGCCGGATACGTCGCAGTGTGCTGCATCATCGCCGCCATCGCGGCCGCCACCGCACGCGAAACGTACAAGACACCGCTCAGTGAGATCGACGAGCACAAGGCATCTCGGCGCACTCGCGACTCGAAAAGTGCCCCGTCTGAGCCGTACTCGCCGACGTCGGCCTGACCGCCGCCGCGCCTGCCGACCGCCGCAACCGACGAACACCCGAAGGGACACACCCTTGCCCATGACCGACCTCACCACCGAAATGCATGCGGCGACAACGGACGCATCGTGGGATCACGAGACCGACGTCCTCGTACTCGGCTCCGGGGCGGCTGGCCTCGCCTCTGCGGTGGTGGCCGCACAGGAAGGGTTCGACTGCCTGGTACTGGAGAAGACCGAGTACGTCGGCGGAACGACCGCCTATTCGGCAGGAACCTGCTGGATTCCCGACAACCCGTTTCAGCGAGCCGAGGGGATCGACGACGACGGGATCGCTGCTCGCGAGTACCTCGACACTCTCGTCGGCGACCGCGCCCCGAGAGAACTGCGGGAGGCCTACCTCCAGCACGGCCCGGAGATGGTCACCTACATGAGCCGTCTCGGTGTCCGGTTCTGGCAGTCCACGACCGTTGTCGACTACCACCCTGAAATTCCCGGGGCAAGCAGCGGTGGACGTGCGCTCGAACCCCAACCGTTCGACGGGCGAAAGCTCGGAAAAGACCATTTCAGGAGGGTGCGGCCCCCGGTGCCGGAATTCGCACTCTTCGGCGGGTCACTGATGATTAGGCGCGCCGAAGTCGATCAACTTCTCGGCGTCTACCGGGGCTCGGCCAGGTCGGTGGCCTTGGCCCTCAAGCTCGGTGTCCGATGGGCTCTCGATCGCACCAGATACCCCCGCGGCACACGACTGACGATGGGCAACGCACTCGTCGCCAACCTCTATCACCAACTCACGGCACGCCGCGGCGCGGTGTGGTTCAACGCCGCCACGACCGAACTGCTCACCGACCGGACCGGCGCGGTGATCGGAGCCGTAGTGGCCCACCAGGGGCGCGAACTCCGTGTGCGTGCCCGACGCGCAGTGGTACTCGCCGGCGGCGGATTCCCCGCCGATCCGGAACTTCGACGCCGCTACCTGCCCCACCCGGTTGCTCAGTTCACCCGCGCCGGTGAGGGTTCGACCGGTGACACGATGCGTCTCGCGCAATCCATCGGTGCGGCGGTCGGACCGTCATGCGATGACAATGCACTCTGGTTCCCGAGTTCGATCGGTCGCCGCCGGGACGGAACCACCGTCGTCTTCCCCCACATCTGGGACCGAGCGAAACCCGGACTGGTCGCGGTCAACAGCGCGGGACGGCGGTTCGTCGACGAATCCGTCTCATACCACCGCTTCACCCGCGCGATGTACGACTCGGAAAAGTCGGTGCCCTCCATTCCCACCTGGCTCATCGTAGATTCGCGATACCTCGCCAAGTACGGACTCGGAATGATCTACCCCCACCTGCCGAAAGCGCTTCTCACACGCCACATCAAGTCGGGATATCTTCACTCCCGAAACACCATTCGTGAGCTGGCCATCACCATCGGTGTCGATCCAGGAGGCCTCGAACAGGCCGTCGCCGACAACAACGCGTTCTCCACGACCGGTGTCGACGCAGCGTTCCACAAGGGCGAAAGCCTGTTCGGCAAGCAGTACGGCGACCCCCAGCACAGCCCGAACCCCAACCTCGGGCCCATCGACAACCCGCCCTACTACGCACTGGCTGTGGTGCCCACACCTCTCGGCACCGCCATCGGACTGCGCACCGACACCGAGGCGCGGGTGGTCGACACCTCGGGGAAGCCGATCGTAGGCCTCTACGCCTGCGGAAATGATGCAACATCGGTCATGGGTGCCGAATACCCAGGTGCCGGATGCCAAGTCGGTGCCGGCATGACTTTCGGCTACATCGCAACCCGTCACGCCGCCGCCCGCAACCCTTGAGTGCTCATCGAGCGAGAAGCGGAAGCCTATTTGTCGAAGAAGCGTTGCTTGCGATCATGGCGGAGGTGGGGGCGCTCACAAAGTGGGCACGTCGTCGTGGTCTTGGTGATCTCCTCGGACGCCTCAATCCAGTGCGCAGAGGATGGTGTGCGTATCTTCGTCACACGTATCGAAAGCAGCCTATGGCAACCTCGGATCCCTTCGCCTGGCATCGGGTCACCCACTGGCTGCTCAATCGGCACGACCAGATCACGTGGGTGATCTCTACCGCCGGTTCCCGACCGACAGGCCCGGTAATCGTCCGCAAGAGAACGGGATCATCATGTTCGACTGCCATCGTTCCTATTACTCGTATCTGTGGCGGGCGGGAAACCTCCCTGCATGAGGGTCGGCTGGGCAGCCGCGACAGCGATGCGAGGTGCCCGCGCCTGGAGGTAGGGCAGCATTTCAACGGCTCCCCTCGAGTCCCCGATGGTGGATCGCTGACCGGTCAAGGATCCACCATCGGGGACTCACCCTTCTGCTCCGACGGCACGGCCACGACGCGCACGGGTACTGGCGGGCGACAGCAACATGTCGTCACACACGACCTTTCGAACCCTGGGTTGATCGCAGCTTTCGTGGCAAGAACATGTCGAGATCCCAGCCCCGGCTCCGTCCCAGCATCGAATCGGCAAGACGACAACTGGAGGATGGATCCCATGGCACACGTCAAGCGTTTCGACCACGTCGGCATCCCCGTCGCGGACCTCGACTCGGCAACTGCGTTCTTCGTCGGACTGGGTCTCGAGGTCGAGGGCACCGGATCCGTGGAGGGTGAATTCGTGGAGACCGTCTGCGGCATCCCCGGCGCGCACTGTGAGATCGCAATGCTGCGGCCGCCCAACGGAGGGTCCCGGCTCGAGCTCGCGACCTTCGTCACGCCCGACCACGTGCCCGGATCGCCAATGGCGATGGCCAACGCGCTTGGGTTGCGCAACGTGTCCTTCGAGGTCGGCGACCTCCAGGCGGCCGTCGACGCGGTGGCTGCGGACGGGTACGGGCTCATCGGCGGCATCGGCGAGTACGAGAACAGCGTGCGGATGGCCTACGTGCGTGGGCCCGAAGGGATCATCGTGTCCCTGTTCGAGCAGATCGGCTGACGCGCGTGCGCGTTGCCCACGTGTGTCTATGCGCCCAGATCGTCCACAACGGCGTGGCGAGAGGCGCCGTACGGGCGAGATCAGGAGCGGGTCGTAGGTTTGATCGAGATCGAACGCCACGAGGAGGGATGTGAACGAGATGAGCTCGGACGTGACTGACGACCAGATTCAAGCCCTGGCCGCGACCGCCAAGCCCTTTAGCCTGGTTCAGCTTCGATGGAGCTCGGACCGATACCAGGACGGAGCCGAGGCGATTGAACGTGAACACCAACGTCGCATGGTGTCGTTACGCGCCGAAGGTGTGATCGCGATCCTCTGTCCCGTGATCTCTGACACCGTCGCCGGCGTGGCGATCATGACTGAGCCCCTTGAACGGGCACGGCAGATCATGGCCGCCGATCCGTGTGTGCAGGCCGGAATCATGACCTGTGAGGTCCTCCCGTGCCTCGGCTTCCCGGGCGACACGCTTCCTGAGTAGCCGCACTCTCCGTCACGCAGGCAGCGGGATGGTCCTCTCAGACTTAAACGCTCGCTCCACGATCGCGGAACCTGTTCCCCGGCTTCGTCCCAAGACAACGCGCTGCGTCTTTCTGTCACAAGGACGCGGTGGTAGCTCGACAACGTCACAGAATGCCGGTCTGTAGCCGTCCCATACGTCGATGGTTGAGCGGGATCGAATGCCGACGGGCGAAGATGGTGCAGTCTGGGCTGCCAGAGGCCGCCGAGTGGAAGTGCAACTTCCAGGAATAGACCTCGGCTGGCGTTCGGCAATAGGCGGCGGTATTTCAGCCGAGTGTGGGGCCGGCCCCATCTGTCTGTGGGCGGTGGGTGCGCTGGAGTTCGGTGTTGATGCGTCGAGCCTCGGCGAGTTGGTCTTCGAGGATGATGATGCGGCACGCGGAGTCGAGTGCGGTGCCCTGGTCGACCAGTTCACGGGCGCGGGCGGCGATACGGAGCTGGTATCGGGAGTAGCGGCGGTGGCCGCCCTCCGAGCGTCCGGGGGTGAGGAGCTTCGCTGCGTCGAGGCTGCGGAGGAATGCCTGTGTCACGCCGAGGATCTCGGCGGCGTGACCCATGCTGTATGCCGGGTAGTCCTCGTCGTCGAACTTCCCGGCCGGGCCATGGTCGGGCGAATCTTCCTGAATGGGGTGACACCTTTCAACGGACAGGGCCCCCGGCGCCGTGAGGCACCGGGGGCCGGTTTGATTTCCTTGTTCACAGCACTTTTTCCGGCTGTCGGGCTGTTCTTGCTGCCCGGTCGCCGACCGGAGGTGCCGGGGCCTTACACACTCAGATCAACCCGTGCCCTGACACTTCCTCATCTTGCGGTACTGCTCTGCGGGCAGTTCATTCTCTCCCGCACCTCGTGAACTCTTTCCTTGCGACGACAGGAACTCTACAACGGCTTCACGGCAATGTCTACTCCCGCGACTGCAGAATTTCTGGAGTGGGTTGACCAGGGATTTTCATACGAACCCGGGAGGCCGGGGGGTGGTTCCGTCGACGTCGACGGGCTGCCCCTCGACGGCTCCGTAACGGAATCCCCTTGTGGTGTCTCACGAAGCCGGCTCCCGATAACGGTCATTTCTGGGGCACCTCCGATCCGAGCACGTAGAGCGCGACGGCAGGACTGATCCTTGATGCGGCGCCCCGTAGCGATCACGACCCTTCGGCAGTACTTTTCTGTCAAATAGGCTGGTAGACAAGAAGTTCCGTATAGCCGATAAGTATTATTATGTCAATCTGTAAGTTGGTTATTTGCATGGATTGCGAATACAACCACCCGCGGTAACACTCCTTGGCGTAGACGCGGCGGGTACCCGCCGATTGTGACGCCTCGAGCGCCCCGATCTGCGCCACCGCCTGCTCCGACAGCTCCGGAACCGCACCCCGCCCACGATCGGGACTCGCCCCTGCTGGGGTGCTGACGGTTACCTCGATCGTCACACCGGGAATCTACCCACGGTCACCGACACCACCGGGAATGCGCCGGTCAGTGCCGCGAGCGGGACTGCTCGTCGGTCTGCATCGCCAGCACGGCAGCGAACGCGGTGATCAGCAAACCCAGCAGAAGCAGCACATTCATCCTGTCCCCCTTAATCTGTCAGCGCGGATCCGTCTGGTGGACCGGTCGTCGGTCGTCGGCGAACATGGCCTCGATCCTCGCTTTGATCCCCGCGGTGCTCATGCCGCCGCTGCGCCGCACCGGTGGCCGCGAGGTGATCGAAGACGCCGGAATCATCGAGGCTGTGGTCATGCGCGCCCTACCTTTCATCGTGTCCGCGGACTTAGCACACCCGAATTGTGTGCCACGCCGTCACAGTGATGTGACCCGCATCACATTTTCTGTAGTCAATGTTGTACATCACTGAGACCGTCGGTGCCAACCCGCCCGGGGCGCAGCACAGTTGGCGTCTTCCACCACTCCGAGCCGCGCGGACGGTTGCGGCGCCCGAGGTCCGACGTCCGGCCGTGGCTGTGCGACCGCGGCAACTCCCCGGTTACCGCGATGCGATAGAAAATAGGGCGTGAGTTCAGAGCAGGTGTTCGGTCAGGATCCTCAGCGGGTGGGCAGCTTCCGCTTCTTCCTCGACGGGCAGCGGTGGGAATGGTCCGATGCCGTTGCCCGGATGCACGGCTACCAGCCCGGCGAGATCATTCCGACCACCGAACTGATGCTCTCCCACAAGCACCCCGAGGACCACCCGCACGTGGCGCGGGTCCTGGATCGGATGATCAGCGCCGCCGAACCGTTCAGCAGCACACACCGCATCGAGGTGAAGGAGTCGGTTGATGAGGCGGTCGCCGAACTGCGCAACGTGGTTGAACAGGGACAACGTCAGCTCACCGTTGGTCCTGGCGACGACTAGGAATCATCCGCGTGTAGGCATGCCGTAAATGACTGTCCCGAAACGCATTTGAAGGTGCAGGAGATTCGTACGTGAACGGTGGCGTTGGTCGATTGATTCATCAGATGAAATATGCAGCCTTCCACCTTGCATAAGGTAGCTGAACGGCAATGAATGTCATTTGCACTAGAAGGAAAGATGTTCCGAAGCTCAGATCTCGTTTAACCGTGCTTCTGGCGGCAGGAGGGATGGCCAACTCACAGCGCGGCAAAGTCTCCGACCGTATGCGACTGCGTCTGGATCGCGTTCGACTGCACGAGCCTGCCCAGATGGCCGTGTACACGCTCAGTCATCGCCTCGTTGCTCTCGATAGAAGTTCGCCGAACTCGACACCGCGTCGAGCAGCTCGTCACCACCGCTGCCCTCCTACGCTGACCGCGCAACGTGGTGTCGGTGTCGGCCACGTCGCTCAGTTCCTGGTCGCTACGGGACAGAACATCGGCAAGATGCGTCGTGAGGCTGCGTTCGCCCGGCTCTGCGGAGTCGCTCCCGCCTCGGTTTCGAGCGGGAAATCCCTTCGAATGCGGCTGCACCGCGGCGGTGACCGTCAATCGAACCGCACCTTACACATGGGTCTGCGTCTGCCGCGGCTCCGATGCCCACCGGCCTTCGGGCAGGTCGGTGATGCCGTCGCGGCCTTCGCTGAGGAGCGCCCACATCTCCTCGGGCGTCGTTCCGGCCCCGGGAAAGCGGGTGGACACACCGACGATGGCGATGTCGTCAAGACGTTCAACGCCGAGTTGAGTCGACGAACAGGGCTGAAGTAGGAGACGAGGAGCGTGTTTCCTGCTGTCGGACACCACGTCCGATGCGGAGGGACAGCACCGCTATCAGGCCCAAGAAGAGCAGCCCGGACACCGCATACAGGCCGGTATCGGTCGAGCCGGTGCGGTCGATGAGTTCACCCATCAAGTACGGTGCGGCGAAGGCGCCGACATTGCCCAGAGAATTGATCACCGCGATTCCCCCAGCAGCGGCCACGCCGGTCAGTAATTGGGGCGGGAAGGACCAGAAGATGGGCATGGTGGCCAGGATTCCGGCGGTGGCGATCGAGAAGAACACCATGGCGGTGACCGGGCTGGAGACTTGAATGGTCACCAGCAGGCCGAAGGTGCCGAACAATCCGGGCAGGACCAGATGCCAGCGGCGCTCCTGTGTGTGGTCGGAGTGCAGGGCGTTGAGCACCATCACCACCGCGGCGACGCCGTACGGAATGGCGCTGATGATCGCCACCAACGAGGCGGTCGCCCTCTGGTGCATTGAGCGGGGGTTGCCGATCCTGTTCCGCACCCACCGCACCAACCCGGTCGCCGGCAGCACCGATGAGCTGATGACCGAGATCGCCGCCGCGGCCGGGGACCCGGACCTGTTTGCGAAACTCCGTGGGCGACTGCTGTCGACGCTGCGGGCCGCGACTTACGATCCGACGGTGCACGGCCACTACGGATTACGGTTGAGCGCCTACAGTCATGTCACCTCCCCGCTGCGGCGGGTGGCCGACCTGATGAACCAGCGGATCATCTTCGCCCACCTCGACCACTCCCCCGCCCCCTACACCTCGGATCAGTTGGCGGCCCTCGGCGCGGACCTGAACCGGCGCACCCGCGCCGCCCGGGAAGCGAAGAAGAATCACTTCAAGCACGCCGACCAACGCATCGTCGCCGAGCAGGCGGCCACCGCCGATCTCGCCGCCCTCGACAGTCGACGATTCCACAAGGTCCTCAAAGCCGAAGCCACCGGACCGCTTCGGGCCGAACTCGGCTCCGAGCTCGCCCGCCGTGTCGGCGCCGACCTGATGACCGCCCCGGACGTCGCGGTCCTGATCGACGCCGCCGACCCCTCCTGGCTTCTCATCCAACTCCGCGCCCTGGACACCCTCGCCGACACCCACCCGGAGATGGGCCCCAGCGTGGCGTCGGTGTGGCGCCAAGCCCACCCTGATCAACCGTCCACCGATCTCGAGATCCGGCGCAACGGTGCCGACCACAACCCACTGTTCGCCGCCCGCGCCACCCACCTGAACACTCGCGGACCGTGGGCCACCGCAACTGCGAAGAAACCGGCCGAACAAGCCGCCCTCTGGGCGGCAGTGCGCGCGCAGCTGACCGGCACCGACCACCCCGACACAGAACCGGAATGGCCCACCACCCAGGCATCCCCGTAGCCCACGACTCCCCCGCCGGCGCCGCAAGATTCCGATCCCGCCAAGTCCGTCGAACCGCATCGGAAGACCGCGCCGGCGGCACTGAACCTGGACGGGGCAAAGAAATCCAAGGCACTCTCCAACCCCACCGCCTGGCTGATGAGTCTCACCCAGAACAACAACCAGGCCCCGCCCGAGTGGGATTTCCACACCGACGGCCCCGCGCACGCACCCCGATTCACCGCCACCGTGCACCTCGCCGGCCACACCGCCACCGCCACCACGACCACGAAAACCGCGGCGAAGACCGCATCGGCCACCGCGCTCATCGAGACACTTTTTAGACAGCGCTGAAGACGACAGGTGTCTGCCGAAGGGGTTCCTGCTATCCGACCCCACCGAGCTTCCGGCATTGCGAGGAGTGTTAGACAAGATAGAAGCGCCTCCGGGGTAGCACCGGTTCCACGATGCTGACTTGCGGAAACGACTTGTCCGCCCGTGGTTCGGTCCGGCTGAGATCAGATCCAGTCGATGTGGTCGAAGTGGAATCCGAACTGGTCGCTGTACGGGTCGAAGCCTTTGTTTTCGGGGTAGTCGAGGGTGGCGTGCCGCTCGAGCAACGCGACGACGCGGGCGTGATCGTCGTTGGCCAGTGCGGCGGCGAGTTCGCGGGACTCTTCACTGGTGA
>SEEV01000146.1 GCA_004211695.1 Rhodococcus sp. (in: high G+C Gram-positive bacteria)
ACGACGGCACCAAAGGTCGCCCCCGCGCCCAACGAATGCTCACCGACCACAGCGACACCGCCGAACAACTGGCCCGGCTGTTCGGCATCGACCGCTACGCACCCACCCGATGACCGGCCACCACCGACTTAGGTAATACACCCCGACCACACCAAAACCAGCTCCCACCAGCGCTAATCGCACCGAAGCCACAGCTATCTAGGAAACTCCCGCTCTAGTGGGATCCGCTGCTGACGCTTTCGGTTTCTCGGATGCGGATGTGGATGCTCGGGTTCTGGTTCACACTGTGTCGGACATGGTTACCTGCCTCGACCACACGGAGATTGTTATGCCCGCCGGCGACAATGAATCGTTCCGCAAGGCCATCGACTTGACGAGGGAGAAGATTCACGCCGTCACGAGTTTCTTCCGGAACGTCTTCCGAGGAAAACCCGCGGGCGGCCCCCAGTCTTGATCATCCCACCCGGATCCGCCGGGATCGACCCGCAGCCGGACCCTGCCCGGGGGCAGAGGTTGGGTGCATGAGAACCGTGGGAAGTTCCCGGCGCACGAC
Source organism: Rhodococcus sp. (in: high G+C Gram-positive bacteria) (assembly GCA_004211695.1). Taxonomy (GTDB): domain Bacteria; phylum Actinomycetota; class Actinomycetes; order Mycobacteriales; family Mycobacteriaceae; genus Rhodococcus_F. The sequence continues at coordinate 554 of SEEV01000146.1, forward strand.
ACCGCCGAGGGTCGGTCTCATGTCTCCGGACGCTGGTGGTCGATCTCGATGAGGTAGGGGGCGACGAAGCCGGTGTAGTCCGCTTTGCGTTGGGTCGGTAGATCCCGCCAGCCGGTGATGCGGCCACGGCAGTGGTGCGCGCCGCACCGGCAGTGGGCGGCGAAGTGCTCGACCGTATAGTTCCGCATCGCATAGTCGAAGGTGATCTCGTCGCCGGCGGTGATGGGTGCGCGGGCGACGAAGTCGTGGGCACCGCTGGAATTGAGACGGATCCCGCAGTTCGGTGCGCATGAGTGGTTCACCTTCGGGATGAGCCCGCCGTGTAGCACGAAACGTTGCGCACCGACCTGGGAGGCGTGGGAGTGGTTGCGGTCCAGCTCTCGGTCGATGACACCGACCATCACCGTCTCGTCGATCTGGAAGGGCCGGGTGGCGAAAACGCCTTCCCCTTTTTCGTGAGTTTCCCGGAGTTCGAAGCCGTTATCCATCGTCGCCTGCTCTCTGAAGGGATCGCCGCGCCCGCGAGAGTGGTCGAGCTGCGGGCGCTACCGATAGATGCGCCGTCAAGGGGCTCTTCGATTGCGGTCTGTTGATCCTTGCATCACCCGGACGGCCGGCGGTGGGGAATACCGGATCGGGCCGGAGCGGGCCACGGAATCAACCGCCATGCTCCGCCGTTGGTTACTCCGGCACCCGCACACACCCACGCCTGTGAGGGGATTTGCTCAGCCGGCGCAGTCCAGGCAGATCATCTGCCCGCCGGTGGTGTCGGCGAGGCGGCTGCGGTGATGGACGAGGAAACAACTGGTGCAGGTGAATTCGTCCGCCTTCCTGGGGATCACCCGTACCGTGAATTCCTCGCCGGACAGGTCGGCCCCGGGCAGCTCGAAGGACTCCGCGGTGTCCGCCTCCTCGACGTCGACGACGGCCGATTGCGATTCGTTCCCTCTGGGCTTCAGCGCGTCGAGCGAGTCCTGCGGCGGCTCGTCGGGATCGGTAATTCTGGGTGCGTCGTAGTCGGTGGCCATGACCCCTGCCTCAGCTCGTGTCTTCCCCGGATCCGCTCGGTATTCGGGGAGGTCGGTGGCATGTCAAACGCTCCGACGCCGTGTTTTGTGCCCGCAACCGGTCACCTGACGGCAAACACGTCACATTCGGCCTTGGGCCGGGTGTTCTGATGCCGCCACCGCCCCGTGCTCCATGTCCCGCAGGGGCCGGCAAGGATTCCCGGCGCGGGTGACAACCGCGCGCAAGGGGTGTCCTACCGGCGAACGGACGGCAGCGCAGGCCGAGACCGCAGAGCGGCTCGAGCGCTTATGCTCCGGGACGTGGGTATCGCACGGTTTTCGTTGAACCTGCCGTCCGACTCTCCCTCCGCCGAGGCAGTCGACAGGGCGGCTGACGAGCTACGGACGCAGGGGCTGACGGGCTGGACCCGACCTCGCGCTGCAAACCACGCTGAGACTGGAGTGCCCGGTATCAGCAAATACACCTTCACCTATTGGACAAGTGAGGACGAGGCTCGCTGATCGCCACCCCGACAGCGGCGCTCGCGCCCACCCGGCAGACAGTGTCCACAGCGCAAAATGCCAGGCCGAGGGGCGGATCTGACCGACGACTGGAGATATCGAGGGTTCTAGGACAGCGACCCATCGTGGGAGGCGTTCATTTCGTCGGCGGCCGCACCTGGCCGACTCGCCCGGACCAACTCGCGTTGCCGCCGCGAGAGGACGAGGAACCCCGCCCGGATGCGATCCGGTCAGGGTAGATCCGGTCCGCTGCCGAGTGCAGGTTTCGGGTCTATGCGAGCGCCATATGGTTGACCGGAGACGGTGTGCGACCCTCCCGCCATCTCGAGGAGATGAGTACACGATGTCCACCGCCGGCCATCACATCGAACAGCACCCCGATAGTGTCGCGCTGCGTGATCAGTACGATCAGGCCGCGGAGAATCCCATTTCGCGGGTGACCGACGGCCTGATGCTGCTGGCCGGGCTGTACGCGGCCGCATCGCCCTGGATCATCGGATTCCACGGCACCACCACATTGGCGGTCAACGATCTGATCGCCGGGATCGCGGTGGCGCTCCTCGCGGTCGGATTCACCTCGGCCTACGGCCGCACCCACGGCATGGCCTTCACCCTGCCCGTGGTGGGGCTCTGGCTGATCATCTCGCCGTGGGTGGTCGCCGGGGTCGACACGACCGCGGGCGTCGTCGTGTCGAATGTGGTCGCCGGGGCAGTGGTGTGCGTTCTCGGACTGGGCCTGACGGGCCTGGGACTGATCCGCAGAGCAGCGTCGTACGCCCGTCGCCGCTGATCGGTGGGCCGGTTCCCGGCCGCAACTGGTCCGACCCGAACGGCCCGGACGCGGACGCGGCGACTATCAGGGCGTAGTGGTCGCGGGTGTCGGCGAGGCGATGGTCGGCACCCGCAATACGGATCCGCCTCTGGCGCAGTTCTGCTCTGCTTCGCCGCGCGAAGTGTGGGCTGTGGGTCTGGGGGAGACGCCGGCGATGCCCGATCGACGGGGGTCTGTGGATTTGGAGGCGCGGGCGGGTAGGTGTGACCCGCGTCACGGTCGACGTTTGGCGCTTGTCGTGGTCGAGCTCGGCGAGCGAGGGAGGCCAATTGTGCACACCGAACGCGGTGATCGGTCCGAATTACCTACGTTGCGACCCGCAATCATGCGTGCCGTGCACGGCCGCTATCGGGCGTGTGCGGGCTTGCGATGATCGGAGTCGCCCCCCGGATACGGACCGGCTACGTGATCTACGGTCCACCGTTGCCGTCACACGTGCGCCCGGAGCGGGTCGCAGTGCCCTCGTGCGGGACATCGCCGGCCTGCTCGAGGTGAAACTGATCGACGCGGCCGATTTCGCTGTCGAAGGCGAACGGGCCTGGATCGAGCGGATGGTCGAGCAGGTGCTCACCCATGAGGGTGTGCTCGATATCGAGAACGTGGAAAATCTGCCGCAGCCCAGCAGTTGGTTCTCGGCCGCATTCCGACCGGAGCCGCGGCGCGGGCACGGCTGGTGATCACTGCCGCACCCGATAGGGGCGAAATCGCTCACGCTCACCTCGCTGCTCTCGCGCTGCGCCGATCGCGTCGATCTATAACTATCGACAACCACCCCGGTCTGGACGGACAGCCAACCAGGGAAGTCGTGTCCGGGATGGGTGCCGCACCCCTCCGGGTGCGGCACCGCGGCGAGCGGTCAGACAGGCCGCACCTTCTGGGCTTGCGGACCCTTCTGCCCCTGGCCGACCTCGAACTCCACACGCTGGTTCTCCTCGAGCGACTTGAAGCCGCTGCCCTCAATCTCCGAGAAGTGCACGAAGAGGTCGGCGCCGCCGTCGTCGGGCTTGATGAATCCGAAGCCCTTCTCGCCGTTGAACCACTTCACAATGCCCTGCGCCATGCCGTAACTCCCTGCACCTGCGAGCCGAGACCTCACATCGAAGTCCCGATCTCGACCCCTGATCCTGCCATCCCGAGTGCCGTCAGGGAGGTGAACGGCCGCGGCCCAGGTTCTGGCCGAATACAGCAAGATCCGGGGTCTGGGGTGTGGATCCGGGGATCGTGCTCGCGGGCATACCGGCGGCCGGCCACCCGAGAAACCGCAGCGACGCCGGGGCGGCCACGTGGGGCGCTCCGCTGTCCGTCGGGAGAGTTGGTCATCGACGTAGCTGCCGGCGAGACCCTTCTGTGTGGTGGCGGTGTGCCCTCACACGGCCGGTGTTCGGGGGCTGGTGAATCATGTTGTGTTCCCGGTCAGTACACCGTGCGGTGACCGCGCGTGGGGTTGCTGCGGTCACCGCAGGTCTCGACGAGAATCGAAAGGCGTTAGGGCGCCCGGGGTTATGGGCAGGTGACCAGGTGACAGGGGTGGGTTGATCCGCTACAACTATGAGACACGACCGTGATGTGGAACACATCAATGTATCGGCGAGGGGGTTGTCGCCGATGGCGTCTCTACCCGGTATTCCGACAACGGAGCCGCCGCGTTCACCGTCGAATGCACCGTCCGAGCGGAAGGTTATGCATGCTGGTTTCGGTATCTCCGGTGGAATCGAGGTTTCGAGGCCCGCACGCGGGCCCACCCGAACGGCCAGGCGCACTGGCCGACCGTGGTCAGGTGCCGACCCGGCAGGACGGCGAGGACTCGCGGCGGGAGTTCGAGCTGGTGGTGCAGCATCTGGCCGCGGACCTGCGGCCGCGGCCGGGTCTGAGCCGGATCGAGCGACTGCGCCGCCTGTTCTTCCCTCAATACGGGGCCCGCGCCAACGCCGCTGACGCATGGGTGGCGATGGTCGAGGTCAACCGTGTGCGCGGCGAGATGACCGGCCCGGACAGGGGCCGTCCTCCGACCCGGCCTTCCCGCCCGGAGGACGTGTGCGACTCGAGGTGATCGAACCGGACGGGGCGGGAATCTGCTCCGAGTGGGCTGCCGGTGCCCCACCTGGCGCCGATGCCCGGCCACGTGGGCGACGAACTCGGGCGTCCTCGAGCGCGCCGTCGGACTCCGAACCAACCCCACCGCGATCCACTCATTCCGCCGCACGCCACGAAGGACACTGGGGTGGACCCCGGACGGCGGTACCGACTCTCGCGTGGGTCGCCGCCGCGACAGTGATGATCTGACGACAATATTTCCGGCGCAGCCGAATTCATCGACACGAAGGCAGGAAGCCCTGCGTCAGTGGCAGCAGCACACGTAGTTGGGTGATCGGTTTGCCGTCCAGCGAGTTCATCATCAGTCCTTCGTGGAGCAGGGACAGTGTCACCGTCACCACACCGCGTTTCCCCCTCGCATCCACGATGCCGCACATCAGACCCACCGCACCCGGTACCGGCATGTACCCCTTGGCGAGCAGGCAGCACAGGTTGGGCATCCTCCATTCTGGAGCGTGCGCACCCTGAAACGGGCTCGACCGCGTCTGTCGTTCGCGACCAGACCGATGATCGAGTATCACCGCTGAGGGGCAAGTGCCGGCTGACACGGCGCTGCACCTGTCTGCGAGACTTGGCCTCGGTCGGAAATCCTGCAATCCGCAGGTCAGAACCATCGCGGAGGGCGTATCGTAGTAGATGCGGATCAAGGAAAAAGATTGGTAATGATCACACCCCTGTGAAGCAGAGATTAGGCCGAGGGTGCGAAGTCACGCCCCCGGCCCGACCGCTGTTTCGGGGGTTTCACAGCGGCGCGAACGGGCGACCACCCCGGAACACCCGGTGGCTGAGCGCCGGGCAGACTGGCCCAATGCCTGAGGAGCACGGCGCAGCGAAGCGATCTGCTCGGACAGGGGATGCCGGCCCCCAACTCACGCACCGAAGTGAGCGCAGCCCCTGGTAGCGCCCGCAGTGCACCCAGAGGCGGGTGCCGATCAGCTCCGCTCGAGAAGATGCCGGTACAAGGTGGTGCGCCCGACACCGAGGATCTCGGCGACCTCGCCCAGTTGCATCCCGTTCTCGCGCATACGCTGTGCTTGTTTGAGCTTGGTGGCGGTCATCTTCGGGGGACGGCCCCCGGTGCGCCCGGGTGCCCGGGCGGCGGCGAGCCCGACCTGGGTGCGCTCCCGGATGAGGTTCCTCGTTCGGCGATTGCCCCGAATATCTGGGCGATTGCCCCGAATATCGAGAAGATCAGCCGACCACCGGAGGTGGTCGTGTCGATGGCCTCGGTGAGCGATTTGAACGCGACTCCGCGGGCCTCGAGTTCCTCGACCGTCTGCAACAGATGCGGCGACGACCGCCCGAGACGGTCCAGCCGCCACCACCACCAAGGCATCGCCCTCGCGCAGATGCGAGAGCGGGTCCGTCAGTTGCGGCCGCAGGGTGGTCGCAGCACTGGCGGTCTCGGTCCAGACCCGCCCACGCCCGGAGGCGCTCAGAGCGTCGCTCTGCGGATCGGCGGTCTGATCGGTGGTCGAGACCCTCGCGTAGCCCATGCCAGTTTCAGAAGTGGGCTGCACGGCTTCGTGGGAGTTTCCCGCTCAGTGCAACGGCCTTCTGGTTGGCCGCCGGTCAGAGGTGCTGTGCACCAAACACTTCTACGACGTCGAGCAGTCTGAGTCACGATGACGTGGCGGAGAGATGCCTGTAGAGGGTGACTCGTCCGATCTCCAGGACTGCGGCGATCTCGCTTTTCGGTGTGTCGTCCTCGGGTATGCGCTGGATCTGGCGCGCCTTCGCGGCGTGATCTGCGGAGCGGGCGGAAGCAGCCTGCTACCCGGGAACCGGATGGGATCGATCGGCAGTTGCATCGGTTCGCCCGGCACCGGCCGAACGCCGCGACGAACACCAGCGCTTTGACACTGACTTCGGTATCGGATCGAGGATTACGAGCTGGATGTGGCGTACCGTCGAGGCATCGGGACCGTTGAGAGGGACCAATGATGTCCGACAAATCACCGCGTCAGTCCATGTCGAAGAAGTCGGGAAAGTCGCTCAAGGAAAAGCGAGCCGATAAGGCCGATAAGAAGGCGAAGTCGAGCGAACACACCGGCATCGAGACCGCGTTCCATGCCAAGAAGCGCTGACGCTCGACCGCTGCTCACGGTCGGTGTCGTGGCGCGTTCTCGCAAGGAGAACGAACGACGGCTTCCGATCCATCCGATGCATGTCCAGCGAATCGACGCCGACCTTCGGGAACACATCTACCTGGAGAATGGGTACGGCGAGTCGTTCGGCGTTTCCGACGAGCAGTTGGCGCCGTACGTGGGTGGGCTGCTGCCCCGGGACGGGCTGCTCGGCGACTGCGACGTCATTGTGCTGCCGAAGCTTCAGCCCAGTGATCTCGCGGAGATGCGGGAAGGTCAGATCGTGTGGGGCTGGCCGCATTGCGTCCAGGATGCCGAGGTCACCCAGCTGGCCATCGACCGGCGGCTGACCCTGATTGCGTTCGAGGCGATGAACCACTGGGCCCGTGACGGTGGCTTCCTGCTGCACGTCTTTCACAAGAACAACGAACTCGCGGGCTACTGCTCGGTGCTGCACGCGCTCGAGCTGATCGGGACGACCGGCGTCTACGGTCGTCGGCTGCGCGCGGCGGTCATCGGCTTCGGTGCGACCGCCCGGGGAGCGGTGACGGCGCTCAACACACACGGGATCGGCGACGTTCGGGTACTCACCAACCGCATGGTTGCTGCCGTCGGCTCACCGATTCACTCGGTGCAGATCGTGCACCTGGACCACGATTCCGACGACCCCGATCTCACCTGCGCCGTCACCAACGACGGCCGAGTGGCCCTCGCGCCGTTCCTGGCCGAGAACGACATCGTCGTCAACTGCGTGCTGCAGGACACCGACGCTCCGTTGACCTTCCTCACCGAGCAGGACCTCGGCGCCTTCCTGCCGGGAAGTCTCATCGTCGACGTGTCCTGCGACGAGGGGATGGGCTTCAGTTGGGCCCGCCCCACCTCGTTCACCGCTCCGAGCTTCGTGGTCGGTGACAACGTGCACTACTACGCCGTCGACCACAGCCCGTCGTATCTGTGGAACTCGGCCACCTGGGAGATCAGCGAGGCTCTGCTGCCGCACCTGCGGACGGTGCTGGCAGGCCGCGCCGCGTGGGAGGCCGATCCGACCATCGGGCGGGCGATCGAGATCCGCGACGGCGAGATCCTGAACCCGAACGTGCTGTCCTTCCAACATCGCGGCGACGTGTATCCGCACCCGGTCGTGTCGAGCGGGATCCTGCACTAGCCTAGCTCGGCTGCAGGGTCGGTCCGATGGTGTCATGCGGCGAGACCTGTTGTGCGGGTGAGGTTGTCGAGCGCGCTCTGGTATGCGTGTGAGGCTGCCGGTAGCGGTGCGGAGGCGATGTGGTCGGCGAGCCGGGCCGGTGGGGGAGGAATCGGTCGTGGACGGCGGACAGGTCCACCGCGGCGTGCAGGCCGTGGTCGGTGTGTTGTATCGGTGGGTGTGTCGGATGCGGGTGATGAGGCCGCGGGCGCGGAGCCGGCGCAGGTCATAGGTCATTCGGCCGGCGGTGACCGTGTCGGGCTGCCCCGCAGTTCGGCGACCAGCGTGCGGAGGTCTTTGTTGGCGAAGCCCTTGGGGTTGGAGCTGGGTCAGGGAAAACGCGGCCTGCAGGATCGACAGGTCGTGGCGGTGGCCGGCGGCCCGATCGGCCGCGGTGAACGGATGCGGGGCGTCGGGCCAGCCACTTGCGCGGCAGCGCATCGATATCCGATGGCCCCAACCGGTGCAGATCGCCTGCACCGCCGCGGCGACGGGATCGTCGGGGGGGTCGGCCCGAGCCCGAACGGTAACGGGATACGCATTTGGGGGCGCGAGAAATCAGAATCGATCGGATGGGCGGAAACGCCCGAGCGGGCAGTCGAAGCCGGTCTGCCGGCCCTCGGCCGCGACGATCCCGACTATCGGTTCGACCCCATCGAGGCGCAGCCCGAAGCCGCCCGAATCACCGCCATGTTTCGCGAGGTCGACCGGTTTCCGCTCGGTTGGTAGACCCCGGGCAGACCGAACGCCCCTACCCCCCCTTCCGCGGGTTGGCGACGTTCGGCCGTCTGCGGGCACTGAGGGCGGTATTCCGGATGCTGATGGATCGGGGTGACGTCGGTGTGACTCCCGGCGCTATGTGGCCCGGTATTGCCGACGTTATCTGGCACGGTGCGGGAGCGCGAGATGCCGGTGGAGGGACCCATGTGGACCCATCATCACGGTGTGTCGGATGGGGGATCGCGGAACGGAGCGCGTGCACCTCCGTGGCACGGGCGCGATGATGCCGGCGTCGTCTGCGCGACGGACAGCGCGGTGGTGACGGACTCGGCCACCCGTGCATCGATGTAGCGGCAGTCGGTAGGGACGGTGGACCGCTTGCGCATGTCGAGGGCGAAGCGGTCGACCTCGCTGAGGTAGCTGTCGAGGCCGGGGAAGTGTGCAAGCAGGCTCTTGGATGGTGGCGCTTCCGTTTGCGGTCGACCGTGCGGAGGGGGACAGTACACAGATTGTTGCTGCGGCGGCGTTACAACCAGAGAGGCATGAACATGTGCCGTTTGATCGGCTTCGCATCACCGGTGCCCACCACCCTGACCGAGCAGATCGGCAAGGACGAAGTCGCCCGGTTCGGCGACATGTCAGACCTGCACGCCGATGGCTGGGGGACTGCCTGGCTCCGGCCGGAGGCGGCGCATCCGCAACGACTGCAGCTGGAGGGATACCGCAGCATCGAACGTGCCACCCGCGATCCGTGCTTCGCCGAACTGGCCGAACGCACACCTACCGTGGCGCAGCTGGTGCATCTTCGCTGGGCGACCGAGGGGCTCGCGGTGTCGTTCGCGAACACCCACCCGTTCTCGCAGGACGGAATCACCCTGGCGCACAACGGGTCCATTTCGCCACGACCGGTGCTGGACTCGCTGCTTTCTCCGGCTGCGAGAGCGTCGCTGCACGGGACCACGGACAGTGAGCGCTACCTCGCGCTCATCAGAGAGGAACTGCACACCGGTCCCGACCTACCCACCGCGGTGGGGCGGGCGATGTCCACACTGCGCGGAAGCTTCCCGCACGCCAGCCTCAATGCCCTGATCTTGACCGAGAACACCTTCATCGCGGTGCATGCCAGCACGACCAGCGCGGCGCCGGTCGAGGACATGTTGGTCAGCGGGATCGGGCACGATGATCTCCCGCTGGATCACCTCGACCGCTACTTCCTGATGCGGTGGCGGCGCGGGGTCGACGGCGCGGTCGTGTTTTCTTCGTCCGGACTGCTCGAGGACGGCTGGGAGGAGCTGCCGGACGAGTCGATCACGGTCGTCGACCTGGCCGACATGGAGGTGTCCATCCGGGAACTGGTGCCAGGATGGAGGCCGTGAACGCGGGTGGTCGAGCGTCGAGAAAGGCTCCGCCGAAGAAGACTCCGCCGGCTGCAGACCGAACGGTTACCGAGACCGTCGACCGGCGACCGAACGAATTGCGACCGGCACGGCGGCGAGTCGCGGGCACGTTGCTCGCCGATTACCCCGAGCGCCGGGCGTGTTACTCGCATAGCCGTACAACGCTTTCAACGACGCGGCCAGGCTTTTTCCCGATCGGTTGCCCCATCGAACAGCTTCGTAATGTTGGCGTCGAGGTCCTTCTTTCCGCCCAACACCCGCGTGACACCTTCCACAGCCCCTGGAGCCTCACGCACTGCCTTTCGTGGTCTGCCGGTCGATCTCGCAGCATTCCAAGCGCCAGCAGGTATTGCACCTCGACTGCATCGAATTTGCCCACCGGGTCAGGTGGTACTTCATCTTCGACACCAGAAACGTCGAGCTCCGTGCGCTCGGGGTCGTAGACATGGAGCTCGAAGCGTCGGCTGGAGACTTCGATTGCCTCGTACCCGGCCGCGCGCTCGCCCACGAGTCCTGCACCCCACCACTGGACGACACCGCGGCAGGGAGCCGGACTCGGCAGACCCCACCGCCTGCCACCCCCCATGCAAGGGACTGCTCGGCAGCCGGAACAGCTGCACCGTCCTGTCCGGCCGCCGCCACACGCACGCGGATTGCGGATTGCGGAGACATGGGCAGGAGTGAGCGTCGCAGCCGCGGGGGTTTTACTCGTCCTGCTGATGTTTGTCCTCGTCAACGAAGACGCCACCCAGATCTCGTTCCTCGGCCTCGATTTCACGACAAAGATCTTCTCGTTGCCACTCGTGGAGCCCATGCAGTGAGCGGCTATGATGCCGATCGGGGTTGCGAGGCTGTTCTCGGCGGCCGCAGGCGTGTTTGTCATGGCACTGATCGGTGGCGTGCGAATCCATCGGATCCGGCCGACATTCGACAAACGCCGACGCCAGCGGCGGCGGGGTCCACGCCCCTCACCGGGCGGAGGTGCGAAGGTCAGGCCCGGTCGGCGGCCTCAGCGCTTCATTCTTCACCGCCACTCTCGGGCTGTCCCGCCGTATCGGCGGAGAGATGACGTCGGCACCGCTCGACAGGGCGGCCCTGCCGACCTGGAGGGTGCTCTGCGCGGCCGTCGCGGTCACATCGCTCACGTGGTTGTGTTTGCGCAAGGCGCGGCGTTGCCGGCTCGCTCCGTTACCGCAGCGGAGGACCTCGGTCAGCATCGCCACAGCCGCGCGGTATTCGCCCAGTTCCTCCAGGGCGGATCGGACATGGCAGACCAACAGTCCGAGCAGGTCGGGGGCCGGAACCACCAGGTCCGAGGTCAAATCGATCCCGTGCCCTGTCAACCCCTCGCGGGCGGCGATGGAGTACCCCGCCTGCAGCGCCTCCGCGGTGACTTTCGGGGCGCACCCGCCCCTGGTGATGGACCGCAACGCCGTCATCACCAGCGCACGTACCAGCGTCGCGAGCAGAACTGTCTCGTCGACGGTCGCGGGGACGTCACTGACTCTCACCTCGACGGTCGGCAGATGAGCGGACGGCCGAACATCCCAATTGATCATCCCCTCGTCGAGGATGACACCGCACTCGACCATCTCTTCCACGACCGCGTCGTAGTGCTCGACCGAGGCGAACCACGGCGGCGGCCCCGAACAGGGCCACCGCGAGAGCATTATCGACCGCCAGCTCGCAAACCCGGTATCGACGCCGCGGTGTATGGGGGAATTGGCGGTCAGGGCCAGCAGGGCCGGTAGCCACGGACGCAAGTAGTTGCCGACCTGCACCGCGGTTTCCCGGTCGGGTACGCCCACGTGGACATGGCCGGCGCAGACTCCCCGCGTCCATGCAAGATATCCGAACCTGCTCGCTATCGTGCGGTACCGACGAATGTCTGTGATCGGCAACACGGCCGAACCGAGCACCGGCACACCCACCGCCAGCAACCGAGCGCCGCACTGCGCGGCAGCATCGGCGGCCGCCGACCGCATCTCGGCCAGCTGCGTACGTAGTTCGTGAGTGTGCCAGCACACCGGCGATGTGGTCTCGACCTGGCACTGGGTGAACTCCAATTGAAGCCGGACACCACGCTTTTCAGCCGCCTCGACAACCGCGAGGTTGCGCGGGAGGGGGTGTCCGGTCGACGGATCAACGAGCAGAAACTCCTCCTCGACCCCCATCGACGGGTGGACACACCCGTCAGGCTCGACGGTGCCGACCTCGTCGGCTCGCTCGGGCTCTGACATGTTGATCTTCTCCCACCCGTCGCGACGGCAAGCCGGTCAGGCATGGCGCGTGCTCAGTGATCGCACTGATCGCGTATGACCGATTCCGCACCCCGCAACACCTGGAACTTCTCGAGAATACTCCCCGCCTCGCAGATCTGCTCCCACAGAAAACACGGTGAGCACCGATCCCGGGCAACACAGTGCCGATCGAGGTCGCGAGGACTTCGCTCAACATCCTTCGGCTCACCGAGGAGCTGCTCGCACGGGATGCAGTCAGGGCTGCGGCCTCCGGCTTTCTGACCATCTGTATCGGCACTGCTAATTACGTTGGTGCACAATAGGAGTCGATTGCAACGAGGGTGTTCTGCCGATGTCCTTGTGCGCCGAAGCTGCTCGATGTGCAACATCCCTGCCGAGTCCGGCCGCCTATATCGATCGAGCCGGGCGGCGCAGCGGCCGCGGTCGGGCGCTCACCCTGCGCCGGTCTGCTCGGGCTCGAGCGCGCTCTCGATCGCCGTGCGAAGCTCCTCCGAATTGGTGTGGGCGTGCGAAGGGAATGCGTGCTCCACAGCGGCTTTCAGGACCTCCCCGCGGTGAAGGCGCCCTCACGGAGCCGGTCTCCGCCGGCGTGCGGCCCCGGCCCGGGACCTCCCGGTCCGGCGCGGGCACCGCCCGGGACGCTGGCGTTAGTAGGTGAACTCGCGGTAGGCGAAACCGTCGGGGGCGTGCAGCACCACCGTCGCCGGGTGGTGTGTTTGCGCCTGTTCGCGGGCGGCGGCGATCGCTTCCCGCTGGGTACCGAAGTAGGTGTGCTGGCGGGTACCGTGCTGGTGCATCTCCCAGCGCTGCGCGGCGTCGCCCTCGTGCGGCAGCACGTCGTAGGTTCTCAATCTTGTCGATGGTGTTGCCCGCTTCATGACGGGCCTCCTGAGCGTGTGGTGACCACCCTGCGGCGTCTCGACACCGGTGCCGAACGGGGGATCTGTGACTCCTCCAGTGAACGCCCTGCCGGTACCGGACACAACCACCAGTCAGGGGCGGCAGCCGGAGTGGTGGATGTCGCCGGGCTGCACAGCCGCCCGAGAGCGAGATCGGAACCCTCGCGGCGGCACGGATCGGAGCTGAACAGTGGCAGGGCAGTCGTGCCAACCACCCGCTGCTGGGACTCGAGCACCGCGGCCGATGCCTCGGTGAGTGCACCCAGGCCGACGGCGACGCGTGGCACGCTCAGGCCGATCACCTCGAAGTCTCGGTGCCGATGACGAACCGACAGCTCTCCCGCCGACCACCGGCCGGAGCCCAATTTCGTAGTCCGGCGGGACCTGTCGACCGAACTCGGATATGGGGTTCCCGTCGCGGGACAGAGCGTTTCGAGGAGCATCCCGGTATCGGCGTCAAGTCGCCGCGATTCGAGCGCTCGGCACCGTCCTGGGCGAGCAGTTCGAGAGCGCCGCGCGCCGGCTCCAGTCCGCCGTCCCATGAGAGGCAAGTGCACCTGGCGCTCGCACGGGTGGAGTGCAAAGCTAGAAGGAGCGCAGCCAGCCGACACCCGTCGCGGTGGCGAGGTGCGGCCACCAACCTGTAGGAGGTGGTTGCTGTGCTTCATCCCGACCCATTCCGTGACATCGACAGACTCACCGAGCAGC
>SEEV01000566.1 GCA_004211695.1 Rhodococcus sp. (in: high G+C Gram-positive bacteria)
GGGTTCTTCCTCGCCGAAGGGTGGAGCCAGGATGCCGCCGTCCTGCTCACCGAAATCGCCACCAAGACCGAACGAATCACCATCGGTACCGGTGTGCTCAGCGTCTGGGGCCGCACCGCAGGCACCCTCGCGATGCTCGCCACCAGCCTCGACCAGGTCTCACACGGCCGTTTCGTCCTCGGCTTGGGTGCAAGCAGTCCACAGCTCGTCGAAGGACTGCACGACCAATCGTTCACCGCGCCGGTGGCCAAGCTGCGCGCGGTCACCGCACAGGTCCGTCGACTGCTCGACGGCGAGCGGGTCCGCCCGACGGCGACCCACGACCACCGGCCCCTGCGGCTGGGTGTCGCCGCGCGCACCGGCCTGCCGATCTACCTCGCCGGACTCGGCAACAAATCCATCCAACTCGCCGGCGAACTGGCGGACGGCTGGACGCCCTTCTTGGTCCCGCGGTCGTGGCTGCCCTGCGGAATCGACGTGCTCCAGCAGGCGGGCGCCCGATCCGGCCACCCCATACGCCCCGTGGTGTGTCCGGCCGTCCCCACCGCCGTCGCGGCCGATCAGGCAACGGCCCGCGAGATCGCGTCCTGGTGGATCGCGTTCTACCTCACCAGCATGGGCTCGCTCTACCGCCGCTCGCTGAGCGAGCGGGGATTCCGCCACCAGGTCGAGGCCGTGCTCGCCGGCAACCCGACCCACGACACCACCGACGTGCCGGCCGCAGCCGATGTTCTGCTCGACGAGCTCACCGTCTGGGGCACACCCGACACCGCTCACGACCACCTCCAGCACTGGTACGCCGCAGGCGCCGAGATGCCGATCCTCACCCTCCCACCCCACCGCACCATCGCCGAACTCGACTACATGCTCGAAATCATGCGCCCACACCCCTGACATTCCGCGGGGGCGGACGGTGCGGCCGCGTCGTCGTAACCCACCATGCGACTTCCGTCGGCCCCGCCGCAGTGGATCGTCGACGGATGGTGTGCGCCACCCCCGCCCGGGTGAGGGTGTAACAATCCACGGAGAATCCGCAACCGCTAGCCAGCGGTTCCCGCTTCTGACCCGCGCTGCGTCCCGGCGAACGAATTGCTTCTCGTTCCGGCCTCCATGCGGATCGCCGGCGACGCCAACCGGTGGGCGCCGCGCCCACTACGACGCCTGCACGCGCACATCGCAGTGCGCGAGACGGCAGGTCAGTGGGGCGCGATGACACCCCGGTCGCCGATCTCGGCGCGGACGTCGATCACACGCCCGGACAGCAACCAGTCCGACGGGCCGCGTCGCCACTCGTCCCGATACTCGCCGAGGCATTTGTACGTTGCGCCCGCATGGTCGCCGAGGCCGACGTGAAACGCCCGGAAGTAGGACCGCGTGCGTGCCGTGTCACCGTCGAGGTCGACGCGGACGTTGCCGATGAGGTGCTGGGTGACGCCGCAGACGTCGAGGTGGGAGCGGACGCGGGCGACCACGTCGGCCGGCCCGCTCCGGCCGTAGGCCACGACGTCCTCGGTGAGGGTCGCGGCGAACCCCGGCCAGTCTTTCGTGTCGAGCAGAGTGGCGAGAACGTGCAGGCGGTCGGTGATCTGGACGCGGTCGGGAAGAGACTCGGGCATGGCTCGATCCTCCTCGGAGGTCTGGCCCCGTCGGTCCCGGCATCCCGCTGATCGAGACCAGGGGTGTCCACACCACACCCCTAGGGGGTGTTCTCGCGCACGGCGATCCGCGGGACTGTAGTGACGTCGGTTCGTCCGGCTCCCCCTGCCCAGAGGACCGAGCGTCCCGCCGTGCACCCAGCGGCGCAAACACCCCGGTTGGTGATGTGATGGAACACGCTGTGCGAGCGAACTACCGAGAGCACCGATCCGATCCGTTCCCGCTGTCTGCGGCGCAACACGGGCTGTGGTTTGCGCAGCAGCTCGCCCCGGACGTGCCTATCTGCATCGCGCAGTACGTCGACATCCACGGTCCGCTGGACGTCGATCTGTTCCGTGAGGTGGCACTCGTTGCCGGCCACGAATACGAGTCGGTGTTCCTGCGTCTGGTGCACGTCGACGGTGAGCCGCACCAGGTGGTCGATCCGCCGGCCGACGCGGCCATGGGAATCGTCGACTTCCGCGGCGCATCCGACCCGATCGCCGCGGCCGAGGCATGGATGCACGAGAACTACACGGCACGAGTCGATTTCGAGCACGACTATCTGTGCGAATCGTCGCTGCTGCGGGTCGGTGACGAGCGGCACCTGTGGTACAGCCGCATCCACCACATCGCCCTCGACGGATACGCGGCGATGACGATGGTCAACCGCGTCGCTGCCCTGTACACCGCGGCTGTCCAGGGCCTCGAGCTCGAACCGAACCGTGCGGCGGACCTGCACACCCTGCACCGTCTCGAAGAGGACTACCGGGCGTCTCACCGGTTCTCGTCCGACCGCGACTACTGGGCCGAACGCCTCCACACGCGCACGAACGGCGCCTCCCTGACCGACATCGAGGCGCCTCCCGCCGCCCACAGCCTGACCGTACGTACGGCGCTGTCCGCCGGTGCCGTCGCGCGACTCGAGAACACCGACGGCCGACCGGGTGCGACAGCCGCAGCCGCATTGATCGCCGCCTTCGCCTGCTACCTCTCGCGGCGGACGGGAAGGCAGGACGTGCTCGTGGACATTCCGCTGTCCGCACGCACCACCGCCGTATTGCGCCGTTCCGGCGGCATGCTCGCCAACGTCGCGCCCCTGCGGGTGCAGGTCCCGTCCGCAGACACTGTCGGCGACCTCGTGGCGCGAGTTCAGCACGAACTGATGGGTGCAATGCGGCACCAGCGCGGCAACGTCGAGGACATTCTGCGCGAGCTGGGTGTGTCCGCCGAGGCCCGCAGGATCTCCGGACCGATGGTCAACGTCATGCTCTTCGATCAGAACCTCACCTTCGGGTCGCTGACCGGAGACTTCCGGATCCTCACCACGGGCCCCGTCCCGGACCTGTCCGTCAACGTGTACCGGAGCGGCACTCCGGCATCGACGTTCGTCGAATTCGAGGCCAACCCCTACCGCTACCGCGACGACGAACTGCGGTCGCATCACGCCGGCGTCGTCGGCTTGATCGACGAAATACTCGCCGCGGACCCCGGCACTCCGCTCGCCGCGATCGGTGCGGCCGAGTTGGAGTTTCTGACGCCGGTGGTGGGTGAGGTGTCGGGTCCGGAGGTGACGTTGCCGGGGTTGTTGGCGGCGGCGGTGGTCGCGGATCCGGGTGCGGTTGCGGTG
>SEEV01000567.1 GCA_004211695.1 Rhodococcus sp. (in: high G+C Gram-positive bacteria)
GACTCAGTGGAACAACCCGACACACCAGGTCGGACGATCACCCACGCCCACACCCCACCCGCTGCCACACAACGGAATTCACAGCGACAACATCAACGAATCGGTGCATTCGGGCTTAGGGGCGGCCTACGGATTGAGTGGCGCGACAGGGCAGGCAATCGAATGCCATGAGCGTGTCCTTGCGATCACGGAAATGTCCGGCGAGAAGATGTACCGATCGCATTCGCTCTGGGCCCTGGCAGTTGCCGTGTGGCGGCAGGGCGATACCAATCGCGCGGTGCAGCTGCTCGAACAATCATTAAAACTGACCCGGCAGGTGCACGGCCCGCGCGTGGCGGCAGCCAGCTTCGAGACGCTGGCTTGGATCAGCGTCGAACAACACGATGCGCTCCGGGCTGCCGTCTTGATGGGAGCCGCAGAGGAGCTGGCGCGGTCGTTGGGAAGCTCCGCGGTCATACATTCCAACCTCGTTGTCTATAAGCAGGAATGTGATCAGAAGACTAGGCGGGAACTCGGGGATGAAGCTTTCGAGTCGGCCCACCGCAGAGGAAAACACCTCGGCTTCGATGCGGCGATCGCTTTCGCCCTCCACGAGCAATCGCCCGCTGCCTCCCCGCCCGTTATCGACGGGTCGACGTTGACGAAGAGGGAACGTCAAGTCGCCGACCTGATTGCCGAAGGTCTGACGAATCGGGCCATCGCAGACCGCCTCGTCATCTCGCCACGCACAGCACAAGGACATGTGGAGCACATCCTGGCCAAACTAAACTTCACCTCTCGGACACAGGTCGCGGCCTGGGTGGTGGAGCGGACACATGACTAGGCCCACCCGAGTGGCCTGGTGGTTTGTTGGTTGCTATCGCACTATGTTCTTGGGTTGATCCACGTCAGGTTTCCACGGTGGTCGGTGCTGATGCTGTTGCTGTTGTGCGGCGTGCTCAGCTACATAGCGGTCATGCAGAGGTACGTTCGACGCACTGCAAGGGCTGATCACCGGACACGGATGACTTGCATTGGCCGTGCTCGCCATCGCACTCATCGGAGGCATCACCTCAGCCTGCGCCTCTTCACTGGCCATCCTCTGGAATCGACCGAATTCCCCGCAACCATGCGGGCTGCGCTGACGGTCGGGACGGCATTTCGGGTTCTCGCGAGCACGGGAGGTGTCCCTGGGAACTGTGAGCAGCGATGCTGGTTCCATTACGCCGAGGCCAGGGTATGCCCATTTCCCCCGGGTTGCCCTCCAGCGTGATCTGGCTGACCGCATATACCGCTCGTGGACCCGCATTTTAGGGTTACCAAATTGCTCCCGCAGTCGCGGGTCCAACGACGAATGAACTAGCGCGAGGCGAGGCTGGACCTTGTCAATGGCCAGACCTGGACACAAGCACACGAACAAGTTGGTGGACGATGCAGTGCGCAACCTTTGGCACATGACCGCGTCGAGAGCGGCATTTCCGCCTATCTGAAGAACGTGGGGAGGCTAATGGCTGCAGCCGAAGCCACCGTCGCGCTGGTCACTAGCAGCAAACCTCTGATGTGAGTTCGCGCATCGAGGGGATCCATACGGTAGCGGTGGTGGCGCACGAGGGTACCGGGTGCGGTAGCGACCACCGAGAGCCCAAGGGCGAGCGTGGTGACGAACAGAAATGGCGTGGCTGTCTGGGCGGTTGCCCGTGCACAGATAAGGGCAACACAAGTACTGGTAAGCATCGTCCGTCGCCAGGCCAGCGTGGTGCGTTCGGCTTGAAGTCCGCGGTCGATGCACGCGACGGATGCCAGGCAAACTCCGCTGACGATCAACGACATCATCGGCGAACCCGGCAGCGGATCCTCGCGCCGCATTGCGGCTTGGATTCGGTTCCAGCGCCCGAACGCTCCCAGTGCAATTGCCGCGGCGGCGATGGCACAGATTGCTCCGGTCAACTGCTGCCAGGACTCCTCGTCGGGAATCGTTATCAGATGGCCGACTGTGACACTGCCGGCGAGTAGCGCCAGCGCGGTTCGGATCCAGGCTAGGAAGGTCCGTTCGTTGGCGAGCGTAAAGCGATAGTCTGGCTCCGTGTCGATCACTGTCATCCTGAAGGGTTGCAGTCGCCCGCGATGGACGCATTTGGCAATGAAGGTATTGTGAGCCGTCCAATTGGACGCGTGACAGGTGTACTCGGGCCCGAGCACTGTGAACGACGGCTACGGAAGTGTTGGCTCTAGACCCAGCGATGCACCATTCAGCGAAGAGAGTTAGGTCGCAAGTCCAGTTTGTGACGTGTCGTCTCGTCGGGGCGTGGGCGGAGCCCTCCTCCTCCTCTTCATCGGCTGTGTGTTTCGCGCAAGTTAGCCACTCGTCTTACATTGCCTGATCGCCATTCGATCGGTGGCGGTCCATCACGCCGGACCGCACGGGGCACTACCAATGATGCTGATCCGATCCATCACTCGCCGAGCAGGATAATAGTCACTCGATGCGTAGTGCTGTGTGGAGCGGTTGTCCCAGAACGCCACCGCACCCTCAGACCACCGGAAGCGCACCTGGCACTCTGGAAGGGAAATCGTCGCATAGAGGACGGCGAGCAACTCGGCGCTTTCGGCGGCCTCCATGCCTACGATGTGTTGAGTGAATGCGGGATTGACAAACAAGCTGCGTCGGCCCGTCTCGGGGTGCACGCAGACGACGGGGTGTTCGACCTGAGGGAAACGAGGGCGGAGCGCCTGGCTCTTCTCCTCACCCATCGCCTGGCCGAAGGTAGAAACCCAGTCATGCACCGCTGTCAGTTCCGCGATTCGTTCCTGGATCTCCTGTGGCAGCAGATCGTGCGCCGCGGACGTGTCCGCCCAAAGCGTGTCACCCCCAACCTCGGGCAATTCGATGGCGCGCAGGATCGCACCGTACGAAGGGTGCTTGTGCCAGCTAAGGTCCGCATGCCAGGCGTTCTCAGTACCTCCGAGCGTGGCATCCTTCGCCAGTGTCACCACATCCGGTGCCGTCTGCCGGCCTTGGACGATTTGAAAGAACGGATGCTCTTCGAAAGACCCCCAATGTGAGGCAAATTCACGATGTTCATCGCGAGTCATATCTTGGTTCCTGAAGAACAGAACCTTCCACTCAAGCAAGGCGCGATGGATCTCTTCTCGAATCTCTGTTGTCGACCGTCACGTAATTCCCCAGGGGTGTCCGTCACGTAATTCCCCATGCTCGGGCGTGCTGAGTCGAGGGTAACCCGAGCGGGCGGGGTGCGGGTCAGGTTGCCGCGGTGGGGCGG
>SEEV01000147.1 GCA_004211695.1 Rhodococcus sp. (in: high G+C Gram-positive bacteria)
TTCTTGAGCTTCGAATCCTCGATCTGCACCGGTTCGACGGTGATGCCGTGGTCGGGCGCGAGTCTCGCGACTTCCTTGGCGAGTTTCTCGTCCAGGATC
Source organism: Rhodococcus sp. (in: high G+C Gram-positive bacteria) (assembly GCA_004211695.1). Classification (GTDB taxonomy): domain Bacteria; phylum Actinomycetota; class Actinomycetes; order Mycobacteriales; family Mycobacteriaceae; genus Rhodococcus_F. The sequence goes on from SEEV01000147.1 coordinate 100, forward strand.
GATCCGGCGGTGTAGCCGATCTTGAACGTGGTCTGCGGGCCGTCGCCTTCGGTTCGGTCGTTGCCTCCGGCGCCGCACGCGGTGAGGAGGAGTAGCAGGGTGGCTGTCAGTCCGCCTGCCGCCACAGCGCGGGCGCGCGTCACCGAGCGGGGTCGAGTCGTCATGGGAGTTGTCCTCTGATCTGGTTGGGGGGAAGGGGATTCAGCGCCGGTTGGTGAGACGGGCGGCCAGGTCGCCGACGAGTTGGATGACCTGGACCAGCACCACGAGCGCGATGACCGTCGTGATCATCACCGTGTTGTCGAATCGGTTGTAGCCGTATGCGATGGCCAGGTTGCCGATACCACCCGCTCCGACCGCCCCGGCGATCGCCGACATGTCGAGGATGCCGATCAACGCAATGGTCAGAGCGCCGATGATGGTCGGAACCGCCTCGTGGAGTTGCACTTTACGGATGATCTGGAAGTTCGACCCCGCCGACGCCCGCCCCACTTCCACGACTTCGGGGGGTACGTCCCGCAGCGAGTTCTCGATCAGGCGTGCGACATACGGTGTGGCAGCCAGCGTCATCGGAACCGCCGCCGCCTGCACTCCGAGCGAGGTGCCGACGACGAATCGGGTGAACGGGATGATGGCGGCCATCAGCACCAGGAAGGGAAGCGATCGGCCGAGGTTGACCACCCAGCCCGCCACCGCGTTGATCGTCGGGTTGGGGAACAGTCCGCGGGGCGCGGTGTTGTGCAGGACGACCGCCAGCGGAGTGCCCAACAGGATCGCCAGGATCACCGTGATCCCGACCATCTGCACGGTCTGTTGCAGGGCGGGAAGGAACAGTTCCGGAAGTTCCTCGACCGGAGTCGAGATGGCGAGAACGGCAGTGCCCGGGGCGCTCATGCCGCGGCCTCCTCGGTGGCCTCGGCGGATGCCGACGCGTCGTCGACCCGTGTTCCGTGGAGGCCCCAGGACGACAGAAGCTCGCCGACGGACGGGTGCTCACCGCCGACCGAGATGGTGACCCGCCCGGCGGGGCGGCCGCCGACCGATTCCACCGTCCCGGACAGCACGCCGATCGACCGTCCGGTGGCCGCGCCGAGAAGCTCGATCCAGTTGGCGGGGACGGTGTCGGAGCCGTAGGTGACCTGCCAGAGTACGTCCCGGTCGTCCGCGGTGATGTGTGACCGGTCGGGGAGGAGTCCGACGCCGAGTTCGGAGTGGGGATCGCGGAGGAGTTCGATCACCGGGCCCGATTCGACGACGCGCCCCGCGTCGAGAACCGTGACCACGTCGGAGACCTGGCGGACGACGTCCATTTCGTGGGTGATCAGCACGATCGTCAGTCCGAGGTCGTCGCGCAGTTCGCGCAGCAACGCGAGGATGGATCGTGTGGTGGTGGGGTCCAGTCCGGAGGTCGCCTCGTCCGACACGAGGACCTTGGGGGCGAGGGCCAGCGAGCGGGCGATCCCCACCCGCTGCCGCTGCCCACCCGACAGTTGCCGGGGATAGAGGTTCGCCTTGTAGGACAGACCCACGCGCTCGAGCAATTCGTCCACCCGCGCCCGCCGCTCGGAACGGCCGACTCCGGCGAATTCCAGTGGCAACGCAACATTCTCGGCGGCGGTACGCCGCGCGAGCAGGCTCGACGCCTGGAAGATGGTGCCGATCGCGCGCCGCTGCTCCCGCAGCCGACGTTCGGACAGTCCGGAGACGTCGGTCCCGTCGAGAAGAATGCGACCTTCCGTCGGACGCTCCAACAGGCTGATGATGCGCGACAGCGTGGTCTTGCCCGCACCGCTCTGGCCGATCACGGCCGCGATCTGGCCGGTACCGACGGAGAAGTCGATGTCGTGGAGGACTTCGACGGAGCGGGCCCCCTTTCCGAATCGTTTCGTGACGGAACGGACTTCGATCATGCTGCACCACCTGTATCGGGCGACGGCACCTCGGATCGGCCGTCTGGAGGGGATCCTGGCCTGCGGACGGGCCAGTGGATTCCCGAAACGATAGGCGGAGGTTAACGGAAAGTCATGTCTAAGAATCGACTTGATCGGAAGGACTGCTAGTTCTGCCTGCCCGGATAGACCGGACGGGGGTGCGGCGGCGCCGGGGCCGGTTCGGGCAACCGCAGCGTCGCCCGGAGCGACCGCTGCCGGTATCCGCTGGACCGGGAGGGCCTCGGCCATGCGGAGAACCCCGCGCCGATGTCGGTGACCGTCGCGATGTGACCGTCCACCTCGGCGGCGTCGGGATCGTCGACGACGAAGAGCAGCGCACGGTCGCGCACGTCCCGGCCGTGACGTTCGGCATCGCGGCGATCCAGTACGACGATGTCGGAAACCTCGGCAGCGGAAAGGATGTCGTCACCCTCCTGCGCCCACCAGGCGACGGGAATCTTCTGCTGCGGCGGTGTGGGGACGTTGAGGGGGCCGGCGATGTCGAAGATGCCGTGATGATCGGCGTAGACGATCCGGTCGGAATCGGCGAAGCGCACGTCGTCCGGGCGTCCACGGATCGTGTCGGCCGGCCAGCTCTCCCACAGTGTGCGGGAGGCGTGTATCGCGTCGGTCGTGACCGCGGAACTCGGCCCGGACTCGATCCACACCCCTTCCCGGGCCAGATTGCCCGGCGCCGAGCGGTCTTCCACACCGGTGAGCCAGCCGACGCGACCGCGGCTGGTGTGATCGAGTGAGGCCAGGCGGCGGGCAAGGTTGTACGGGTGGTCGAGGTGGGGGACCGCGGTGACGAAGACACCGACGTCGTCCGTGGCGGCGATCAGTGCTGCGGCGGACACGCTGGGCGACAGGGCCGCGGTGGGCCGGGGAGCAGTCCGCGACACGCGTTCGACACCGAGCAGGACGAAGTCCGCCCCCGTTCGGTTGACGAACGCGGCGAGTTCGTCGACCCGTCCGCGGCGGATGGCGTCGACGAGCACGTGCTCACCGAGTGCAAGCCCGTAGAAGGTCCTGCTGCGCTGGATCACGCTCATCGGAGTTCTCCCGTTCTCGGATCGAGGGGCAGCTGTCGTGGGGTCAAGGGGTGCCTCCTGAGAAGAGGGTGGAGATCGCGAGGGTGAGGGACGTCAGCCCCAGCGCGACCAGGAGCATCGATACGGATGCACTGCGCCGGAGGACGCTGGTCCGGGGATTCTGCGGGTCGTACCACAGCCAGAGAACCTGTCCGACAACGAATTCTCTGCTCCCGGTGTCGTTCGGGGATGCACCGGGATCGAATGTCCTTCGCCGGCAGATGAACTCGTCGGCTCCGACCTGGTACGAGTAGCTGACCGAGCGTCGCACGTCGACGACCTCGCACTCGGCCTCGTTCCACGACCTGGATCTCCACAGCGCGAGAACGCCCGGAACCCCGCGGAGCAGGAGGAACGCGCCCGAGACGATCCAGACGGTGATCACACGAGCGACGCTACGACCGCGACAGTGACGCCGTACACCTTTCTCCGCAGCGTGAGCGGAATGAATGGACAGTCGGAACGTCTCGGGCAGAACAGAATCAGACTGAGTGCAACGCTCGTGACGAGGCCGATGCTCTGGGAAGGTGGCGACAATCGCGGAAAAGGGGAACCGTCATGAGCCGTCATTCCGTCGTCGGGCTGCATCTCGGCGCGACCGTCGTCACCCAGCTGCTCGACCCCCGGCAGCGGGTGCGGCGAGAAGAGTTCGGGCGCACCGTCGACGAGTCGGGAATCGATTTCCTCGTCCTCGGCGGTGACCGCCAGGACGAGACGGAACCCGACAGTACGACGGCCGACGCAACCGTGGCCGCGACTGTTCTGGCTCGTCACACGACGTCGGTGGGGCTGGTCGTGGCCGCCGCACCGGTGCGTGATCATCCGTTCAATCTCGCGCGCCGGGTCGGCTCGCTCGATCACGGGTCCCGCGGCAGGGTCGGTTGGCTGGTCGGACCCGCCGATCAGACGAGCGGGCCGTGGACGAACGCCGATCCGGTGGTGGCTGCGGTCGACGCGGTGTCGGTCGTCCGGGAGCTGTGGGAGAGCTGGCCGGGCGACAGCATCGTCGACGACGCCGACCGCGGCGTCTTCGCGGAATCCGAGCGGATCGTCTACATCGATCATGCGGGACCGTTCTCCGTGTCCGGACCGCTGAACGTCCCCGAGCCACCGCAACGCAAACCGCCCGTGTTCTGGCGCCCCGCGAACGAGGCTGAACTGGTGGCGGCGCGGCGCACGGCCGACGCCGTGATCCTTGCGGACGAGGACGCGGTACGACGCCACCGCGCGTACTTCGACCCGGATGCGGCCCGTGACCAGGTGGTGCTCGTCGACCGATGGTGGGCACCCGGCCGTGATCCGTATCCGGCGACTGCGGGCGACGGCGTCGTCTTCCGCGGGGCCACCACGACCACCTTGGCCGCCCTGCTCGACGCGGTGCGGCGGGAGCCGATCTTCCAGGACCCGCGGCACACCCTGCGTGAGCGTCTGGGCTTGCAGACGGCGGAGACCGTACTGTCCGGCGGCCGCAGCGCGTTCCCGGTCAGTTGAGCATTCCACCGAAGACAGGAGATTCACGATGACAGCGGTATCCGAGGCCCCTGCGCCGGGAGCAGTGCACCCGCCGGCACCCGGCTCCGCCGAACTGGCGGCCGTGATCGCCGAGATTGCCGAGGATGCAGCGCGGCGGCGTGCCCGCGGCGGAACGGAAGGACTGCATCGGGCGATCGACCTGATCCGCGAACACCGTCTCGGGGCCGTGCGCGTGCCTCGGGAACACGGCGGCGGCGGGTACACCTTGCAGGATCTGTTCGACCTGGTGATCGACCTCGCAGAGGCCGATCCCGATGTGCCACATATCATCCGGGTCCATTACGCGTTCGTCGAGGAGCTGTTGCGGGTCCCGCGGACCGAGCGCAAGGACGCCTGGCTTCCGGAGATCCTGGCGGCCACACTGTTCGGTGGAGCGTCCTCCGAGCTGAGTACCCGCGCCGTGGGCTCCTACAGCTTCGAATCGACGCTGACGCCGATCCCCGGCGGGTACCGTCTCGACGGAGTCAAGTTCTACAGCACCGGATCGCTGTATTCCGACTACATCCGGGTCTCCGCGAACGTTCCGGATGGAAAGGCTCTCAGCGCGATCGTTCCCGCCGACCGTCCCGGCATCGTCCACAAGGACGACTGGGACGGAATCGGCCAGCGCCACACCGGCAGCGGCACGACGGTGTTCGAGAACGTCGCCGTCGACGAGTCGGAGACCCTGCCGTTCCGCGGCGGTGACGACGAGACCCGGCCGCGGCAGGCACTTCCGCAGTTGTATCTGCACGCGATTGCGGCGGGCATTCTCCGCACCGTCACGACCGAGTCCGCCGAGCTGATCCGCGGCCGGGGGCGCAGCTTCGTGTACGCCGTCGCCGAGGAACCGCGTCACGACCCGCAACTGCTCGAGATCGTCGGCACGCTGTCGGCGGCCGCGTTCGCGGCGGAAGCGGTGGTCCGCGCCGCAGCGGCCGCACAGGATGTGGCCGCCGACGTCGCGCGCACCTCCGGTGTCGACCCCCGGCTCGAACAGGAGGCGGCGGTACTGGCCGCCAAGGTGAAAATCTCCATCGAGGACGTCGCGCTCCGGGCAGCCACCCGGTTGTTCGAGGTGGGCGGGGCCTCGGCGACCCGGGAGTCGGCACACCTGGACAGGCATTGGCGCAATCTGCGAACCCTGTTCTCCCACAACCCGACGGTGTACAAGGCGCGCGTGATCGGCGACCTCGTGGTCAACGACACTCCGCTCCCCGACACCGGATACTTCTGATTCGGAAGGCAACGCCGTGAGTAGATCCCGACGCCAACTGGTGCTCAATGTGAACGTGCTCGACGTGGGAATCGCGCCCGGAGCGTGGACGCTCGACGACGTCGATTCGCACTCGTTCGTCGATCTCGACCACTTCACCCGGGTCGCGCGGATCGCCGAGCGGGGCACTCTCGACGCCTTCTTCCTCGCCGACGGGCCGGGTTTCTGGGAGAACCCCAGGGTGAAGCCGACCCGCGCAGTGGAACCGTCGGTGATCCTGGCGGCAGTGGCGGAGGCCACCGAGAACCTGGGTCTGATCGGGACCGCCTCCACCACGTTCAACGACCCGCTCGATCTCGCCACACGGTTCCTCACCCTCGACTACCTCAGCGGTGGGCGGGTGGCGTGGAACGTGGTCACCACCTACTCGCCCACGGCGGCAGCCAATTTCGGATTCGAGCAGATCCCCGACCGCGATTACCGCTATCGCCGCGCGGAGGTGTTCGTCGAGGTGGTGACCGCGCTGTGGGAGAGCGCCCGGAGCGGGATCCCGGTGTCGCATCACAGCGAGTTCTTCGATCTCGACGGTGTGCTGCGGGTGCCGCCGTCGGAGCAGGGGCAGCCGCCCCTCGTCCAGGCAGGAGGGTCGCCCGCCGGGCGTGACCTCGCAGGCCGGACCGCGCACGGAGTCTTCTCCGCAGAACTGACACTCGACGCCGGGCGCAGGCACTACAAGCACGTCAAGGATGTGGCGCGTGCCGCCGGCCGCAACCCCGAGGACGTGAAGATCCTGCCCGGGCTGATCACGGTCATCGGCTCGACCGAAGCGGAGGCCGTCGCTCGGCACGAGCAGCTCCGCACCCACGTCCCCGCCCGGTTCGGCTGGGACCGGCTGAGTCTGACCCTCGGTGTGCCGCTCGAGGAACTCGACCTCGACCGTCCCGTCCCGCAGTCGCTGCTGGACGGACCGCCCGACCCGGCGACGTTCGCGGGTTCCCTCGGGTTCCGCGAATCGGTGGTCGGGCTGGCGCGGGAGCGGAATCTGACCGTCGCCCAGCTCCTGCGCGAACTCGACGGCGGCGGCGGACACCGCGCTGTGATCGGCACACCCGCACAGGTGGCCGACACCATCGAGGCATGGTTCCGCGCCGAGGCCGCCGACGGATTCAACCTCATGCCCGACGCGTTCCCGTCCGGGCTCGAGACCTTCGTCGACGAGGTGGTTCCCCTGCTCCGCAGGCGGGGGCTGTTTCGCCACGAGTACGCGGAAAAGACCCTGCGCGAACGCTTCGCGGTGCCGCTTCCCGAGTACGCCGCCGCGCGGTCGGCCTGACTTCGTTCAGACGGTAAGGAGGCCTCGTGAATTCACCGCGTTCAGGGTCGCAGGCGGTGGAACGGGCGATCGCCGTACTCGCCTGCTTCGAGGGCGGGCCCACCGACCTGACCGTCAGCGCGCTCGCCGCCCGCACCGGATTGGCAGTCAGCACCGCGTATCGCATCGTGCAGGCGCTCGTCCGCGGCGGATTGCTCGAACGCGACGAGCGGACCGACTGCTACCGGGTGGGTCCGAGTCTGATCTCCCTGGCCGTACCGTCGCTGGGGCGCATCGACACCGATTCGTTCGCCCCGCACCTGTATTCACTCGCGGCGCGGTTGAGGCTGACCGCCAGCCTCGGTGTCGTGAAGGACGATGTCGCGGTCACCGTGTTCTCCGCACGCCCACCCGAGCGATTCTGCGCGCACCAAGTGCCCGGTGCCCGCCAGCCACTGCGGAGCAGCGCGATGGGGATGGCCATTCTGGCGTTCGGCTCCGCGTCGTCGCGTCGCGGAGGTTCGGTGACGGCCCCCTCGGACCTCGACCGGATCCGGCGGGTCGGCTACGCCGCCACGCTGTCGGAGAACCGGGAGGTCCGTGCCGTCGCGGTCCCCGTCCTGGACGCCCAGGGGCAGCCTCGCGGCGCGCTGGGTGTCCAGGCGCTCCGTCGGCGACTGACCGACGACCTGGTGCGGGAGATCGTGCCCTCGATGCGGGGCGTGGCCGCGCGAATCGGTGCGAATGCGGGAACGGCGTTGACCCCGTTCCGGTAGGGAAAAACTCAGGGTGAACCTTTTTCGCATTGTGAAAAGAACGTTGTACCAATCGGGTTCGGGATTCGATGATGATCGCGACGTTTCGATTCAGCCCGAACCTGAGGAGTATTGATGACACTCACCACCGCCGCGCCCGCCGCATCGGATCAGATCGCGGACACCGCGCTCGAGGTCCGCCCCGTCGCCGGGCACATCGGCGCGGAGATCTCCGGGATCGATCTCCGGAAAGAACTGGGCGAGAACGAGGTCACGCAGGTGCGCGATGCCCTGCACCGCTACAAGGTTCTGTTCTTCCGCGATCAGGAGATCGGGCACGCCGAACAGATCGCGTTCTCCCGGAAGTTCGGTGACGTGACCCCGTCGCACCCGTACGACGACGAAGCACCCGAGGGTTTCCCGCAGATCCTCGCCGTCGACAGTCGCAAGTACGAGAAGCGCTTCGGGCGCAAGAAGTACAGCTACGACAACAAGTGGCACACCGATGTCACCGCGCTGATCAACCCGCCGGCCGGCACGATCCTGCGCGCGCACATCGTCCCGGAACAGGGCGGCGACACCCAGTGGACGAACCTCGTCGCCGCGTACGAGGGTCTGCCGGATTCACTGAAGCGCCTCGTCGACGGACTCCGCGCCGAGCACCGTTTCGGCGGACGTCACCCGCAGTGGGCTGAGGACAGCAGCTACGCCCAGAAGACCCGGGAGAACCCGCTCGTCACCGAACACCCGGTGGTCCGCGTGCACCCGGTGACGGGGGAGCGGGCCCTGTTCGTGACGCCCGGGTTCACCGCCCGGATTGTGGGAGTCTCTCCGTCCCAGAGCGACCGCCTGCTGGATCTGCTCTTCGCCGAGGTGACGAACCCCGCCTACACGGTGCGTTTCCGCTGGGCGCCGGGCAGCCTCGCCTTCTGGGACAACCGTGCCACAGCCCACCTCGCACCCACCGACCTCGACCACCTCGACGTCACCCGCGTGCTGTACCGCACCACCCTCGAGGGCGACGTTCCCGTCGGCCCCGACGGCAAGGAGTCCACGTCCATCGCCGGTGCCGCGTTCCGCGGCGAGAAGTAGGCGGCTCCGCCGCCCGTGCGTGGTTGACGAGTGCAGAGACTCGTCAACCACGCACAGAACTCGAGGAGACAGTAGACATGACAGTTATCGACGACCGTCCCGGTGTCGCGACCGGGCTCGAGATCGCGCCCATCGCCGGCTACATCGGTGCCGAGATCAGCGGGGTGGATCTCTCGGGTGAACTGGACGAGGCCACCGCGTCACGACTGCGGCAGGCGTTGCTCGACCACAAGGTGCTGTTCTTCCGCGACCAGCCCCTCGACCACGCCGCGCAGATCCGGTTCTCTCGTCACTTCGGGAAGGTGACGCCCGCCCATCCGTACGACTACAACGCCCCCGAGGGCTACCCGGAAATCCTGGAGGTGGACAGTCGCAAGTACGCCGCCCGAGGCGGTGCCCGCAAGTACAGCTACGCGAACTTCTGGCACACCGACGTATCGGCGCTGGTCAATCCACCGGCCGTCACGTTCTTGCGGTCGGAGCTGGTACCGGACGTCGGGGGAGACACCACCTGGACCAATCTCGCTGCGGCGTACGCGAATCTGCCGGATTCGTTGAAGACGTTCGTGGACGGCCTGCGTGCCGAGCACCGCTTCGGGGGACGGCAGAAGCGCTGGGAGGCGGGCAGTGATGCCGAGCAGAACGTCACCACAAAGCCGATAGTGACGGAGCATCCGGTGGTCCGAGTGCATCCCGAGACCGGTGAGCGCGGACTCTTCGTCACCCCCGGTTTCACGAGTCGTATCCTCGGGGTCTCTCCGGCGCAGAGTGACCGGATTCTCGACCTGCTGTTCGAGGAGGTCACGAACCCCGCCTACACCGTGCGGGTTCGCTGGCAAAACAACAGCATCGGGGTGTGGGACAACCGCATCACCGCGCACCTCGCGCCGGCGGATCTCGACCACCTCGACGTCGTGCGGGTGCTGTACCGCACCACCGTCGAAGGCGATGTTCCGGTCGGTGTCGACGGTGAGCCGTCGCGGTCGGTGGTCGGCAGCGCGTTCCACGGCGCCGACTGAGCCGGGGAGAGGACATGAGGGCTGGGTCACCGATCGGGTTGCGCCGCATCAGATCGATCGTTGCGGTGGTTGTGGCCACGGGCATGGCGCTGATGGTGACCGCGTGTGGTGGATCGTCGTCCGGCGGCGGCACCACGGCGGACGGCAAGACGGTGCTGCGGTACGAGGGCAGCCCGGCCAGTGTCACGTTCCCGGAGCTCGCGGAGGATCTGGGCTTCTTCGAGAAGGTGCAGCTGGAATGGCTGGGTGACACCACGAGTGGACCGCAGAGCATTCAGTCCGCTGCCACCGGCGACACCGATTTCGGGTCGGCGTTCAACGGTGCCATCGCCAAACTCGTCGATGCCGGGGCACCGTTGACCGGTGTCGTGTCGGTGTACGGCTCGGATGGCGACACGGAGGCCGACAGCTTCAACGGCTACTACGTGCTCGCGGGCAGCCCCATCCGGACCGCCCGCGACCTGATCGGCAAGAAGGTGGGGATCAATACCCTCGGCGCCTACCACGAGTACGTCATCAAGGAATGGCTGTTCCGTGCCGGGCTGTCGAACGACGAGATCAACCAGGTCGAGCTGACAGTGGTGCCGCCGAACAACACGGAGCAGGCGCTGCGGTCGGGACAGATCGACGTGGGGAATCTCGGTGGGATCGTCAAGGACGCGGCACTCGGCCGGGGAGGATTGACGCCGCTGTTCACGGACGTCGATCTCACCGGACCGTTGGGCATCGGGGCGGTGGTGTTCCGGAACGACTTCATCGCGAAGAACGAGGACGCCGTCCGCGACTTCGTACAGGGTGTCGCGCGTGCCGTGCGATGGACGCAGACGGTGCCGAAGGAGGAGGTGGTCGACAGATTCGTGAAGATCATCGAGGGTCGCGGGCGGAACGAATCCACGGAGTTCGTCCGGCAGTGGAAGAGTGCCGGCGTGCCCGCACCCGGGGGAGTGATCGATCCCGGGGAGTTCCAGATCTGGATCGACCAGGGCGTGCGGTTGGGGGTGCTGAAACCGGGGGGAGCGACGGCGGAGGATCTCTTCACGAACGAGTACAACCCGTACGCGAACGGTACGTAGGCGGCTCCGCCGCCCGTGCGTGGTTGACGAGTCCAGAGACTCGTCAACCACTCACGGGGTGCGGAGCGTCCGGCGTATCGCGTCGGCGAAGCGGGTGGGGTCGTGGATCAGCCAACCGTGGCCGCCCGTGACGGTGACGACGGGCGGATTGCGCAGCGCCTTCCGTAGCGACTCGAAGCTGGCGAGCGGGATCATCCGGTCGCCGCGACCCCAGACGAGGGACACCGGGAGACCCCGATCGGCGAGGACGCCGAGTTCGTGGCGGAGGTCCGCGCGCCGGGCCAGGTGCGCGGTGCGCCAGACGGCGCCCGGATCGCGCAACGTGTTGGGCAGGAATCCGTTGACGAACGATGCCGTCGTGTGGGCGATGGATCGGATCGACAGCGCCTCACCGAGGATCGACGCGCCCCAGTCCCACAGTGGTCTCTCGCCGATGGGCCGGGTTCCCCAGCCGTCGGGCGACCACGCGCCGCCGCCGACGGAGTTGACGAGTACCAGGCGTGCGATCCGCTCGGGAAGGTCGTGGGCGGCCTGAATTGCGACGCCCCCGCCGAAGGAGTGGCCGACGAGCGTCACCGGTTCGTCGATTCCCGCCGAGTCCAGGAAGCGTCCCAGCCAGGCCGCGTAGCCGGCGAAGCCGCGTTCCTCGGGTGGATGGTCGGGGGTTCCGCCGAACCCGGGGAGCGTCGGAGTGATGACGCGATGGCCCTGCTGGGCGAGCATCGACAGGCTGCGGCCGTACACCCGCGGGGTGAGCCCCCAGCCGTGGAGGAAGACGACAGGCGAGCCTCGCCCCACGACGGTGAGGGTCGCGGCCTCCGCACCTGCGGGTTCCCCGAAGATCTCGGGTTCTGAGTTCTGGGTCAGTGACACGCTCCACAGCGTGGACGACGCGCATGCCGTCGGTAATGGGCCGAATTGCCTGAAGGCATACCTGTTTTTGGTGTTTCATGACGGACCGGTCGGTACGAGACCTGATTGTTATATACCTGTATTGCGAAAACAGGTATGTGTATGGGCCATTCGGCCGTTGTCCCCCGAGTTCGTGACCGGGATGTTATCTAACATCTCGTCCGAACGGCACGGATGCCGCCGGACACCGAATGAATCGAAGGACTCAGCTCAATGGCCAAGCATAGATTGCGTCGGGGCAATCGTCTGCAGTTTTCGACCGGCGGTCTTCTGATCGCCGCCGGTGTGGGAGTGGGAGCGTTCATGCTGCCCGCCGCTCCCGCTGCAGCGGAGCCGATCACCATCCCAGGGATTGGGACGTTCGAGGTACCGGGTGTTCCGCCACTGCCCCCGGCTCCGGCTCCTGCCCCGGGCCCCGGCCCTGCGCCCCTTCCCGGGCCACTGCCCGCGCCGCCGGCGATGCCGTCCACTCACGGTTCCCAAGCCCTCGCGGCCGCCGAGTCGAAGATCGGCTCGCCCTACGTCTGGGGTGCGACCGGTCCGAATGCCTTCGACTGCTCGGGTCTCGTGCAGTGGGCGTACAAGCAGGCAGGCGTCTCGCTGCCCCGCACCACGTACGACCAGGTGAACGGCGGATCGCCGGTGGACAAGGGCAGCCTGCAGCCCGGCGACCTCGTCCTGTTCAACGGTGCGCAGCATGTCGGCCTCTATGCCGGAAACGGCACGGTCGTCCACGCGCCGACCGCCGGACAGCCGGTGAAGCAAGCGCCGCTCGACTCGATGCCGTTCTACGCGGCGCGCCGGTACTGACGCGGCTCCGCCGCCCCGTGCGTGGTTAACGAGTCTCTGCACTCGCACACCACGCACGGGGCGCGCAGCGCCCTACGAGTTCCGGATCAGATCCGACGCCCGCTCACCGATGAGGACGCAGGGTGCGTGGGTGTGCCCGCGGATGATGGCGGGCATGATCGACGCGTCGGCGACCCGCAGTTTGTCGACGCCGCGCACCTTCAGGTCGGGTGTGACGACGCTCGCGTCGTCGGTGCCCATGCGGCAGGTCCCGACCGGGTGGTAGAGCGTGTGCGCATTCTCCTCGAGCGCACGTTCGAGGATCTCGTCGAGGGGCGTGCTCGGCTCCACGGCGGGGCGAATCAGATTGCCGAGCTTCGACTTCAGCGCTGGCGCCGAGGCGAAGGCGTCGCACTGTCGCAGTCCTTCGATCATCGCCCGCCGGTCTACTCCGCCGCTGTCGCTGAGGTAGTGGGGGTCGATGATCGGTTTGGCGAGGGGATCCGCCGACTGCAGCGAGATCTCGCCGCGGCTCTCGGGTTTGAGGAGGATGGTGCCGAGCACCGCGGCGTGATTGGTCGCCGCGATGAGACCTTCGTCGAAGAACGGTGCGGGTCCGAAGATCATCTCCAGGTCGGGCAGTGTCAGTTCGTCTCGGCTGCGTGTGAAGCCGTACGCCTCACCGACATTCGAGGTCAGCATGCCGCGGCGTCGGGTCAGGTAGTTGAGTAACTCCGGGATCTTCTCCGCCGCGTACAGCGAGTCCGAGTCGACGCGGTAGCCGAGGAACGACACCAGGTGATCGAGCAGGTTCTTCCCGACCTCCGGCCGGTGCTGCTGCACCGCGATGCCGTGCTCACGCAGTTGCTGCTCGTCGCCGATGCCCGACAGCATGAGGAGTTGCGGGGTGTTGATCGCCCCGCCGGAGAGGACCACTTCCTTCGCGGCGCGCACCGTGTGCCGGACACCGTCTTTCTCGTATTCGACGCCGACAGCGGCGGATCCCTCGAAGAGGACCCGGGTGGCCTGGGCGCCGGTGAGGACGGTCAGGTTCTTCCGCTTCAGGGCGGGCCTGAGGTAGGCGTCGGCCGTGCTCCAGCGGGCACCCCGCTTCTGCGTGACCATGGTCTGCGAGAAGCCCTTGGGCCGACTGGTGTTCGCCCGTTCGACGGGGTATCCGGTCTCTGTCGCAGCTTCGAGGAACGACCCGGTGAGTGCCCGTGGGCTCCGCTGGTGCGAGACGACGATCGGTCCGCTGGTTCCGCTGTCGGCGGCCGTCGCGTCCTGCACGTTCTCGATGCGGCGGAAGTATTTGACCACTTCCTTGAACGACCAGGAGTCGTCGGTGAGTTCGGCCCACTCGTCGTAGTCGGCGGCGAATCCGCGCACCCACATCATCGCGTTCATCGACGACGAGCCGCCGAGCATCTTACGTAGTCGGCCACTGACAGTTCCTGATTCATCGGTCATCTCCACTTCGACGGGGGTGAGGGATCGAGGACACACTGGCCTCATCCGCGCAGCGCGGACGCGAAGATCGCGGGGAGCCGGGTCCACGAGGGTGCACCGGCAAATCCTGTCAGCAATCGGCCCGTCGTGGCAGCGGTTCGGTTGTTGACGAACCACGGGGGCTTGGGGGAGATCGACATCTCGCGGTTCAGGATCGACCGCGGCGACGGGCGGAACGGGCCGCGGACGACGGTGCGCTCGGGCCGGTCGATGAGCAGCGCGTTGTGGACGACGCCGATGCCGCTCTGGACGTCGTTCAGGGTGTGGCCGGGGAAGGCGCCCCACGTCGCGGTGGCGGTGAGGTACCCGACACCGGTCCACGCGTTGACCGCGATGGTTCCGTACTGCAGGCTCTCGAGCAGCGAGTCGAACTCCGAGCCCATCGCGTGGATGGTCTTCGGTGCGGCGACGATGTTGACTCCGAGGGTGCCGATGAAGTCCTCGTTCACGAGGTCGGCGGCGTGTGCCGCGAACTCGGAGCCGCCGTGGGGGAGGTCGATCACGCCGAGTACCGGTGCGAAGTATTCGGTCTGCAGGAGTGGCGCGTAGTCGCCGGGTTCGAGGTCGGTGACCAGGACGCGTCCGCCGTTCTTGCCCAGGTGTGCCGCGGTGGGGAACGAGGCGGTGGCGCCGGCGACCCGGGAGTCGCTGCCGGGGTAGTACGCCGCGCGCTCCGGCGCCCGGTCGAGGGCGTCCCGCAACGCCGCGACGAATTCGTCGCGCTGCTTCCACTCGGACGACACGACGACGGCCTGCGCGGCGACACAGTTGTAGCCGCCGTTGTGGAGTCGTTGCGTCGCAATGTGTTCGGCCTGGAACTTGATGTCGGCACTGCTCCATTCGCCGGGTAGGACGATGGTGGGGGAGACGCCGCCGAGTTCGCTGGAGATGGCCTTGCCGAGAATGGGCTCGTTCGCTGCCTTGCGGCGCGCGCCCTCCTCGCCGGTGCCGAACACGATCGCGTCGTGCGTGAGCGCGCTGCCGGTCATGTGCACGTGGTCGACGAGGTCGTGGTGCACCAGATACGTCCCGACCTCGGCGCCGCCGGTGAGCAACCGGACCGCGCCGATGGAGACGAGCGGTTCCAGGACCCGCGTCAGGACGGGCAGCAGGCGGTCGGTGATGGGGTTGAGCTTGAGCGCGACGACGCGGTTGTGCGCGAACAGTTCGTAGAGGGTGTCGAGCGGGGCGATCGAGGTGATGTTGCCGGCGCCCAGCACGACGCCGATGCCCTGGGTCCGTGACGGGTCGCGCTGGGCGAGACCGGCGTCGCGCTGTGCCGTCGCACGATCGATTCCCGGTTGCAGCCACACGTCCGCACTGAATCCGCTGAGCAGCAGCTTGTCGAAGATGTTCAGGGGCAGCACCTTGACGGTGGTGCGACCTCCGGGCGCGGTGCCGAACGCGGCGCCGTCGAGGGGGCTGGTTCCCGATTCGAGCTTCGCGAGGCTGGCGGACAGCGCCGCGGTGCCGGTGGCCAGGGGATACGGTCCGGACATCCATTCCTCGCCGACCAGCGGCGACTTCGGGTCCAGCCCCTTGATCGCGACCGCGGCGTCCACCCAGTCGGCGGCGTGCTGCACGGTGAGATCGTGCACCTTGTCGAGCAGTTCCCGGCGGTCTGCGAGGGAGAGGCCGGCCCACGTCTTCTCACCCTCGGCGAGGGCGGCGAGGGCTGCGTCGACGTCCGGGTACAGCGAGGTGGCGTCGGGGGTGTTGGAGGTGGCCTCGGGTTCTGTGGTGCTCACTGTGGACAGCTCCGCTCGGGTCGAGTTGCATGGTGGACCGCGCCACAGAACGAGAAGAACACTGTGGCGTAGAACACTGATTCTCGTCCTGCTCCGTCCCCACGCGCCATAGGCGGCGGCTGACAATGTCGTCGTGGGCGCTATGCCGTCGCACAAACGGGTATGGCGTGGACTACGACAGGTGGATAGTCTTGCCGGATGACCGTCAGCCCGGATGTCGCGCCCTCGCCCACCGATCTCCTGGGATCGATGCTCGAATCCGTCGATCAGTTGTCCGAGGAACTGGTGTCCCGCATCCTGTCGGCCGAGCACGGCTATGTGGAGGCGACGCTCCTGACTCCCGAGCAGTTGTACGGGGCGTGCGTCGACAATCTGACGGCGATGCTCGGCAACCTGTCGGGCAGCGCCCCGATCCGGCTGGAGGCGGCGCGGGCGGCGGGGCAGCTGAAGGCCGAACAGGGCGTGCCGCTGGCGGCGCTGTTACACGCATTCCGGCTCGGCGGCCGCCTGATCTGGGACGAACTGATGAACCGTTCGGACGGCCGCGCCACCAACGCCCTGCTCGACATGGCCGCCCAGGTGTGGGCTCTCGTGGACGTCTACTCGGACAGCGCGGCGGAGGCGTACCGGGAGACCGCCGACATGCGCGCACGCGAGGACGCGGAGTCGCGGGGCCGGCTGATCAGGACCCTGTTCGGCGACCACGCCGCCAACCCGGCCGGTGCCGCCGACGCGCTCCGCACGTTCCGGATCCCGGAGAGCAGCACGTTCGTCGTCGTGTCCGTGGAGGCGGCGGCCTCCCCGTCCGCCGCGGACGTCGTGCAGTCGGACCTTCGCGGCGCGGGTGTCGATTCGGTGTGGGACACGGAGGTCGACGGTCGGGTCGGACTGCTGTGGGCCGCCTGCGGCGAGGTGCTCGAGTCCGCGCTCGACGTTCTCGGCCGCACCGGTCACGGCCGGATCGGGGTCAGCTCGGTATTCGGCCGCCCCGGCGGAACCGGTCAGGCGGTGGAGCAGGCGCGGATCGCCCGCCGCTGCGCGGGCCACTCCGGCAGCCCGATCACCCGCTACGAGTCGGTGCCGGTGGCGCTACTGCTGGTCAGCGTCCCCGACGCCGGGAAGCTCGCGTCGACCCAGATCCTCGGACCGGTGCTGGCCCTGCCCGCCGAGGAGCAGGAAAGCCTGCTCGCCACCCTCGACGCCTGGTTTTCCTGCCGCGGCTCCACCACCGCGGCAGCCACCCAACTGCACTACCACCGCAACACCGTCCTGTACCGACTGCGCAGAATCCACACCCTCACGGGACGTGACTTCTCCGACCCGATCGACGCCGCCGAACTGTACGTCGGACTGCGGGCGCATCAGCTGCTCGGACGGTAACCGCGCCGATCGCGCGACCCCGGGTGTATCAGAACTGCCGATTGGCGAGGACCGGCAACGTCTTTCGCACCTGCGCGACGACGTCCGTGTCGATGTCCACCGTGAGCATCCCCGGGCCCGAGTCGAGTTGGCCCAGAACAGCTCCCGTGGGTGATACGACGACGCTGTGTCCGACGCCGAGCGGCGTCGTGCCGTGGACTTCCTCGCCGGATGCTGCCGGGTCGGCCTGATCGCAGGCGGCGATGAACGTCGTGGAGTCGAGGGCGCGTGCGCGGGCGAGGAGTGTCCACTGGTCGAGCTTGCCGGGGCCGCTGCCCCAGGACGCGGCGACCACGGTCAGGTCCGCACCGCGATCGGCGAGCGTCTGGAAGAGCCCGGGAAAGCGGATGTCGTAACAGGTGGCGATGCCGACTCCGACGCCGTCGACGGTGACGACGAGCGGCTCGGTTCCCGGTGCGACCGTGTCGGATTCTGCGAAGCCGAAGGCGTCGAAGAGATGAATCTTGTCGTAGTGCGTGTCGACGCCGCCGCCGGTGACGAGCAGTGTGTTGCGTACTCTGCCGTCGTTGGAGGGGGTGAACATACCGGCGACCACGGTGATGCCGGCTCGGTCGGCACACTCGCGGACGGCGTCGGCCCACGGCCCGTCGAGCGGTTGTGCGACGTGGGTGAGCGGTCCGCCGAACCGTTGCATGGTGGCCTCCGGGAACACCACCAGTCGCGAGCCCGCATCCACGGCGGCCGCCACCTGCTTGTCGATCGCTGCCAGGTTGGCCTCGGGGTCGGTCGAACTGGTGATCTGGGCGAGGCTGATGCGTAGCGTCACTATATTGCTCCTAGCTGCTGGTGATGTGGTGTATACATGTTGTATGCAAGAAATGGGTGGGACCGAGGGTCGAGCTGTCGAGTTGTCGGGTCGAGAGAAGGCCTATCTGTACGTCAGGGATCAGGTGCTGACGTCGCCGGCGGCCACCGGTTCCTTTCTCAACGAACAGGAACTTGCGACGCGGATCGGCGTGTCCCGCACTCCGGTCCGTGAGGCGCTGCTCATGCTGCAGGCGGAGGGCCTCGTCGAAATGGTGCCCAAACGCGGGGCGCACGTCCCCGCGATGTCGGGCCGGCAGATCGCGGAACTGATGGAGTTGCGCGGTGTCCTCGAACGTCACGCCGCCAGCCGCGCCCTCGAGTCGGGGCGGGTGCCCATCGACGCGATGCGTTCGGCGCTGGCGGAGCAGGAAGCGTTCACGACCGATCCGAGCGCGGAAGCGGCCCGTGCCTTCATCGACTGGGATGGCCGTTTCCATCAGTGCCTCATCGATTCGGCCGGGAGCGAGTTGCTCTCGCGCACCTACTCCGGACTCCGGGCTCGCCAGCTCCGTGTCGGTCTGACGGCGCTCTTCAGTGTGTCCGATCGGCAACATCGGGTGTGCGCCGAGCACCAGGCAATCATCGACGCGCTCGAAGCCGGCGACGAGAGCCTGGTGCACGAGAAGATCAACACTCATCTCGAAGTTACGCTTCAGATTCTCTTGCGTGCCTAGCGCTCTCACTGGCGAGCAGTGCGTAGTGCTCGTCCTCGGTGGGGTCGGGGTTGCGCCCCAGTGCGAGACCGATCAGGGTCAGCACTCCGACGATCAGCACGTAACCGGCGATCGGCACCCAGCTGTCGGTCCTGCTCAGCAGGTAGGTGAAGATCAGCGGTGCCATCGCGCCGCCGAACACGCCGGCGATCGTGTAGGCGAGTGAACTGCCGGTCGAGCGCAACGCGACGGTGAACTGTTCGGTGACGAACGCCGCCTGGGGTCCGTACATGAACGAGTGGAACCCGAGCCCGACGACCACCCCGACGATGAGCAGCGGGAACGATCCGCCACCGATCACGAGGAAGAAGAGTGCGCTCCAGATGACACCGCCGACGGCCGCAACGGCGTAGACCAGGCGGCGGTTGATGCGATCCGACAGTGCCCCGGCAAGAGGGATCAGGCCCAGCTGGAACGCCGAGCCGATCAGGATTGCGGTAAGCACCTCGCGACGCTCGAAGCCGAGTTCACGGGTGCCGTACGTGATCGCGAAGACCGTGAAGAGCGCGTAGATCACGTCCGGAGCGATCCGCGACAGGATCGCGGCGACCAGTGGCCGGGTCTGCTTGGTGAGCACGTCGCGGATGGGGGCTTCGGCGCGGTCGCCGGACTCCTGCAGGGCCTTGAAGACGGGGGTGTCTTCGAGCTTCAGGCGAATCCACAGGCCGAAGCCGACGAGCAGCGCGGACAGGAGGAAGGCGAGACGCCATCCCCAGGACTCGAACTGGGCCTCGGTCATGGAGATGGTGAGGAGGGCGAGCGCTCCGTTGGCCATCAGATTGCCTGCGGGAGGTCCTATTTGAGCTGCGGATGACCAGAAGCCGCGTTGGCGTGGGTTGCCGTATTCACTCGACAGGAGGACTGCGCCGCCCCACTCTCCGCCGACCGCCACGCCCTGCGCGAACCGCAGGATCACGAGAATGGCGGGTGCCGCGATGCCGATCCGGTCGTAGCCGGGAAGCAGGCCGATCGCGAAGGTCGTCACACCGATCAGGAGCAGGGTGATCACCAGCAGCTGTTTGCGTCCGATGACGTCGCCGAGGCGTCCGAAGACGAACCCTCCGATCGGCCGCGCCACGTAGCCGACGGCGTAGGTGGAGAACGCGAGCAAGGTTCCCGTGAGGGGGTCGCTGCCCGGGAAGAAGATCTGCGGAAAGATCAGTGCGGCCGCCGCCGAGTAGACCGCGAAGTCGTACCACTCCAATGCGGTACCCGTAAGGCTGGCGGCGAAAGCTTTCGCCAGTCCCTTCCTGTCTACGGGTGCCGACCTGCCGGCATCGACGGAGGTGGACTCTCCGATCATGACAACTCCTTGTGGGTTGAATTCTGGTCCCGCACGGCCCGGTATTTCTGTGTTTCAGCTCACCGCCGCCGTTGTACTAGACATATACTTGCTGTATACAAGACGTATGCGCAAGCCCTCGGCGCAGAAAAAACAAGAAAGTAACAAAACGCCCTGATCTCGAGAGGGAACCGGGGCCAGAACTTCAGGAGATCTCCCCATGTCGCAACTCACGTTCACCCTGCCGGACGGCACCACCGACACCGTTGAGGTCACCACCCTCCTCAACGCCGGTTATGCCGGGCGCAACCAGGAAGAGGTTGCGTCGCACATCGCCGAGCTCGCAGAACTGGGTGTACCGGCGCCCACGACCATCCCGGCGATGTACCCCATCTCGCCCTACCTTGCGCAGCAGACCACCGAGGTCTTCGTCCAGCATGAGCGGACCTCGGGAGAGGCCGAGTGGGCCCTGGTGATCACCGAGGACGACGTCCTGCTGACCGTCGCCTGCGACCACACCGACCGCGACCTCGAGGTACACAGCGTGGCGTGGAGCAAGAACGCCGCACCCGACGTTCTCGGGTCCCGCGCCTGGCGGTTGTCCGACATCGCCGACCGCCTCGACGACATCACCCTGTCGGCATGGGTCGGCGAAGGCGACGGCGAACCGTCCACCCTGATCCAGACCGGGACGCTCGCCGACCTGCTCGCACCGAAGTACTGGCTCGACGTCCTTCGCGAGAGGGGACTGCACACGCCGGGGACCGTCCTCGTGTCGGGGACGATCTCGATGCGGCACGGCGTGAACCAGTTCGCCGACTCCTGGAAGGTCGCATTGCGTGATCCGTCCACCGGTGACGAAATCAGCTGCAGCTACCGAGCAGTCCGGATGCCGCAGCCGATCGGCTGATCCGCGCCCACCTTCGGCGAATCGGCACCCCGCGCCCGCCCGAGGACCGACAATATGGTGACTCGACGAGTGGGGCAGGGCAATGGGATTCGTCATCGGATTTGCACCGTGGATCGTCTATTGGATCCTGGTGGGCAACACCGGATTCGTCGCTGCCGTCGCGATCGCGTTCGGCATCGCGCTGGCCGGTCAGGTGCTGCAGCGGGTGCGGCACCAGCCGTGGCGCACCCTCGAGGTCGGCACCGTCGCCGTCTTCGGGCTGCTGCTGATCGCGGCACTCACCCTGGACGACGCCGTCCTCGAGCGGTGGCTGCAGCCGCTCGGCAACTTCGGGTTGTTCGCGATCGCGACGGTTGGTGTCCTGGTCGGGCGGCCGTTCGTGCGCGAGTACGCGGAGGCGGCCGTGGACGCGAAGACCGCGGCGAGCGGCGGCTTCCGGTACGTCACCACCGCGATGACGTGGATGTGGGTGGCTGCGTTCGGGCTGATGACGGTGTTCTCGCTGATCCCGCCGATCGTCGACGGCGACGCCACCATGCGCGACGCCGGCGACACCCTGTCGGTTGCCTGCTACTGGGTGCTGCCGTTCACCCTGATGGGTGTCGCGGGTCTGGTGTCGGCGGTGTTCCCCGGCTGGTTCGAGAAGCGGTCGCAGTTGCTCGAGTCGCAGTCTTCGACGGAGCCCGAGGTGACGCCGCAACCGGCGCCGGCCGGGGATGTGTCGACCGGTTCCCTCGCCCTTGACGTTCCGGCGGATTCACGCCACGACGAGGCGTTCTCGCTCGTCGTGCGCGGCGCGACGCCCGGCGCGGCGATGACAATCCGCACCACCGGGACCGACCTGTTCGGGGCGCAGTGGCGGTCGGAGGCCACGTTCACCGTCCCGGCCGACGGGATCGTCGACGTCGCCGCACAGGTTCCGGACCACGGCGACTGGGAAGTGGCGGACGCCGACGCGCCGCTGTGGGCCATGCGTTTCGTGTCGGAGGGCCGGGTGCCCGACCTGTTCGTGCCCCCGCCCGACGCCTGGCTGGTGACGGTCGAGGCGACGTCTCCGGACGGAATCGCACGGCGGACGGCGACGCGTCGCGTGAGCGCCCCCGGGGTGTCCGTTCGTCCGCTCGACGTGGGCGGGCGGCCCGCGCTGCTGGCGTCGCCCGCCGGCGAGGAACCCACCGGCGGCTGGCCGGCCGTCGCCTGCTTCGGCGGATCGGAGGGTGGCGTCGACTCCCAACGCACCACCGTCGGGATGCTGGCGTCCAACGGTTATGCCGCACTGGCCTATTCATGGGTGGACGAGTCGAGCACCGAGGCGACGCTGGTGAACATTCCGCTCGAGCGGTTCGCTTCGGCAGTCGGGGCGTTGGGTGCGCAGCCGTCGGTGGACGCGAACCGCCTCACCGCGATGGCGATCTCGCGCGGCGCCGAGGGTGTGCTCGCCGCGGCCTGCGCCGGAAACCTTCCCGTCGCCGGCCTGATCCTGGTCAGCCCGAGTGCGGTGTCGTGGCAGGCGATCGGACCCGACGGGGAGATCGCCGACACCCCGTCGTGGACGTGGAACGGCCGGCCCGTGCCGTGGGCGCCGTTGCCGGGTGGCGAACTGATGCCCCAATTGATTCGCAACGCGTGGCGGGCGCACCGCGACATCGCCGCACACCGGCCGAGTCTGCTGCGACTGGGTGCCGCCTACCGGTCCGGTCTCGCCGCCGCACCCCCGGAGGCCGCGCTGCGGTCCGAGGAGGCGACGCCGCCACTGCTGTGCCTGACCGGCGCGGACGACCAGTTGTGGCCGTCGGAGGAAATGTCCACGGCGCTGCTCGATCGTCGATCCGCCGCTCACGATGCACACCGGACCTTCGACGGCGCCGGTCACCTCCTCCGTCTCGGAATGTTCCCCGCCGACGCGCAGTGGACCGGGGGTATCGCGTTCGGTGGTGGAGGAGTCGGGCAGGGCCGGGCGCAACGGGAAGCCGTGCGGAGCGTGCTCGGCTTCCTCGCGCGGATCACGGCGGGAACGAGGGCCTGATGTACGGGCGGGCGGACCGTATCGTCGGCTCGATCGTCGACATGGCCGGGGTCGCTCGCGCAAAGGTGCTTCCGATGTCGAGGCTGACGTCGTTCGTCGAATCCGGTGCGGGCGCCTCGCCGAGTTGGAGTGTGTTCTGCGTCGACGACCACCTCGCGTTCACGCCGTCGTTCTCCGTCGTCGGCGACCTTCGTCTCCGCATCGACAGCGACGACGTGCGGAATCTGGGCAACGGCGCGTACTGGGCGCCGGCGTGCCTCTCCGAGCAGGACGGGACGCCGTCGCCCGCCTGCACCCGGGGCGCCGTGCGGCGGGTGACGGAGCGGTTGGCATCGTCCGGCCTGACCGCTCGGACAGGGCACGAAATCGAGTTCACGCTCTTCGACGCGGCGACCGTCGAGGAGTGGGCGGCGTACGGACTCAATGCCGTTCTCGCGCAAGAAGAATTCCTCGACGGCCTGCTGTCGGCGGCAGCGACGGCCGAGCTACCGATCGAGCAGGTCCACGCCGAGGCGGGACTCAACCAGTTCGAGGTGTCCCTCGCCCCCGCCGACCCCGTCCGGGCGGCCGACGACGCGGTGCTGGCCCGGGCACTGATCAGTCGCGCCGCGCGAGCGCAGGGTTTCCGGGCGTCGTTCTCGCCCATGCCCGTTGCGGGAGGTTCGGGAAACGGCGCCCATCAGCACGTGTCGTTCTCCGACGGGGGTTTGCCGCTGCTGTCGGGAGGTCCGGGTCCGCACGGGCTGACGGAGTCGGGTGGCGCGGCCGTCGCGGGGATTCTGCGGGCGCTACCCGAGTTCACTGCCGTCCTCGCCGGGTCGGCGCTGTCGCATCTGCGCCTGCGCCCCGGAATGTGGTCCGGTGTGTACCGCTGCTGGGGTCTGGAGAACCGGGAGGCCGCCGTCCGCCTCTGCGCAGACACCGCCGGGAACCCGCACGGCGCGAACCTCGAGATCAAACCCGTCGACCCGTCCGCGAACCCGTATCTGAGCACCGCCGCCATCCTCGGCGCCGCCCACGACGGAATTCTCCGTGCGCTTCCCCTCCCGGACGAGGTGTCGGTCAACCCGGCCGAACTGACCGGCGCGGAGGGCGTCGATCTGCTCCCGACGCTGCCGTCGGACGTGCTCGGAGCACTGAGGTCGTCTTCGCTCGCGCACGACCTGTTCGGCCCGGCGATTCTGGAGGCGCTGCTCGCGGTCAAGGAATACGAGAACTCTCGGTACCGGGACGAGCCGGTCGACGAGGTGGCGCAGCGCTTCCGGTACGCGTGGACGTCGTAGTCAGTTCCGGATCATCGCCAGCGCCGTGCGCAGTCCGCGCCGCCTACCGGTGGCCGGGTCGACCCCGAACACCTCCTTCATCCCGCCCCGAATGCGGAATCGGAGTTCGGACGCCGTCTCCGGTGCGTCGTCCGCGGAGGCCGACAGGAAGCGGTTGGGCAGGGCGAGCTTGAAGATGGTGCGCAGGGTGAGTCCGTACTGGTGGGGGAGCGAACCCGTCGTATACGGGAGGTCGTACTTGTCGCACAGTTCCCGCATCTTCACCCCGATCTCGGCGTAACGGTTGCTGGGCAGGTCGGGGAACGCGTGATGCTCGATCTGATAGCAGAGGTTGCCGCTCATGAACGCCAGCACCGGTCCGGCGCGGAAGTTGGCGGAGCCCAGCATCTGACGCAGATACCACTCGGCCTTGGTCTCCCGGTCGAACTCTTCCTTGGTGAACTTCTCGGCGCCGTCGGGGAAGTGTCCGCAGAAGATGACGCCGTACGCCCACAGATTCCGGATCACGTTGGCGGTGATGTTGGCCGTCAGCGTGGACTTCCAGGCCGGGCCGGTGAGTGCCGGGAACACCACATAGTCCTTGCCGACCTGCCGCGCGATCTTGCGTCCCACCTCCTTGGCGTTGCGGAGGGTCTCGGCGCGGTCGTAATCGCCGCGCCGGATGCTCTCGACGTCCAGGTGGTGCAGCGCGACACCCCACTCGAACAGCAACGCCAGCAGCACGTTGTAGAACGGCTGCGCCATGTACACCGGCGACCACTTCTGGTCCCGGGTCATGCGCAGGATCCCGTACCCGACGTCGCTGTCGAGGCCGACAATCTTGGTGAACTTGTGGTGGACGTAATTGTGCGAGTGCTTCCATCCCGAGGACGGGCACGTGTTGTCCCATTCCCAGTTCGACGAGTGGATCTCGGGGTCGTTCATCCAATCCCATTGGCCGTGAATGACATTGTGACCGAGCTCCATGTTCTCGATGATCTTCGCCGCGCCCATCAGAGCGGTACCCAGGAGCCACGCCGGTCTCGTCCGGCTGCCGAACAGGACGACCCTGCCCGCAATCGCCAGCGACCGTTGCAGCTTGATCGTCCGGTCGATGTACCGCGCGTCGCGGGCGCCGCGGGACTCCTCGATGTCGGCTCGGATCGCATCGAGTTCCGCACCCAGCGCCTCCACATCCGCCTCGGTGAGGTGGCTGTATTCCTTGATCCGTGAGTTTTTCGGCGCAAACCCGGTCCTTCGGGTCCGGGATAGCCGATCTGGTTTTGTCGGAGTGTGTGGCTAGTGTCTGGGTATGGCGGGGAGGGTGGTGAAGCGGGCGTTCAAGTACCGTTTCTATCCGTCTGCGGTGCAGGCGGAGCAGCTTGCTCGGACGTTCGGGTGCACCCGGTATGTCTATAACCGGGCGTTGGCCGAGCGGTCGCGTGCCTGGTCGCAGGAGCGGCGGCGGGTCAGCTTCGCGGACACCTCGAGGATGCTCACCGGATGGAAGCGGGACACCGAGACCGCGTGGTTGTCGGAGCCGTCGAAGGGGCCGTTGCAGGAGTCGCTGCGGCAGTTGCAGGGCGCGTTCGACAGGTTCTGGCGCAAGCAGTCGCGCTACCCGCAGTTCAAGAGGAAGGGCCGGTCGAAGGATTCGGCGACCTACTACGCGAACTGCTTCACCTACCGCGGCGGGCAGATCCGGTTGGCCAAGCAGTCCGAACCGCTGGACATTCGGTGGTCGAGGCCGCTACCGGAGGGGTGCGCGCCATCCCAGGTGACGGTGTCGCGCAATGCTCGCGGTCAGTACCACATCTCGATTCTCGTCGAGGACACGATCCCCGAGCACCCGTCGACCGATGAGGTGGTCGGGCTCGACGCCGGGATCACGAGCCTCTACACGCTCTCGACGGGGGAGAAGATCACCAACCCGCGCCACGAACGCAGGGACCGTGAGCGGCTGGCGAAGGCGCAGCGGGTGCTGGCCAAGAAGAAGAAGGGGTCCCGTAACCGGGCCAAGGCCCGACTGAGGGTCGCGAAGATTGTTGGCCGGATCGCCGATCGGCGACGCGATTATCTGCACACACTCTCCACTCGGCTGGTGCGCGAAAACCAAGTGATCGCCGTCGAGGATCTGAGTGTGCGGAACATGGTCAGGAATCGGTCGTTGTCTCGGGCGATCTCGGA
>SEEV01000568.1 GCA_004211695.1 Rhodococcus sp. (in: high G+C Gram-positive bacteria)
GCCCAGTGCCAGGGGCTCATGGCTCCCATGATGAAACCTCCAAAAGATCAGGTGACCCCGATGCTACCGGACATACACGGCACCAGCCCGGTCGAAACTGGCTAGTTGCGCTGCCGTTTGCCTGCCGGTTTCCTGGGTGCCCGCTGTGAGCGCAGATCGGCGAGCAGGGCGTCCCCGGTCCAATGCCGGTTCCCGCCCGCCTCGGCCTCGCGGATCAGTTCGACCAGCCGCGCATTCACCGGGGCGTCCGCACCCGACGCCGCGGCCAGCCGCACGACCTCCCCGCTGATCCAGTCCACCTCGGTGCGCCTGCCCGCTTCGAGGTCGTCCCACATCGACGACCGCGCATGCGGGTCGATGGCCAGCATCCGGCTGCCCGCCACCCGGAACACCCAGTCCGGGACCGTCAGCAACAGGGGAATCCACCGCGGCGGCAGCGGTGTGAGCTTGGCGACAGCGACGCCGCGGGCGGTCAGCAGAGCCAGCGCTTCCCGCTGCGCCAGGGCGACCGCGCGCCGGAACGACCGCTGCGACAGCTCCTCACGGAGCGGCAGACCGGACAGGGCGTTGACCGCGTTGTTCAGGTTGAGCAGCAACTTCGCCCACTGCACCGAGCGGAAGTCCTCATGAGCATGCAGCGGCAACCCGGCGTCGTCGAACACCGTCGCGAATGCGCGCACCGCTGGATGCTGCTCGATCTCGAGGTCGCCCTCGGAGCCCTGATGGAAATGCCCGTCGCCGCGGTTCACCACGTTGAACGGCACCATCGCCGCCAGAACGACGTGCTCCGGCAGCAGCGCACGCAGGGTGTCCGCATTGCCCAGCCCGTTCTGCGCACTCACCACCACCGTGTCGGGACCGATCACCGGCGCCAGAGCGGCACCCGCCTCCGGCGTCGCCGCCGACTTCACCGAGACGAGAACGAGATCGGCGGTGGCCGCCGACTCGGCTCCGGTGGCGAACGCGACGTCGGCGGCACCGACCCGGATGTCCGCGCCGTGCAGGTCCGACAGGCGCAATCCGTGTGCGCGAATCTCCGTCCCGATCCGCTCGCGTCCGATCAGCGTGACCTCGGCGCCCGCCGCGGCGAGCCGGCCCCCGATATAGCAACCGATGCTGCCCGCACCGAGCACGCTGACCCGCAACGGACGCACGGCGCTCATGCCTCGACGGCGTCGTAGGCCGACAGCGCCTCCACCGCCCGGCGGCGCACCTCGTCGACCAGCTCAGCCGGTCCGAGCACCGTGATTCCGGAACCGAACCCGAGGACCAGCCTCGCCATCCACTCGAGGGCCCCGTAGCTCATGCTCGCCTCGACCGAGCCGTCGGGGGCGACCGTGCGGACATCCATCGGGTAGTAGTCGAGCACCCACACGCAGTCGGCGGCGATGCGCAACCGTGCCTGCGGCAGCGACGCGTCGCCGCTGAACAATTCGAGATTGGAATCCCGCACGAGGGCCTGAGCAGGCGGGGTCGACGGCTCGTCCAGTTCGGTGGCGGCGTCGATCCGGTCGAGCCGGAACAGCCGCACTCCCTCTGCCTGCCGGCACCACGCCTGCAGGTAGCTGTGATTGTCGACCAGCACGATCCGCACCGG
Organism: Rhodococcus sp. (in: high G+C Gram-positive bacteria); assembly: GCA_004211695.1. Taxonomy (GTDB): domain Bacteria; phylum Actinomycetota; class Actinomycetes; order Mycobacteriales; family Mycobacteriaceae; genus Rhodococcus_F. The sequence continues at coordinate 1,598 of SEEV01000568.1, forward strand.
GTCCACGGTCCGCTCGGTGACCCGGTCCCGGGACGCCGAGTAGTACGTCAGGTGCAGTGCGCGGCGGTGATGGAGCGCGGACCGCACCGCGGCGGCGATCGGATCTTCCGCCACGTCCTCCACCGCATCCTGCTCCGACGTCGGAGTCACCGTCGCGCGGGCCGCCGCGGAGCCCGCGGCATCCTCGATCTTGGCGATCGCGCTGTGCGCCGCCGACGGATCGACCATCCCCGGCATCTCCACCAGCGAACGCAGGGCAATCAGCAGGGCGGTGGCCTCCGTCGACGTCAACCGCAGCGGGCGGTCGATGCCCGCCGAGAACGTCACCTCGATGCTCTCTTCGGAGAACGAGAGGTCGATGAGGTCGCCCGGGCCGTAGCCGGGCAGCCCGCACACCCACAGCTGGTTGAGGTCCGACATCAGCTGGGTGGTGGTGACACCCAGTTCGGCGGCGGCCTCGGCCGCGCTCATCCCCGGGTTCGCGATGAAGTACGGCACCAGGTTGAGGAGCCGGGACAGTCTCGACGACAGCCTGTTGCTCACGGCGTCCCCCCTTCCGCGGCGTCCTTCAGTTTCGTCAGCACATCGTGGCGTAGTTCGGCCGGATCGAGTACCAGGGCATCCGCCCCGTGGCCGGCGACCAGCCGCGCGATCCAGTCCCGGGAGCGGACCGGGATCGCGAGTACGGTGCCGCTGCGCTCGTTGACCCGCCGCTCCCCCGTCGCCGTCCCCAGTCGGCGCAGTTCCTGGGCTCGGCCCTCGGCCACCCACACCGTGGCGGTCCCGGTGACCTCGCCCGAACCGGTGACCCGGTCGACGATCTCCCGCAGGTCCACACCCGCCGGTTTGTGCACGGCCCCCGACGGTCCGAACTCCCGCACGTCGTCGCCGATTCGCGACAACCGGAACGTCCGGACGGCACCCCGGTCGACGTCGTGACCGACGAGGTACCAGCGACCGTGCGCGGTGACGACACCCCACGGTTCCACGGTCCGCTCAGTGTACGGCTCGTTGAGGGCGCCGCGGTGCGGGAAATGCACGGCGCGGCCGGCGTCGACCGCCGCGAGGAGCTTCCCGAGCGCCGGTTCGGAGCCGCGGGTGCGGGCGGGGACGGCGGTGATCGGGGTGGCCGCCGAGTCGGGATCCACCTGCACACCCGCGGCCCGCAGTTTGAGCAGTGCCCCCTGGGCGGCGGACGTCAACTCCGGCGACTCCCACAACTGGACCGCGACCGCGACCGCCGCCGACTCCTCCTGGCTGAGGTCGATGTCGGGGAGTTCGTACGCATTGCGGTTGATGCGGTAGCCCTCGACCGTCGAGAAGCGCGACGCCTGCCCCGTCTCGAGCGGAACGCCGAGATCCCGAAGCTCGTTCTTGTCGCGTTCGAACATGCGGCTGAACGCCTCGTCGCTGGCGGAGTCGGCGTACCCGGCAACGCTCTCGCGAATCTTCTCGGCGGTGAGGAACTGTCTGGTGGACAACAAACAGATCACCAGGTTCATCAAGCGCTCGATCTTGGAAGTCGGCACGCCCGGAAGCCTAGATGATTGATTCCTTGAACGGATCAGTGGTCGTAGGCGATAAATGATCGCTTGGCGGTGGCGCCGATGTTCCAGTTGTGCCAGATGCCGGCGGCCATCGCCAGCACACGCTGGG
>SEEV01000569.1 GCA_004211695.1 Rhodococcus sp. (in: high G+C Gram-positive bacteria)
CACCACCCCGCACCGGCACCAACACCCCCCGCTCCACCACACCCAACAAATCCACCCCCACCAACGGAACATCCGGATCGGACGCCATCGCCTCGAACACTCGGGTGACCCGTCCCGCGATGGCGTCGACGGTGGCCTCGTCGATCACGTCGGGGAGGTAGTGGAACGTCATGCGCAGCTGCGTGTCGACCGAGAAGGCCACGCTCAGCGGGTAGTGGGTGGCGTCGACACCCGTCACGTCGACCACCCGGATACCCGCCAGATCGGTGTCCGCGGTCAGGCCGCCCCGGTCGATCGGGTACGACTCGAACACGGTCGCGGTGTCGAAACCGATGTCGGGTCCTGCTACTCGCTGGATGTCGGCGAGACCGAGGTGGTGGTGCTCGAGGAGTGCGGCCTGCTCCGCCTGCGTCCGGTCGAGCAACCGACCCAGCGTTTCCCGGGGGCTGAGCGTGATCCGTGTGGGCACGGTGTTGACGAAGAGTCCGATCATCGACTCGACCCCGGGCAGCTGCGGCGACCGCCCCGACACCGTGCTCCCGAACGTGACGTCGTCACGGGAGGTCGAGGCGCCCAGCACGATGCCCCACGCCACCTGGGTCACCGTGTTCAGGGTGACGTTCCGACTTCGCGCGAGGGCGGTGAGTTCGGCGGTCAGTTCCTCGGACAGGGTGAACTGCGCGTGGGCGGGCGGAACCGACAGTTGCCGTCCCCGTGCGTCGGGCAGGAGCAGCGTCGGACCGTCGACGCCGGCGAGCGCGGACGCCCAGGCCGTTCGTGATTCCGCCGGGTCGCGGCGATGCAGCCAGGTCAGGAAGTCGCGGTAGGGACGCGGTCGCGGCAACGACGGCGCCTGCTCACCGCCGGCCACGTAGAGTGCGAGCAATTCACGGATCGCGAGCGGCATCGACCATCCGTCGAGCAGGGTGTGGTGGTTCGTCCACACGAGCTGCGATTCTTCGCGTCCTGTCGAGACGAGGAGGAACCTGACCAGCGGTGGCCGCGACGTGTCGAAGGGTGCGGCCCGGTCGGCTGCGAGGAGCCGGTCCAGTTCGGCGCCGCGCGCGTCCTCGGGCAGACCGGTGAGGTCGACTTCGCAAAACGGTATCTCGACGGACGCGGGCACCACCTGCACGAAGGTCCCGTCGCGGGCGGGAACGAACGCCACCCGCAGATTCGCGTGCCGATCCAGCAATGCCTGTGCGGCACGGCGCATCCGGGCCGGGTCGACAACACCGTTCAGGTGCAGCTCCATCTGCACCGTGTACGCGTCGATCGCCGGTTTCGCGAGCAGGGCGTGGAACAGCAACCCGGCCTGCAGGGGAGCGGGCGGCCACACGTCGGTGAGCGCGCCGAAACGCTCCTCCCACGTATCCAGGTCGCTCTGGGTCACGTCGACGAGGGGAACGTCCGACGGCGTGAGTCCGCCCGCGCCCGCGCTGCGGGCATGGGACACCAACGCGGACAATGCCTCCCGCCACCGTGCCGCCAGCCGCTCCACCTCGGCGCGGGTGAGCAGGGTGTCCGGGAATCCGAACCCCACCCGGAGCCGTCCGCCGATGACGATCGCGTTGATCTCGATCGCGGCGGACGCCGGCATGTCCGGGTCAGGGACGTAACGCAGGTCGCCGAAACCGACGGCGGGGCCCCACCCGGTCGCGGTGCCGTGGCCGGCCGAGTCCGGGACCTGGCCGAGATAGTTGAAACTGATCTGTCCCGGTTCCGTGCTCGGCAGGCCGCCGACGGTGTCGGGGTTCACGTAGCGGAGCAGCCCGTATCCGATTCCCATGTCGGGCACCGCACGGAGTTGTTCTTTCACACGCTTGACGGCGTCGCCCATGTCGTGCCCACCGGCGACCGCGTCGTCGAGGTCGATGCCGTGGAGGTCGACGAGGACGGGGAAAACCGTCGTGAACCAGCCGACGGTGCGGGACAGGTCGGCGCCCGGCACCACCTGCTGCTCCCGGCCGTGCCCTTCCAGTCGGATCAACGTCGACGCCCCGGGAATGCCCCTCTCGGCGCGCCACCGCGACACCGCCACCGCCAGCGCCGTCAGCAGCACATCGAGGACACCGCCGTGATACAGCTCGGGTAGGCCCGTCAGCAGGACCGCGGTGTCCTCGGACGAGGTCTCGACGCTCACGTCCTGCAGTGCGGTCGCCACGTCCAGGCCGGGATCGAGGGCCCGGTCGGTGATCAGCGGGTCGGGTCCCTCGACGACGCTTCGCCACCACCCCAGTTCGGCGGCCCGCTCGGTCCGGCCCGCCTCCTCGGCCAGCGCGTGCGCCCAGCGGCGCATCGACGTCGCCGGTTCCGGGAGAGCCGGCAACTGCCCCGCGGAGATCCGCGACCAGGCAGCGGCGAAGTCGGGCAGCAGAATCCGCCAGGACACCCCGTCGACCGCGAGATGGTGTGCTACCACGATCAACCGGCCCGTCGCGGCCGAGGGTGTGCCCGACTGCACCGGATCGAGCCACACGAACTGGACGACCACACCGTCGGAGGGGCGCAGTCTGTTCACGGCCGCCTGGTGCTCGGTCGCCACCAGGTCCGAGTGCCCGTCCGAATCGGTCTCCGGGTCGTACGGGACGCGCCGGACCAGTGCCGCGGCATCGATGTCGGTGGCGGGAAAAGTCTCCATCTCCCACTGCCCGTGTGCGTTCCGGTGCAGCCGCGACCGCAGCATGTCGTGACGCGCGAGCACAGCGGTGACGGTCGCGAGGAGTCCGGCCGAGTCGATGCCGCCGGGGAGGTCGAGCACGAGGCTCTGGCTGAACCGGTCGAAGTGCCCGCCGCGCTCGATCAGGTACCGCACCACCGGGGTGGGCGGAAACGTGCCGATCCCGCCGCCCGCGAGTTCTGCCAGGGGAACTGCGGTCTCACCGGCGGCAGTCTCCGACTCGGCGGCCAGAGCCGCCACCGTCCGGTGCTCGAACACCTGCTGCGGGGTGAACACCAGTCCACGCGCCTTGGCCCGCGACACGAGTCGGATCGACAGGATGCTGTCGCCGCCGAGCGCGAAGAACGAGTCGTCCAGTCCGACCCGCTCGACTCCGAGCACCTCGGCGAACACCGACACCAACGTCTCTTCCGCCGGTGTGCGTGCCGCGCGGTGGGGTTCACGCGCAACCTCGGGTGCGGGGAGTGCCGCCCGATCCACCTTCCCCGCCGCCGTCACCGGCAACCCCCCCAACACCACCACCACCGACGGCACCATGAACCCCGGCAACACCGACCCCGCAAACTCC